>NZ_KB892158.1:0-493759 GCF_000373685.1 Streptomyces sp. PsTaAH-124 | reverse complement strand
GGGACATCACCAAGGCCCTGAAGGGCATCGGCAAGATCGACATCCCGGCCCTCCCCGAGAACGCGATCACCCTCCCCAAGGACGCCTTCCGGCTCCCCGACGGCAGCTTCCACCTCCCCGAGGGCACCCCCCTCCCCGAGGGAGCCACAAAACTGCCGAACGGCACCTTCAAACTCCCCGACGACGTCCCCGTCGTCCACGACGGCGCCCACCCCCTGCCGGCTCCGGACGGTACGGGTCCGCTGTACGGGCACCCGGACGGGCACATCGTCGACGGCGACGGCAACGTCCTCATCCACGCCGACGAACTCCACAAACCCCCCGCCACCGCAGCGGGAGCGGGTACGGGCCCGGCAGGCTCCGACCTGCCCCACACTCCCCACCCCACCCGCGAACCCGCCCTCGTCGGCACGGCTCCCCACACCGCCACCGAAACCGCCGCCCACACCGGCGACCACCTCCACCTCGGCAACAGCCTCGACACCCACCTCGGCGACCTCGGCCGCACCGGCGACGACCTGGCTCCCCCGCACCACGGGGACACCACCCCGGACCACACCCCCGGCGGCCACGCGGGCGACCACATGCCCCGCAACGAACTCGACAACCCGCTCCACAACGGCCACGACCACACACCGTCGACGGGCGGCGGCCACCACCCCGAGAACTCGTCCGCCAGCGAACACAGCGGGGGCAGCGGAGGCTCGGACGGCCACGGCACGGGCGGCGGCCATCACGAGCCCCCGTCGACCGGGGGAGCCCAGTCGGCTTTCCCTGAAGACAGGCTCAGCGCGGGTGACACCGCGGACACGCCTGGGCACGGCACAGACGAGGGCACTGTCCACGGTTCCCAGGACCATCAGCACGAGCTGACCATCGAGGAGCGGAAGCGGCTACAGGACGAACACGTCTGGAAGGCCAACCACGACCCGGAATGGCGCGAAGAGAATTACGATAGCCGCGGCCACCGACTGAACAAGCGCAAGATAGTCGATGGCGTCGAATTGCCGATTCTGAAGCAGATGCCCGATGGCAGCTTCATCGCCAAGTACGATATGCCCCATGGCCCCTCTGAAACGAGGTTCGGAAGGACACCGCTCGGCCGTGAAACGGTCGAAGCCCACCGTCTGCCAGATCTCGACAAGATAGCGAAGGATCGATTCGCAGGAATCGAGCTTTCAAGGGCGGAGAAGGCTCATTCCGAGAATCTTTCCATCGAGACGGAGAAGGCTCTAGACGACGCGCAGAAAGCATTTGACGAACAGCTTCAGGGTGAGCCGAACAACAGCAGGCTAGGTGAGAGGCTCGGAGAAGCCGCAGCCCGGGACCATGTAATTCCGAACCTTTTTCCGGACGCCGAACGGATCGAGCTTCCAAAGACGCCCAATGGCGCCAACATGTTCGATGACGTGTATAAATTGGACGACGACGGAGGGTATGCGGTCGTTGAGTCCAAGGCGCCGTCCGCGACTCTGGAGTGGCGCGATGGTGTCGGTGACGTGGCTCAGGGCATGAGAGTCAAACAGGGCACGAAGCCGTACCTTCACACGATTCTCACGTTGATGTGGAAGCGAGGCGGCGAGGACGCGGCAATCGCTGACGCCCTCTTCGATGCCCTGGATGAGGGGAAGCTGCAGTACATGCTGGTACAGGCAACCGAAAACACTGGGACCTACGCTGGTGCTGTACTGGAGCACCTCGACATATAAGGCAGGAGATTCCCAGTGGTACAGCACGTGCCTCGCCATGATCTGCCGGTGGATGATGTCCGACAGAACATGGCGTCGATGGTCGCCAGCAGGAACCGCGTGGTCGACCGCCTTGAGCGATCGGAGATGTCACGCGCTCGGGCTCTGGAGGTCACTCTGACTGTGGCCAAGTCGCTCTGCGCGGAGGATCCGGACGTCGAGGAGTTCGCGACATGGGAGGCGTGGGTCACAGCCATGCAGGTCGGCTCCGCGATCTTCACGTCCGCGGCAGCTTCCGAGGGGCCGGTGGCCTGCCGCATCGGCGTCGACGGCGAGGTGAGAGAACTTCCGGCCACCGGCCCGCAGTTCTACCTGAACGCGGGGTCGTGGGTCACCGCCTGGTACCTCGCCACGATCTGCCGCGAGAACAGCCGCCTGGAACAGCTGGCACGCGTACCCGTGTCGTTCCTGCGGGAGTCCGGCACACAATTCGACGAGTACATGTACGACTGGGTGGCGGCTCTGCAGAGCTTCTGGCTGGGGCATGCGGACACCATGTGGGACAAGGTGGTAGCCGCAGTCACCGGAAGCGACCCTGCCGTCGCACATATCGCCGACAAGGAGCTCCTCCTCAAGATCCTGTACCCGCCGCTCGAGCTCTTTCACCTCTACCAGCGACGTGAGGTCGAGCGATTCAACGAGGCATTGCTCAATGCTGTGACCTGGCACAAGGAATACTGGACCGCCTCCGAAGAACGTGCCCGGAGCAGTGACGGGCTGGTGGCACTGGCCCCGCTCGCACTCGCTTGCATGGCTCGTGACGCCGGCTTCCCCATCGACGTGGAATCCCCGTATCTGCCCATGGAACTTCTACAGTTCGGCTGGGCGGGCGAGGTCGAGCCGTAGTCGGGTGCCTTGATCCCCTTGCAGGCGAAGGACGGCCAGCGGGTTCAACACGTCGGCATCCCTCAAGGAGAAGCGCGTTGGTCGAGAACATCCCCCGCCATCCGTTCCCCACCGGGAACGCGGAAGAGGGCATCGCCATGCTCCAGGAGGACACGCAGGAGCTGGTCGACGGTCTTGAGGAGGACCCGACCGATCTGGGTGATGCCCAGCAGACCGCACTGATTCTGGCCATGTCGCGCTGTCTGCTGGATCCACGGGCGTCGAGCTTCCCCACATGGGACGCCTGGGTGACCGCGATGCAGCTCGGCTCCGCCGTGTTCGCCGCCGCCACGACGGCCGAGGATGCTGTCCGGTGCCGCATCGCGCATGAGGAGCGCACGCTCAAGGCCACGGGAGCGCAGTGGTACGTGACCCCTGGTTCCTGGATCAATGCCTTCTACCTGGCCGTGGTCTGCCGGGAGAAGGAGCGGATCACCGCACTGTGCCAGGTGCCCGTGTCCCTGCTGCGCGAGAACGGTGCCCGCTTCGAGGAGCACCATTACGCCTGGATCGAATCCCTTCAGACCTACTGGCTCGGCGGCCAGGACCTCGTTCAGAAGCTGGTCGCCGCGGTCAACGCCACCGACCCCCAGGTGGTCGCCGATCCGGACACGGTGAACAGGCTGCTGTACCCGCCGATGGAGATGTTCCACCGTTTCGTCCGCGGCGATCGCGAGGGTTTCAACCTTGCCCTCACCCAAGCCCTTCAGTGGCACAAGGAGTATTGGAGCGAGGAGAGCCGGGCTACCCAAGCGTCGGGTTTCGTCGCCCTCGCTCCCCTCGCTGTGGCGTGCATCGCGCACGACGGCGGCATTCCGATCGAGGTCGAGTCCGAGTACCTGCCGCTCGCTCTTCTCGGACGGAACTGGTGCGGCGAATTCCCCACCTGATCCATGCGTCGGCACAACGCTCGTCGCCCTCGGTCTCCTGGCCGTTCTCCGAGGTGGCTGGATCACTCCGAGACCGGTGACCCGCAGGTGCGAAGGCGGCTCGGCCGAAGCCGTGGGAAGCCGACGCCGAGCTGTGGGCGGCGTTCGAGCCGCCGCACGTGCTCCGGTCACCGAGCGATCGTGCGCGATTCCATCCACCGTCTGACGAAGGGAATCTGACGCCATGGCCGAAAGCAGCACCTGGCGGAAGCCGCCCTGTCCCGGTGGCGGTGAAGGCAACGCCCGCGTGGAGATCTCCGGCCGCCCCACCCGTATCGACCACCATGAGTTCCGTACCGGCAACGCGACGGAACTCATGGCACCGATCATCAAGAACACCGCGGACATCCTCGACGGCATCGAGACCTCTGAGGACGACCGCTACGACGCCCTGTCGAGCGCCCTCACCCTCGCGAAGTGGCGGTGCCTGACCGATCCGCGGGCCGCCGAGTTCCCGAGCTGGGAGGCGTGGGTCACCGCGATGCAGGTCGGCAGCGCGCTGTTCGCCTCCGGTACGGCGGAGGAGGGGCCGGTGCCGTGCCGGATCGGCAGCAGGGGCGAGGTCAAGCAGCTCCCCGCGACCGGGCCGCAGGACCATCTGCACCCCGGGAACTGGCTGACCTCCTTCTACCTCGCGGTGATCTGCCGGGAGAACGACCGGGTCGACCGGCTCGCCCACGTACCGGTCTCCTTCCTGCGCGCCTCGGGCGCGGAGTTCGACGAGTACGTCTATGCCTGGGTGGAGACCCTCCAGCACCTCTGGTTCGGCCGCCGGGCCGTCTGGGACACCCTCATCACCGCGATCGACGGGACGGACCCGCGACGGGCCCCGATCGCCGGTCCCGAGCTGATGCTGAAGATCCTCCACCCGCCGCTCGACCTGTTCCAGCGCTATCTGCGCCGCGAGCCCGAGCAGTTCAACGCGGCCCTGACCGACGCCCTGACCTGGCACAAGGAGTACTGGACGGCCAACGAGGCCCGTTCCCTGAGCGGCGAAGGGCTCGTCGCCCTCGCGCCCCTCGCCGTCGCCTGCATGGCCTACGACGCCGACCTGCCCGTCGAGGTCGAGTCCGAGTACCTCCCCCGGGCCCTGCTGAAGCGGTCCTGGGTCGGGGAGTACGGCACCTGAGCCGTCTGTGTCGGTGCTTCTGATTCAGCCGCGCCGCCGGGTGCGGGCCGCTCCCGCTGTCCCCGCCGCCAGAGATGCCAGGGCCGCCAGGGCCGCCAGCGCCGCCGTGCAGCCGCCCAGCAGCATGAGTGTGGGGGCGGAGGTGCGGTCGAGGGTGGCTCCGCCGGTCAGGGCGCCCAGGGAGAGCGTCGCCTGGAAGGAGGCGGTGAAGAGGACCGATGCCGCCTCCGGGGTGTCCGGGGTGCTCTCGGCGAAGCAGGACCGGGAGGCGACGGGGACGGCTCCGTAGGCGATGCCCCAGGTCAGGAGGAGGAGCACGGCGCCCGTTTCGCCGTGGCCCAGGAGCGGCAGCAGGAGGGTCGACGCGGCGATCAGGGCGGCCGCGGTGCCGAGGACGGCACGGGGGTGCCGGGGCGCCCACGCGCCGCCGAGGAAGTTGCCGAGGATGCCGGCGGCCCCGTAGAGCAGCAGGAACGCGGTGACCGTGCCGTCGGTGGCGTGGGTGACCTGGTGCAGGAACGGGGTCACGTAGGTGTAGGCGCCGAAGTGGGCCAGGACGACGAGGAAGGTCAGCAGGAGCGCGCGCCGGGTGCCGGGGCCGCGGAGCAGGCCGCCGAGGACGCGCAGCCGGGTCGCCCGGACCGGCGGGAGCGGCGGCAGGAGCAGGAACAGCATCGCCAGGACGCCGCCGGACAGGACGCCCAGGGCCGTGAAGGCCGTCCGCCATCCGAAGAGGTCTCCGACGAGGGTGCCCAGGGGCACGCCGAGGACGGATCCCAGCGGGACGGCGGAGAAGATCACGGCGGTCGCCCTGCCCGCCGAGGCGGGCGGCACGAACCGTTCCGCCAGTCCCGCCCCGATCGACCAGAAGCCGCCGATCGTGATCCCGACCATGATCCGGGAGACCAGCACCAGCCAGTAGTCGGGTGCCGCGGCGGCGAGGAAGTTCGCCAGGGCCAGCAGGAGCGTGAAGGCGCAGAGCATCAGCCGCCGGTCGAGGCGTGCCGTGGCCGCGGTGACCAGCGGGGCGGCGAGCGCGGCCAGGAAGCCGGGCATGGTCATCGTCAGCCCGGCCGTGCCGTCCGAGACGGTGAAGCCGGCTCCGATCGAGGTCAGCAGGCCGATCGGCAGGATCTCGGTGGTGACGACGGCGAAGAGGCCGAGCGTCACCGCGATCACGGCCGGCCACCCCGGCAGCGGGGATCCGGGGGCCGCGGGGCGGCTGTCGGCCGGGGCGGTGGTGGTTGCGGGCATGGTGGGTGTCCCGTCCTGTGGAGGCAGCGTGATACGCCATCAGTCCAGCAGTGCTCGGGAAGGGGTGCTGGCAGCTCTGCGACAGCACCGTCCCCCTCGCCCCGTCCCCCTCATCGTCGCTGTCGCGTTCCTGCCCGACGCCGGACACATGGCGTGGGTCAGGGCTGCCAGGAGTCCGCGGGCGGGGCCGACGGGACCGCGGGGGCCGGGGTGTACGTCTCCCGGTCCGCGGGGCGGGCGAACGGCCCGGCGTGTTCGTGCATGAGCAGCAGCACCACACCGGCGACGAGCAGCGAGAGGACGATCAGGGCCATGCCGACAGGGTTGTCCGGGTTGTACTCGTAACGGTTCGTGCCGAACTTGCTTCGTCGGAAGACGGGTTCGTCGTCGAAAGGCATCGTCGGACCCTACCCCGGTCGTCTCGTACCCCGGGCACTCCTGATACCCGCCCCCGCGCCGTATGGGAAAGTGTTCTACGCCCATGCCCTGCTGAGAGCCATGGGTGCCGTCGCGGTCACGCCAAGGGGGGTGTCGGCCGGGGCGGGAGACGGCCGGGCGGGGGCCCGGTCGTGCGACGGCCGGAAAGGGCTGCCATGAGCGACGAGATCTACTTCAGCGACAACTACCGTGACCTGTGCGAGGAGCGCGGCACGGGCGCGGGGTTCCAGTTCGAGTTCAGCTGCCAGCGCTGCTACGACACCTGGCGCTCGCCGTTCGAGGCGTACACGGGCGGCAGAGCGGCCAGTTGGGTCGACAAGGGGGTCAGCGCCGCGTGGGGGCTGG
The DNA here is from genome assembly GCF_000373685.1 of Streptomyces sp. PsTaAH-124. Taxonomy (NCBI): domain Bacteria; kingdom Bacillati; phylum Actinomycetota; class Actinomycetes; order Kitasatosporales; family Streptomycetaceae; genus Streptomyces; species Streptomyces sp. PsTaAH-124. The sequence goes on along the minus strand of NZ_KB892158.1, from coordinate 487,031 downwards.
TCGGACGGACCGGAAGCAGCGTGTCCAGCGCGGTCGAGGGGCTGGCGGGCGCCGGTTACGGCAAGTCGCGTGACGCCGCGTTCCAGCGGGCGATATCCACCGCCCAGGACCACTTCAACCGGTGCCCGCGCTGTACGCACCACGTCTGCGACCGCTGCTGGAACGCCGGGCAGGGCATCTGCCTCCAGTGCGCCCCCGACACGGCCGCCGAGGCGCTCGCCGCGCAGCAGCGCGGGCTCAACGACGCGGTCAGCGACCGTGCGTACGCCGTCGGTCAGCAGACCGGTCAGCGCTTCGACGTGAACACGCCCCGGCAGCTGGTGTGTCCGCAGTGCCGTACCGAGACCCACGGCACGCCGTTCTGCCCCGGCTGCGGGCTGCGTGTGGCGCAGCCGGACACCTGCGGCTCGTGCAACGGTGAGCTGCCCGCGTCGGGCGCCTTCTGCCCGACCTGCGGCACCCGGCGCTGACCGGAGCGTTCCCGGCCGGGCGCGCGGTGCCGCGCCCGGCCACCGGGCCGGGCCCGCCCGGAAGAGGGGCAGAAGAGCATCAGAAGAGGCTCAGCAGCGCTTCCGCCGGATCGGTCAGGGGCGTGTCGCCGTCCGGGAGCGGGAGTTCGAACCAGACGGTCTTGCCGCGGGGGGTGCGGCGGGAGCCCCAGGCCGCGCTGAGCAGGCCGACGAGCTGGAGGCCGCGGCCGCCCTCGTCGGTGTCGCGGGCGCGGCGGCGGCGCGGCTGGACGAGGCCGGAGTCCCAGACCTCGCAGACCAGGGTGCGGTCCAGCAGCAGCCGCAGCCGGATCTCGCCCTCGCCGTACCGGAGCGCGTTGGTGACCAGTTCGCTGACCAGCAGTTCGGTGGTGTCGACCAGCGGCTCCAGGTCCCAGGCGAGGAGCTGGGTGCGGGCGTACTCGCGGGCCCGGCCGACGCTGCGCGGCTCGCGGGGCAGCGTCCAGTCGCCCACGGAGTCGGCGGGCAGACCCTGGACGCGGGCCATGAGCAGGGCGATGTCGTCCTCGCCGTGGTGGCTGCCGAGCGTGTGGAGGACGTGGTCGCAGACGTCCTCCAGGGGGAGGTTCGGATCGGTGAGCGCGCCGACGAACGCCTGGAGGCCCTCGTCCAGCGGGTGGTCGCGGGACTCGACCAGGCCGTCCGTGTAGAGGGCCAGCAGGGCGCCCTCGGGGAGTTCGACCTCCACCTCCTCGAAGGGCTCGCCGCCGACGCCGAGCGGCAGGCCGGGCGGTACGTCGAGCATGAGCGCCTGCTCGCCCGGTTCGACCAGGACCGGCGGCAGATGGCCCGCGTTGGCGAACGTGCAGCGGCGCGTGACGGAGTCGTAGACCGCGTAGACGCAGGTCGCGAGGTAGACCTCGGAGAGGTCGGCCTCGCGGGGGCGGCGGGCCGCGCGGGTGGCCTGCTGGATCCCGCCGGGTGCGCCGAGGCCGCGGGCGATCTCGTCGAGCTGGGAGAGCACCTCGGCCGGTTCGAGGTCGAGCAGCGCCAGGGTGCGTACGGCGGTGCGCAGTTCGCCCATGGCGACGGCGGCGCGCAGCCCGCGGCCCATCACGTCGCCGACGACGAGCGCGGTGCGGTGGCCGGGCAGTTCGATGACGTCGAACCAGTCGCCGCCGACCTCGCTGGGCCGGCCGGTGGCCGCGTTGCCGGGCAGATAGCGGCAGGCGATGTCCAGGCCGGACGCCTCCGGGTCGCCGGGCGGCAGCAGGGAGCGCTGGAGTATGAGCGCGCGTTCGTGCTCGCGCCGATAGAGGCGGGCGTTGTCGATGCAGACGGCGGCGCGCGCGGCGAGTTCCACGGCGAGGTCGCGGTCGCGGTCCCCGAACGGCTCGCTGCCCTTGGTCCGGGAGAACTGCGCGAGTCCTACGACGGTGTCGTGGGCGACCATCGGGACGGCCAGCGTGGAGTGCACCAGGCCGCCGTCCTCGCCGGGCACGACCTGCGGGCGGGCCGTGCGCAGGGCGTGCGCGCAGCGCGAGTTGAAGGCGTAGTGGTGGACGGCACCCAGTTCGACGGGCGCGCCGGTGGCGGACAGCGGGGCGCCGGAGACCGCGCTGGCGAACGCGACCCGGCGCAGTTCGGCGCTGCCGTCGGCGAGTCCGGGCGGGGTCTCGTCGCCGGCCAGCAGGCCCTGGTACAGGTCGACGGTGGCGAGGTCGCAGAAGCCGGGGACGACGACGTCGAGGAGTTCGCGGGCGGTGGTCTCCAGGTCGAGGGAGTTGCCGATGCGGGCACCGGCCTCGTTGAGGAGGGCGAGATTGCGGCGGGCCGCGGCGGCCTCGCGGGCGGCGGCCCGGCGGGCGGTGATGTCGGTGCCGAGCCAGGCGATGCCGATGGGGCGTCCGCTGCCGCTGTGCACGCGGTAGAGGTTGATGGACCAGTGGCGGCGCTGGTCCGAGCCGGGGACGAAGCCGGTGACGTGCATGTCCGTGATGGACTCGCCGCTCGCCAGGACCCGGCGCAGGGTGGCGGAGACGCGGTCGGCCTCGGCCCGGGGCAGATAGTCGTGGACGCCCTTGCCGCGGTGGTCGTCGGGGCTGCCGCCGAAGGTGGCGGCGAAGCGCTGGTTGGCGCGGCGGATCCGCAGATCGGGGTCGAGCAGCAGGAATCCGAACGGGGACTGACCGAAAATCGCCTGCGAGGCGGCGAGGTCGGTCTCGATGCTGCGCAGGGTGCGGACGTCGACGACGATACAGACGGCGGCCTTGTCGCCCTCGGCGGTGCGGGTCGGCATGACGTACACCTCGGCGAGGCCGCGCGTGACACGCGGCCGGTGCGCGTCGCGTGCGCCGTGGGCGTCTCCCGCCCCGCGTGCACCGCGCGCGCCGCGCGCGCCCCCGGTCCCCATCGCGCTCTCGGTCCCGAGCTCGGTCCCGATCTCGGTGAACGCGCCGTGTTCCGTACGGGAGCGGGGCTCGTCACCGGCCGGTTCGGGCAGGCGGAACGGGACGACCCCGGTCCACTCCCGGCCGTCGAGGATCTCGGCCATCTTGCGCTGGCCCTGCTCGCGCAGATCGGAGTCGATGAACGCCTCGATGGGGTCCATCCCCACGGCGCGTTCGGCCGGAATGCCGAACAACTGCTCGGCGCGCAGGCTCCACTGGTCGACGTGCCCGTCGGGGCCGATGGAGAAGGACGCCACCTTGATGTAGTCGTAGATGGAGCCGGGCGGACTGCTCTGCCACATCGCGTCCACGGGCGGCACACCCTCGACCCCCGCGGGTCCCGCGACGGCCCCGCCGCCCGCGGTCCCCGTCCTCGCGCCGTCCGACGGGTCCTCGGACTCCGTGGCCTTCGCTGGTATCTCGCTCACGCGAACCGTCCCCTCCAGCTCACCGCGTCCGGCACCGGTCACCGGGGGCGGCTGCCCGCAGTATCCAGCACTACGGCGCCGCACAACACGGTGTTCACGATCACAGGAGCATCCCGATGCATTCTGGTCCGGCCCGATCCTTCCTGTGACAACACAACCTGTCTTCTAACCAGGCAACACCCCGTCGAACCCCTCTGCGGACAACCGCCGCACACGAGTGCCGGCGAGGGGCGTCCCGGATGACCCGCTCCGCATCCGTCGTCACCCTTCGTCACGGGCGATCGTCACCGGGCCGGTCGGACCGCCGGAGCGGCCGGGGCCGTGGTGGCCGGGGTGGCCGGCGTGATCGGCGTGACCGGTGTGGTTCGAGCGGCCAAACGGGGCCGAGCCGTTCCGCTCCGGTGAGACGCCGTCACCGGCCGGTGCGGCCGGGTCGTGCGCCCGCACCGCCAGTTCGAACCAGACCGTCTTGCCCGACCGGTCCGGCCGGGTGCCCCAGCGGCGGGAGGAGGCCGCGACCAGTTGCAGACCACGCCCGCTCTCGTCGTCGGGGTGGGCGCGGCGTTCGCGGGGCGGGTCCGGGAGCGGGTCGGAGACCTCGACCAGCAGCACGTGAGGCAGCCCCGCCGGACGCACCAGACGCAGCCCGATGGGGCCGTGCGCGTGCCGCAGCGAGTTGGTGACCAGTTCGCTCACCAGCAGGGCCGCGGTGTCGCCGACACTGTCCAGGGCCCAGGTGCGCAGCTGGCCGCGGACGGCGGCACGGGCCGTGCGCACCGCGCCGGGCTCCGCCGAGAAGGTCCACTCGGCGCAGTCGCCTTCGGAGTCGGTCACGCCGATCACTTCCCGGGCCAGCGAGCCCCCATGTCCGGTTTCATGGGGTTAATGGGCACATACCCGGTATCCAGCGGCCAGTACCGCACTTCCGGGAGCGGTACCCGCCCGGCCGCCCGGAAGCCCGGCCCGCCCCCTCCCGCCCCGCCTCGCTCGCCGAGCACCGGCTCACCTCAATTCGCCACCGGCCCTGAGGTCGTCGAAGAGCAGCTGGTCGACCGGCGGGACCAGCGGGCGGTCCGCGTACGAGAACCAGGCCATCTCCTCGATCTCGCTGCTCACCGCCAACCTCCCCTGATAGTCAGCGGTGTAGCAGCTCATACGCACCACGGCACCACCGGGCAGCTCGGGCACCTCGGCCTCGTACGTGCCCACGTGCAGCGCGCTCGCCGGGTCGAGGAGCACGGTCAGCTCCTCCTCGATCTCACGGAGCAGGGTCTCCAGATCACTCTCCGCGCCCTCCCGTTTGCCGCCGGGGATGTAGAAGACGTCCTTTCCCCGGGGCCTGGCGCAGAGAATCCTGCCGTTCTCCACGCGCACCCACGCCACCGTGTCGATCAGGACCGTCATCACTCCGCCTTCGCCGTCCGGAACCCGCGTCAGGCAGGACCCTACGAGACCGGCACCTGTCACGAGACCGGCACCCGTCACGAGACCGGGGCCCGCACCGGCTCGCCGCCGCACCGGAAGAAGCTCGCCGGAGCGCCGAGGAAGGTCCGCCGACGGCCGAGCAGCAGAGGAAACCGCGGCGGGAACGGCAGCGGAAGCAAGGGAAGTTGAGGAAGCCGGGGAAGCCGAGGAGGGGACAGAGAAGCCGAGGAGGGGACAGAGAGGCGAGAGCGAGGAGAGAAGCGCGGTGCGGGCCTGTGCGCCGGGGCACGCCGGGGCGCGCTCCTCACCGGCGCCCGCTCCGGAGCCGCCCGCAGTGGTGTCCCGGGACGCCGCTTCGGCTCAGCGCTCTTCGAGGCGCTCGACCCAGTAGAGCTGCTGGTGGCCGTGGCTCTGGAGGCTGCCGACGGTCTCCTCGGCCTCGTCGCGAGTGGCGTATCTGCCCACGCGGTAGCGGTTGCCGTTGTCGTCCTGCCGGACGACCAGCCAGGGAAGAGTGACCGTACTGTCGTTCATCCCGCCCCCACTGCTCCTTTCCGCCCGGCGCGTGCTCCGCGCGCGCCCGACCGCGTCCGGCTTACGGCCTTCTGCCGTGCCTCCGCCTGCCGCGGAAACCGCAGCTCGCATATGCCCGAGCCTACGCCCAACCTTCACTCAGCGGATACGGGTTTTCACAAAGAGGTATGCAACCGGCCAATCCACAGGGGGCGCACGGGGACGAACGCGCCGCACGCGGACATGAGGGGCGCACGGTCGCAAGCCTCGCGCCGTCGGCCGGTGCGCGCGGCGACGACCTGCGAGAACGGCCGGAATCCAGCGTCGTGGGGGCCGGGCGCACACCTCGCGGGCAGGCCGGGACGGAGGCATACGCCGACCGAACCGCACCAGGGGGCGCGCACCACCCCGCCCGCGCCGCGCCGCACGCCGGTGACGTGAGCGCGCCGGGGATACCGCGGAGACGTCAGAGACGGCAGAGGCAGGCTGTTACTTCACGGGCAGGTGGTACGACACCCGGTAGCGGTCGGCGGGGATCACCACGTCGGCCGTCTCCACAGCGCGGCCGGAGGCGTAGAAGGTGCGCTGGACGACCACGACGACATGGCCGGGGACGCCGCCGAGGGTGAGCAGTTCCTCGGCGAGGCCGGGGCGGGCGCCGACCTCCTCGGTGACGTTGTCCACGACGATGTCGATGGCGCGCATGCGCTCCACGACGCCCATGCCGCCGAGCGGGCCCTCCTCCGGGAGCATGACCGGGGTGCGGCCGGTGAGGGCGAGCGGTTCCCAGGAGGTGGAGAGCATCATCGGCTCGCCCGCGTCCCGGAACACGTACCTGGTGCGCATCACGCGGTCGCCGGGCTTGATGCCGAGCCGGTCGGCGATCGCGCCGCCCGCCTCCGCCTGCGCGCTGCTCGACTCCCAGGTGCCGCGCGCGTCGGCGGCCGCCTGCTCCTGCCGGAACGGGGTGGCGCCGCCGGCCGGGCGGTAGCCGGAGCGGGCGACCCGGCGCGGCGCGGGCCGCTCGCGCACATACGTCCCCGAGCCGGAGCGGCCCTCGACCAGGCCCTCGGCCATCAGCACCTTGCGCGCTTCCAGGGCGACCGTGTCCGAGACGCCGTACTCCTCGCGGATCCTGGCCTGGGAGGGCAGCCGGGTGTGCGGGGGCAGCAGACCGTCGACGATCTTCTTGCGGAGGTCGCCCGCGACGCGCAGATACGCCGGCTGCTCACCGAAAGTCACTGGCCACTCCCATCAGGTTGCACAGACAGCAACAGGGTGGCAACCGTAGGTTGTGACTTGCAAGTCGAGGCCAAGGAATCACTCGAAGTGATGAGTTGTGGGGTCGGGGGGCTTTACGCAGGCACTTTCTCCCCGGTATGGGAACCGCCGTACGGGGGCTCCGCACCGCATGTCTCAGCCGTCTCCCCGACCGCACACCGGTCCTCGACGGCGCACCCGGCAGCCGGGACCACAGCCTTGCGCTCGGTGACGGCCACCGAGCGCAAGGGCAGAGGGCCCACCGGGCGCAAGGGCAGAGGACAGGGGCAGAGGGCACCGACGGCGGGCGCGTCGGCCGTGTCCGGGCCGGGATCTAGCCGCGGGACGCCAGCAGTGCCGCGCGCAGCGCCTTCTTGTCGGTCTTGCCGACGGTCGTCCGGGGCAGGGAATCGGCGACCGAGTAGGAGGCAGGCGTGTAGAGGGTGCCGAGGGCGTCGGTGATCGCCCGGGTCAGCCCGGGGAGGTCCGGGGTACCGGCCGGATTCTCGGGCACCAGGACGACGTGCACGGTCTCCTGGTCGTCGGCGCCCGGCAGACCGACGGTGGCGGCCTCCCGGACGCCGGGCTGCGCGGCGAGGAAGTCGTCGAGGAGACGGGAGTAGACGTTGTCGGCCGTGGCGCCGGTCACGATGATGTCCCGCGCCCGGTCGACCAGGTACAGATAGCCGTTCTCGTCCGCGCGCGCGATGTCCCCACTGCGGAACCAGCCCTCGTCGTCGAGCACCTCGGCGGTACGCTCCGGGTCCTTCCAGTAGCCCTCCATGACCGTGCCGCTGCGCACGTGCAGCTCACCGGGGTGCCCCACCGGCACCGGCTTGCCGTCCTCGTCGCGCAGCTCCACCTCGACACCGGGCCCCGGGCGGCCGCAACTGGTCAGCGACTCGGGGCGGCCGAGGTCGTGCTCCTGCGAGGTGAGCTGGGTGACGAGCGCGTTCTCCGAGGCGCCGTAGATCTGGTCCAGCACTGGCCCGAAACGTTCGATCGCCTGTTCAAGGCGCGCGGGGGAAGCCGCCGCTCCGGTGTAGTGGAGTGTCGTCAGGGCGGGGAAACGGCCGGGTACGCAGTCCGGGTGGTCGAGCAGCTCGTACAGCATGGGCGTCACCACGATCACCCGGGTGACGCGCTCGCGCTCCATCACCGACAGGGCCGTACCGGCGTCGAAGGACCTCAGCAGCACGACGGTGTGGCCGCTCAGGAGGCCCACCAGGAAGGTGCCGTGGCCGCTGGTGTGCGTCACCAGCGTGCAGACCAGCAGTACGAGGCCGTCCGACGCGTCATCGGCGTACGCGCTCGCGGCCCGCACATAGGTGTCGTAGTAGCCGCTGCGGTGGACCACGAGCTTGGGCAGCCCGGTGGTGCCGCCCGTGTAGAGGAGCGTGGCGACGCTCCGCCCGTCGGCGGCCTCGTCCGGCGACAGGCCCGTACGGCCGGATGCCGACGCCAGGAAGTCCTCCGCGGTGGAGGACGGGCCGACGCCGAGGAGGTGCGGAATGCCGACCCGGCCCGCGATCTGCCGGGTCCGCTGCGCGAACACCGGGTCGAACAGCAGCATCTTGACGTCCGCGCGCCGGACGAGCGCTTCGAGTTCGCCGTTGCCGGGCTCCGGCGGCACGAAGACCAGCCGGCAGCCGGTGAAGTGGACGGCCAACTGGAGCAGCAGCGCCTCCGGAGAGTTCTCCACGAACAACGCGACGCCGTCCCCCTCGGCCAGTCCCCTGCTCCGCAGAGCCGCGGCGAAGCGCAGCACCGTGGCGGCGGCCTCGGCGCCGCTGATCCTCCGCTCCCCGGCGACGATCGCGTCACCGTCGCCCCTCGCGGACAGCCGTCGCAGCACCGAGACCGTGTAGTTCTCGCCGACAGTGACCATGCTTCCCCGTCCCCTTCATACGTGTCATACGCGTCATACGTGTCGCACGTTTCTTGCACGAGTTGAGTTGTGTGAGTTCGCCTCTCGGGGTGCGTCGGCCTCCGGCCGACCGCCCTTCACCAACCGTGGGCGGGCGGGAAAAAGTTCACCGGGGTGGTGCGCGGACCGCCGGATCCGGCCTCGGCGGGCCCGCCGGGATCGGGGCCCGGCTCCCGGCCGATCGGCCGCACAGGCCCTAACCTGCCCCCATGAGCCCTCTGCCGGACCGCTACTGCCCCACCGACGGCGTCCGGGTGCCCAGTGACTCGCTCGCCTGGTGCTGCCCGTCCTGCCACGGCCCGCTGGATCTCGACTTCGCGCCCACCCCGGCGCCGCTGAAGTCGCTGAGCGGCCGGGTGAACTCGCTGTGGCGGTACGCGGAGACGCTGCCGCTGGCCCAGCCGACGGTCTCCCTGGGCGAGGGCCGTACGCCGCTGGTGACCCTGACGGACGAGGTGTCGGCGAAGCTGGACTACCTGATGCCCACGCTGTCCTTCAAGGACCGGGGCGCGGTGCTGCTGGCCCAGCTGGCGCAGCGCGTCGGACCGACCCGGGTGGTCGCGGACAGCAGCGGCAACGCGGGCACCTCGATCGCCGCGTACTGCGCCCGCGCCCGCCTGCCCTGCACGGTGTACGTCCCGCTGGGCACGTCCGCGAAGAAGCTGGAGCAGATCGAGGCGCACGGCGCCCGCCCGGAGGTGGTCGACGGCGACCGGGAGGCGGCGGGCGCGGCGGCCCGGCGGGCGGCGGACGAGCCGGGCACGTTCTACGCCTCGCACGTCTACAACCCGTACTTCCTGCACGGCACCAAGACCTACGTCCACGAGCTGTGGGAGGACCTGGGCGGCCGGCTGCCCGATGTGCTCGTCCTGCCCGTGGGCAACGGCACCCTGCTGCTGGGCGCGGCGCTGGCGATCGCCGAGCTGCACGGAGCGGGCCTGCTGGACCGGCGTCCGGCGCTGTGGGCGGTGCAGGCGGCGGCGGTGGCACCGCTCGCGCACGCCTGGCAGGAGGGCGCGGACGGACTCGTCGGCGACACCACCCTCTCCCCCACGTACGCCGAGGGCATCGCCATCCCCCGGCCGCCGCGCGCCCGGCAGATCCTGCGCGCGGTACGCGGCTCGGGCGGCACCTTCCTGACCGTCTCGGAGGACCGGATCCGGCACGCGCAGCTCGACCTGGCCTCGCAGGGGCTGTACGTCGAGTCGACGAGCGCGGTGTGCTGGGCGGCCGTGCGCGAGGGCGCGCTCGGCGGCAGGTCGGCGGTGGTGCCGCTGTGCGGGGCGGGCCTGAAGTCGGGCCTGGCGCGGGCCTGAGACCGGGCCCCGTCCGGGCGTGGCCCTCACCCCGGCCGGAGCGGCGCCTATCCATGCCGTACGTACGCATATGCATGTACGTACGCCACGAGGGCCCGGTGCGACCCGGCCGGACGGCGGGGGTCGTACCGGGCCCTCGTGCCCGCGTGCCCTCGGGCCCGCGGGGGTGCCGACGGGCGGCTCAGAACTCGTCGGCGCCGTTGCGCAGCTCGTAGGTCCAGTAGCCGGTCTTGGCGACCGCCTCGTCGACCGCGAGGCCGCCGGACGGGGCGTGCACGACGATAGTGCCCTCGGCGGGGCCGTCGGCGGCGAAGAAGTTCACGTCGAACTCCTTGACGACCTTGTTGTCCTCGTGCGCGCCGCCGTTGGCGACCCGGACGTTGGCGTACGCCGCCTGGCCGGGCTCCAGGACGACGGGGACCAGCGACTTGCTCTTGGCGACGGCCGGGATGTCCTTGGCGGTCTGGATGGGGCCGAAGGCGAGCAGCGGGTACTTCAGCAGGTGGCAGGTGCGGGAGGACTTGTTGGTCGCGGTGAGCATGATGTGCTCGGTGGGCGTCTCGTCGGCCTTCTCCATCGTGACCTTCATGTCGCTGAAGGTGCAGGCGGGGGAGTTCGCGCCGGACTTGCCGGAACCAGAACCGGAACCGGAGCCCGAACCGGCGCCGGTGCCGGTGCCGGAGCCCGAGCCGCCCTTGTTCTTGGCGGCGGCGTCGGAGGCGGTCCCGGAGTTCGAGGAGCCGGACTTGCCGGAACCGGAGGCCGAGGAGGACGAGGAGGACGAGCCGGAGCCGGCCGTCCCGGAGGTGCCGGAGGTCGCGGCGGCGGTGGCGGAGTCCGTGGCCTGCTGCGAGGCCGCGGCCTTCCCCTCGTCCTTGGTGCCGTCGCCGCTGCCGCAGGCGGTCAGGCCCAGGGAGAGGGCGGCGAAGGCGGCGGCGGCCAGGACGGTGTGCTTGCGGTGGTTGCGCATGGTGGGTTCTCCCCCGAGGCGGTGTGAAGCTGACATGGACGGCACCTGTGTCCCCGGACGTCCCGGTGCCCGGTGTCCCGCGCTCGGTGCCATGTACACAGCTTCGGCGTCCGCGCTGCCGTCCTGCTTACGTCCCGCTAACGCTTCGCTGCCAGCAGGGAGAGCAGCCGCGTCGCACGCTCCGAACCCTGGGTGAACCCGGCCGCCTCGGACGCCGCCGCCGCCTGCCGGAACTCGTCCGCGGCCTCGGCGGTCCGGCCCAGCCCGGCCAGGGCCTCGCCGCGCAGGATCCGCAGCTGCGCCCGGCCGACGACGGCGTGCGGCGAGACCAGCTCGGTGGCGCGCAGGGTGTGGGCCATGGCGGCCTCGTGGGCGCCGGTGCGCAGGCAGTACTGGGCCAGGTGCTGGAGGGCCAGCACCTGGGTGGCGGGGTGGCAGGTGCTGTCGGCGAGGGCGACCGCGCGGGTCATCAGCTCCCCGGCCCGCAGGCTGTCCCCGGTGGCGTCCAGGGCGGCGGCGAGGTTGACGCAGGCGATGGCCTCGCTGATGGCGTCGCCCGCGCGGGCGGCCAGTTCGGGTGCCGACTCCAGGTGGACCAGGGCCTCGGCGTCCCGGCCCTCCTCGTGCAGGATCCAGCCGAGCAGGGCCCGGGTCCGCGACTGCGCGTCCAGGTCGCCCTCGTGCTCGGCGGAGGCGAGTCCGGCCTCCAGCAGCGGGGTCCAGCCGTCGGTGATCCGCCACAGCATCAGCGGCCACTGCACCAGGGCGAGCCGCCAGGCCCGGTCGTGCAGGCCGAGGGCGGCGGCCGCGGCCACGGCGCCCTCCAGCGCGGGGCGCTCGGCCGCGTACCAGGCGAGGGCGGCGGACCGGTCGTCGAACTCCCGGGTGGCGGCGGGGCGGCGGGCGTCGGCGGGCAGCGCGTAGCAGGGCTGGGACCCGGGTTCGGCGGCCGCGTCGGCGGCAAGCCCGGTGAACAGGTAGTGGTCCAGCAGGCGGCGCAGGCCCTCGGGGTCCGCCTGCGGGGCGAGGTGGCGGGCGTAGAGACGGACCAGGTCGTGCGGGGTCCAGCGGCCGGGGACGGACTCGGTGAGCAGATGGGCGGCGGCGAGCCGGTCCAGATCGGCACCGGCCTGGGCGGGGGTGGTCCCGGCGAGCGCGCTGGCGGCGAACCGGTCCAGGTCGGAGCCGGTGTGCAGGCCGATGGCGCGGAACATGCGGGCGGCGGGCTCGGGCAGTTGCTGCACGGTGAGGTGCAGGGCGGCGGAGACGCCGGTGTCCTCGACGTCGAGCAGGGCGAGGCGGCCGTGCTCGTCGGCGAGTTCGTGGGCCATCGCGCCCAGCGTCCACTGGGGGCGTTGGGCGAGCCGGGCGGCGGTGACGCGCAGGGCGAGCGGCAGCCCGTCGCAGAGCCCGGCCAGCCGCGCGGCGGCCTCGGGTTCGGCGGCGATCCGGTCCTCGCCGAGCACGCTGGCGAGCAGCGCCTCGGCGTCGGCGGCCGGGAGGTGGGCGAGCGGCAGCGGCCGGGCGGCGTCGGAGGCGATGAGGCCGCCGAGCCGGTCCCTGCTGGTGACCAGCGTGACGCAGTGGTCGCCGCCGGGGAGCAGCGGTCTGACCTGCTCGGAGGAGCGGGCGTTGTCGAGGACGACGAGCAGCCTGCGGCCGTCGGTGAGGGTGCGGAACAGCGCGCCGCGCGCGGCGGTGGTCTCGGGCACGCGCTGCGGGGCGACGCCCAGGGCCAGCAGGAACTCCCGCAGCACCGTTCCGGCGTCGGGCGCCGGGGTGTCGCTGAAGCCGCGCAGATCGGCGAAGAGCCGCCCGTCGGGGAAGGCGGCGCCGTGCTGGTGGGCCCAGTGCAGGGCGAACGCGGTCTTGCCGACCCCGGCGGCCCCGGTGATCAGGCAGACGGGCGCGTCGGTGGCGGTGACGGCCCGGCCGAGCGCGGCCAGTTCCCGGTCCCGGCCGGTGAAGCCGCGCGGCGGCCGGGGCAGCAACTGCGGTACGGGCGGATCGGCGTGCGGCGGGGCGAGGTGGCCTGCGGCCGGGAGGGACTGGGGGGTGGCGTACTGGGGGTGGGGGACGTACGGCGGTGCGGACGGGGACCCGGACGGTGGTCCGGGCGGGGAGGTGGGCTGCGGGAGGGAATCGGCGGGCGGGGCGGACGGGGCGGTCACGGTGGGTGCGGCAGCTGGCCCGGAGGCCGGTCCGGAGGCCGGTCCGGCGGTGTGTCCGGCGGTGTGTCCGTCGACCGGTTCAGCGGCCGGTCCCGCGGTCGGCGGGGTGGCGGCCCCGGTGGCCGCTCCGGCGGTGGCTCCCTCGGTGCCCGCGGCTTCGGCGGCGCCCGGGGCGGGAGCGGCGGCGGCCCCGGCGGCAGTACCGGTGGCGGTACCGGCCGAGGTGCCCGCCGTGGATCCTGTCCCGGATCCCGCCGTGGATCCTGCCGCGGATCCCGCCGCGGGCCCGGTGGCCGGTTCCGCGGCCGTACGGGCGGGCAGCGGCGCGGGGTCGGCGGCGCGCAGCAGAACGGCGTAGGCCTCGGTGAGCGCGTCGCCGGGGTCCACGCCGAGTTCGTCGGCGAGCAGCCGCCGGGTGCGGTGGTACCAGTTGATCGCGTCGGACTGCCGTCCCGAGCGGCCCAGGGCCAGCATGAGGGCGGCGGCCAGCGACTCCCGCAGCGGATGCGCGACGGCCTCGGTGCGCAGTACGGCGGCCGCCCTGCCGTGCTCGCCGAGCTGCCCGTACGCCTCGGCCAGCGCCTCCACCGAGGCGAGCCGCAGGTCTTCGAGGCCACCGGCCGCCGCCTCCAGCGGACCGCTGCGCACCGTGCCGGTCAGGGCGGGGCCCTGCCAGCAGGCGAGCGCCTCGCGCAGCATGCGTACGGTGTCGGCGGGCCGGCGCTGCACGCGGGAGAGGGCGACCAGTTCCTCGAAGCGGTGGGCGTCCACCAGGGACTCCGGCATCTGGAGCTCGTAGGCCGCGCCCTGAGTGGTCAGCTCGACGCCGTACTCGCGGGCGCCGTGGTCGGCGAGCAGGGCGCGCAGCCGCGAGACGTGCCCTTGCAGGACCGTCTTGAAGTGGGTGGGCGGTTCGTCCTCCCACAGCGCGGCCGTGAGCTGGTCGACGCTGACCGCGGTGTTGGGCCGCAGCAGGAGCATGGCCAGCAGACTGCACCGTTTCACGGGACCGGGGGCGAAGTCTCCGTTCTCCGTCACCACGGCGACGGATCCGAGCAGCCGGAACTCCACCCTGTGTACCTCCTGATCCGCGGCCCCGTCCCGTGCCGAGGATACGTGGGAAGCCCGCCCGTACCGTCCCCCACCTGCCGATCCCGGGCACGGGAACGGACGGGCGGCGGCACCCCGCCGCTCCGCGTTCCCCGGCGGGCGGCCCGACCGCGGCCATATCACCGCGTTATGGCCGGATGGGAGTACCCAAGCGGCTCTCCCGTCCGGAAGGTTGTGTCATGCCCACGTCGACAATTGCCTCCGGGCGGCGTACGGCGCGGGCCCGGCCCACAAGGCCGTCGTCACCTTCTTCCCCACCCGCCCGCACACGTCCACCGACGTGTCCTCCGGATCGAGGAATCTTGCGCATATCCCGACTCGCGCCCGCACTCGCCGCAGCCGCCGTCTCCGTCCTGGCCCTGCTCGCCCCCACGGCGAGCGCCGCCCCGGCCACGCCCCCCACCACCACCGCCCCGCAGCCCATCATCGGCGGCGGCTACGCCTCCAGCGGCCCCTGGGCGGCCCGGCTGTACGCCAACGGCCAGGAGAGCTGTTCGGCCACGATCATCGCGCCGACCTGGATCCTCACGGCCAAGCACTGCGTCTCCGGCGGCTCGCTGTCGTTCCGCGTCGGCAGCCTGGACCAGTACAGCGGCGGCACCACGGCCAACGGCGTGCAGATCTACACCCACAGCGCCGATCTGGCCCTGGTCCGCCTGGACCGCTCGGTGTCCACCACGTACGCCACCCTCGGCCAGCCCGGCACGGTACGCGTCGGCCAGAGCGTCCAGGTCTACGGCTGGGGCGCCACCTCCCAGTGCGGCTCCGAGATCAACTGCCAGTCCCGCTACCTCAAGGTCGCCAATGTGACCGTGAGCGGCGGCTGCACCGACGCCTACGGCGGCTCCGCGATCTGCGCCTCCCGCGGCAACGGCATCACCGCCGGCGGCGACTCCGGCGGCCCCATGATGGCCGGCGGCGTCCAGGTCGGCGTCGCCTCCACCAGCGACCGCCAGTCCACCACGGCGTACGCCAACGTCACGGCGTACCGGTCGTGGATCCAGTCGATCGCGGGGGTCTGAGGGCCCGTCGGCGACACGTTCGGCCCGGCGCCGGGCCCCTTCCGTCGCCGGGCTGGGGGCCGCTCGGCCGAGCCAGCGGGGCACTCGAGGCGTTAACTCCTTGACCGGGCCACCCGGGAATGGGTTAGCGTTTTCCCGCATCGCGCCTCCTCCTCGGAGGGTACGGGCGACGACCTGCGAGACCCCGGCCCTTCCGGTTGGGTGACGCGGCCCCAAGGAGCGCTCCCGGCGGGAGCCACCAGGCGTCCGTCACCGGTAACAACCGAAGGGGACGCGTTTCTATGGCTGCCGTCGAGTACACGCCGAAGCACCGCATCTGGGTTCGTGATGTCCTGGTGGGCATCATGGCGAGCCTCGGCTCGAACCTGGTGTGGGCGCTGACGCAGGCCGTAGTGCACCGCCTCGGCTGACGCCGGGCGGCGGGCGGGCCCCCAGGGCCCGCCCTCACCCCTGCCCGGACCGCCGTTACGCTACGAAGCGACCTCGCGGCCCGCCGGGCTTCCCCCTCCGCCCCGCGGAGCACTCAAGGACATGCCCCCACCCGCACGATCTCTCTCGTGCCTGGGGAACCTTCGTGCTTCTGCAAATGTCCGCGGCCGAACTCGGACGCCTCGTCACCGCACCGGCCGGATCAGCACGTCTGCCGCTCACGGAGAAACTGATCGAGGCGCATGCCGACATCAAGGGGAAAGCAGCCGACAGGAGCAACATCGATTCCTGGAACAACAGCATTCCCGTAGTCGTCAGAGCCCTGCTGGACTGCGGCCTCGACGAGGTCGAGGTACAGATCGAGGTCGATCTGCCGCACACCAACTCCGCGGTCGACCTGGTGCTCTGCGGCAGACAGCCGGGAACGGGTTCGGACATGTACCTCGCCGTGGAGCTGAAGCAGGTGCGCCACGCCACTGTGGACCCCCGGTGCCCCATCGCCGTCGACCTCGGCTTCGGTGACGGGAAGAACAAACTGCACCCGGTCCGCCAGATCCAGCGCTACTGCGAATACATGGTGCGCTATCTGCCCCATCTCCGCGTGGACGACGACCGGCTGACGGGCGTGGCACTGCTGCACAACGCGCGCGACGCCGACGTGGAGGCACTGTTCGACCTCCCGGAGAGCCGTCACGGCTTCCTCTACACCCTCGACGACCTGGACCGGTTCCGCCGGGCCCTCACAGCGAGGTTCTCTCCCGCCTCCGGGAAACGCGCCGCGACGGCGCTGGAGGAGGACCGCCGTGATCCGCTGCTCAAGGTCACCGATGTGGCGCGGCAGCGGTCCGTCACCGGTGGCGGTCTCACGCTTCTCGACGAGCAGTACCTCGCGTTCGACCTGATCACCCGGCACCTGGAGAAGACCGCGCCCAAGACCGGTTCCGACGTCGGGCTGTTCTACGGCTCCGACACCGCGCCCGGGACGGCCGCCCGCTCCGACCGCAAACGCGTCTTCATCCTCCGGGGCGGTCCCGGCAGCGGGAAGAGCGCCGTGGCACTGGAACTGCAGCGCGCCCTGGGGCTCGAAAGACGTGAGGCCGTGCTGGCCAGTGGTTCCCACGCCTACACGGAGACGCTGCGGGAGATCATGATCAGTACGGCACGCCAGGGACGACTGGCGGCCAGACGCAGAGCGGCCGGCAGGCTCTACCAGTATTTCAACAGCTTCGCCGACGCCGGCGAGGACAGCGTCGACGTCCTCATCTGCGACGAGGCGCACCGTATGCGGCGCAACTCGACCGACCGGTGGACGCCGAAGGATCTCCGGGACGACGAGCGGCCGCAGGCGGCGGAATTGATCAGGGCCGCCCGAGTGCCGATCTTCCTGCTCGACGACCACCAGTCGATCCGCCCGGACGAGGTGGGCACCGCGGACTACCTCAGACAACTCGCCGAGGACAGCGGCTGTCTGGTCGAGGTGACCGATCTCGAAGGGACGTTCCGGGCGGGCGGCAGCAAGCGGTACCAGCAGTGGGTCCAGCAACTGCTCGGACTGCCCACTCCCGATCCCGTGGCCTGGCAGCCGGACGGACGGATGACCCTCGCCGTCGCGGACTCCCCCGCGCAACTGCAGCAGTTCATCCGGGAACGCGGCTTCGAGGGCGCCACCGCACGCATCACCGCGGGCTTCTGCTGGCCGTGGAGCAAACCGGACGGGGACCGGCTCGTCGACGACGTGGTCATCGGTGAGTGGCGCATGCCGTGGAACGTCAAGCCGCAGCACAGCGTGCCGGACGCGCCGAGGTCGGATCTGTGGTCCACCGACCCCCGCGGCATCGGACAGATCGGATGCGTCTACACGGCACAGACATTCGAGTACGACTGGAACGGCGTCATCATCGGCCCCGACCTGGTGTTCCGCGACGGCAGGTTCACGGTGGAGCGGAGCGCGTCCCACGATCCGGCCTTCCGCGGCCCGGTCAGCGACGACGACGTCGACCGCTGTGTCCGCAACGCGTACCACGTGCTCCTCACTCGCGGTGTCGTCGGCACCGTGGTGTACGCGGTCGATCCTGCCGCCCAGGCCGAACTGCGCAGGCTCATCCCCGGATCCATCGGCATGCAGAACCACGACGGCAGCCGGCCGAGGCTCACCGTCGAAGGAGCACATCTGCCTCCTGCCTACCGCAGACGTCACGGGTAGCCTGGGGTCCGTCGTAGCTGCGGCCCGCCGGGCTTCCGCTCCGCCTGGCGGAGTCATCGAGGACATGCCCCCACCCGCACGAGTCCCTTCGTGCTGCCCGGGAGCCTTCCTTGCTGTTCCGCGACTCCGCCGCCGCGGTCGCCGCCGAGTGCCTCTCCGGTTCGCTCTTCCTCCGCCTGACGGAGCAGTTCGTGCACGTGCACGGCCACAAGCCCGGTGCGTCCGAGGTCCGCTCGTGGGAGCGCAGCATTCCGGTGCTGGCGAGCGCGCTCAACGACTCGGGGCTCGGCCAGGTGGAGATGCTCCTGGAGTACGGGCTCCCGCTGAACAGCAAGCGGGCCGACGCCGTGCTGGCCGGTGTCCACCCCGACACCGGCCGGCCCTCGTACGTCGTCGTGGAACTGAAGCAGTGGAGCAGCGCCGAACCGGACGACGACGATCCGACACTGTGCCGCCTCGACTCCTACGCCCGCGCGGTACTGAACCCCGTCGATCAGGTGCGCGGCTACTGCCAGTACCTCGCCTCCTTCAACGGAGCCCTCTCCGGCCACCCGGAACGGCTCAGCGGCGCCGCGTATCTGCACAACGCCACCGAGTTCGGCGTCAGCGGGCTCTTCGAAGCCGAGCAGGACCAGTACGGCCGGCTCTTCATCGGCGCGCGACGGGGCGAGTTCCTGGACTTCCTCCGGTCGAAGCTGGGGACCGGGTCCGGCGCGTCGGCCGCGGACGAACTCCTGGACGGGAAGATCGGTCCGTCCAAGCAGCTCATGGCAGTGGCCGCCCAAGAGGTGCGCGAGCGCGAGCAGTTCGTGCTGCTGGACGAACAGAAGGTCGCGTACCGCAAGGTCCTCAACGCCGTCCACCGCGCCAAGCGGGCCGACCACAAGGAGGTCGTGGTCGTCACCGGCGGGCCGGGCACCGGCAAGAGCGTCATCGCCCTCTCGCTCCTCGGAGAGCTGTACCGGCAGAACATCCCCGCGCTGCAC
This sequence comes from Streptomyces sp. PsTaAH-124, assembly GCF_000373685.1. NCBI lineage: Bacteria > Bacillati > Actinomycetota > Actinomycetes > Kitasatosporales > Streptomycetaceae > Streptomyces > Streptomyces sp. PsTaAH-124. The sequence continues at coordinate 468,372 of NZ_KB892158.1, read as the reverse complement.
GCCACGGGCTCCAGTTCGTTCACGACGACGATGAGGAAGGTCGCGGGCGCCCGGAAGCGCGAGGTCAAAGACCTTTTCAAGTACTTCAACAGCTTCATGACCGCCGAGCGCAACGGCCTCGATGTACTGATCTGCGACGAGGCGCACCGCATGCGGGAGACGTCGGCCAACCGCTACACGTCGGCGGCGAACCGCACCGGCAAGCCGCAGATCGAGGAACTCATCGACGCGGCGCGCGTCCCGGTCTTTCTGCTGGACGAGCATCAGGTCGTCCGCCCCGGGGAGATGGGCACGGTCGCGGAGATCGAGGCGGCCGCCGCGCGGAAGGGGCTCCGGTGCCAGGTGGTGCCGCTGGACAGCCAGTTCCGGTGCGGTGGCAGCGACGCCTATCTGCGGTGGGTGGTGCGGCTGCTGGGCCTCGAGCCCGGCGGACCCCTGATCTGGGAACCCGACGACAAGATGCGCCTGATGGTCGCGGAGAGCCCGCAGGAGCTGGAGGCGTTCCTCCACGAGCAGCGCGCGCACGGTTACGGTGCCCGTATGTCCGCGGGCTATTGCTGGAAGTGGACGAAGAAGGTGCCGCCCGGTCAGGCGCTCCCCGCTGACGTCGTCATCGGCGAGTGGGCGCGCCCCTGGAACGTCTTCGGTGACCGCGCCGTCGCCGGCGCACCGCCGGCCGCACTCTGGGCGACCGACCCGGCCGGGTTCGGGCAGGTGGGCTGCGTGTACACGGCGCAGGGCTTCGAGTACGACTGGAGCGGCGTCATCATCGGCCCCGATCTGGTGTGGCGCGGGGACCAATGGGTCACCGACCGCACCGCGTCCAAGGATCCGGCCTTCAAGAAGTCGACCCCGGACGCGGACGTGGACCAGCTGATCCGCAACACCTACAAGGTGCTTCTGACGCGGGGCATGATCGGCACCGTGGTGTACTCGACCGACCCCGAGACCCGCGAAAGGCTGCGCGCGCTGGCGGGCGCGCCGCTGAGTCTCACGAACGTCTGAGGACGGCGCACCCAGCCCCATTCCCTCACCGAACTGCGCAGCCGGATGGGAGCCCGGCTCACGACCGTACTGTGCTGTCCGAGCGCCACGTGGTGAGCCGAGGGTGCCCCGGCAGTTCGGCGCGGCCGGTGGCCCACAGCAGGGTGAGCCAGGGATCCGCACCGCCCGGAGCTTCGGGGAACAGACGGGCGAGCACCCGGGAGCAGAGGGCGGAGGGCGGGGTCCAGTCGAGCCCGAGCCCCTCGGCCACATCGTGCAGGTGCACCAGCGTTTCCTGTAGCCCCAACGCCGCGAAGCCTTCGGGGTCCGACACCCCCGCGGCATGATGGGCGCGGACCTGGGGCGGCGTCGTACGCACCATGGCGGCCAGCAGCGCGCCACACGCCTCCAGCACTTGCAGCAGGCCGGCCGGACCCGCGTCACGGTCCGCGTAGACGAAGACCACAGGTCCTTCCGGCCTCTTCCGGCTCAACGCGAAAGGCACGTGGGTGTCCAGCGGCGGGCTCTGCGGCCCCAGTTGGACGGCGTAGTAGAAGAGGTCGTCGGCGAGGTGCTCGACGGTCTCCCAGCAGTCCCACTCCAGCGAACCAGCCCTCCCGTCCCACCCCTCCGGGGGTACGTCCCGCAGGACGCCCACGGCGAGCCGCACGGCAAGGTCGACGTCGTCCGCGGTGACGGGAGACGGGATTGAACCCTTTTCGACTGATCGAGACATGACAGCACCGTATCGCGGGAGAACGAGGATCGATCGGAGAGGACCGCCCTCCCTACTGCCGACACTGCCGACGCGTCCTGCCTCGCCCTAGGCGACGACGAGGGCGGCATCCCCTCGCGCAGACCAGCGCGGGGACGGTTGCGACGGACCGGGGCCTCATCCCGTCCGTCGCAACCGTCCCCGCGGAGCACCGGCTCCACCACGCCAGTCCGCCGATCAAGCACAGCGAGTCCGGGACGACGACCTCGCCGAGCGCCTCGCCCACACCGACCGGCCACGACGCCGGACACCCACACCCGCCCGTGGCCCAACCGGGCGCAGCCGCTCCGCCACAGGTCAGGGGGCTTTCCGCCGTACGGATCAGACGTTGAACCGGAATGTCTGCGGACTGATCCCGACCTGGGATTCCTCGTTAGTGTGCGTTGGCTCCCGACGACCGTCTTCGGGTGTCCTGCGGACTGGATGCGGACCGGTCGGGTGTGCCGAGGCAGAGCAGTCCATGGCACACCGGCGGGACCTGCGACGAAACTGCACAGGTGAACGACTTCTTACCCCTGCCCGTGCTGCGGGCACCGCATATTCGACGACATGCCCGGCTCGTACGAGATCTGTCCCGTTTGTTTCTGGGAGGACGACGGGGCCCAGTTCCGGTGGCCGACCATAGCCGGAGGGGCGAACAAGGTCTCCCTGATCGAGGCCCAGCGCAACGAGCAGGACTTCGGCGCCTGCGATCAGCACGGGCGGCAGTACGTCCGCCCGACGGCCTCTGGGACGAGTGGGTCAAGGGCGCAGGACGCCTCGGCCACCCCAGCCACACCCCCGCCGACCAGCACCGCTGGACTGACCTCCAATGCGACTTCACCAACGGCTGATCCCGTGCGTGGGGGACGGCTACGTGGCGGTTTGTGAACGGTTGCGACACGGGCTGTCAGTGGTGTCCTGCATGCTGGAGGGCGAAACCGAGGCCAAGGGGGAATCGCCATATGGGCGGAGTCGATACGGCACGGGGCATGAGTTTCCAGACGGCGTGCGCCATTCTGCAGCTCATCCGCACTCCGGAGGAGTACCCGGAGGCCGAGACCTTCCGGGTCGAGGGCGCCGACGAGGCCATCGACTTCGAAGTACGCGACGCGCAGGGACGGCCGCTGCTGCTGGCACAGGCGAAGACCCGCGTCGAGCCGGGCTCATGGTCAGGTCCGGAACTGATACGGCTGGCTAGACGCTGGGGCTCTGCAGATCCCGAAGGCACGGCGGTGCTGCGGTTCCTCTCGGACGCTCCCGTGCACTCGTCGGGACATGCCCTGCGGAACGCGGTGGCACGTGCCCGGTCTATGCCGGACCCTGACAAATGGCTGGCAGAGTGCAAGGGCGAAGCGCCGACCTCGATCGGGCTGTCCGTAAACGACCACGCCTTACTCCGCCAGTTGGAGATCGATACCCGGATCGGACCGTGGGAGCAGATCCTCGACCAGGCCCGGTTGGAGCTGCTGCGACTGTCACCCGTCGCCATGGCTGCGGAGGACATCGACAGCACGATCGACGCGCTGTTTGTGAGGATGTTTCAGTGGTCCGGGGACCACCTGCTCGGCAGGCGCACGTTCCGGTTGGCCGAGCTTCCGAGCCTCCTGCGCGGACGCCGTGGCACGCCTGCGGCCGAGGCGGTCAAGCTGCCCGGGCCCGGCCATGCGCTCTTCCGTGAGGTCCCTTCGGCTGCCGGTGTGCGCGGTCGGAGCAGGGAGCTGGCAACGCTCAGGGAACGATTCAGTAAAGAGCCCGATGCTGGGACACCCCGGGTGGTCGTGTCCGGACTCGGCGGGATCGGCAAATCGAGCATCGCACGGCTGTATGCCCACCGACACCGAGACCAGTACGACTTTGTCTGGTGGATCCCGTCCGACACCAGGGAGGACGTCATCGCCGCGTATCGGCGGATGGTCGCCGAGGAGCGGCAGGACACCGGGCCAGCCACCGACATAGAGATCCTCACTCAGGTCGGCCTTCGACTAGCGCACCTAGGCTCCAGGCTGTTGCTCGTCTACGACAACGTCGCGGACCAGGAGCAGCTGCAAGGTCTGCTGCCGACCTGCGAGGGCGCGCATGTGTTGGTCACCACCCGCGACTCGGCCTGGGCTGCGGCGGACGGCGGGCTAGTCGTTGAACGGATGACGGCCGAGGAGGCCACTGTCTGGGCTGGAGAACGGCTGCCACATATCTGCGAGTCCGAGGCATCCGCACTGGTCAACGCAGTGGAGGGAATCCCGCTCGGCATCGCCCAGGCCATCGGCTACATCGCGGCGACCCAATGCCCAGTCGGTGTCTACCTGACTGAACTCGCGGACTGTCGCGCCCAGTTGCTCGACGACCGAGGCTTCGTACCGCTCGACTACCGGGAGGGCGCGACGCTGACCGCGGCGGTCACCCTCAGCGTGAAACGGGTACTCGATCAGGCACTGCACTCGTCCGACGACCTGGGACAGCATCTCCCCGCTGCGCTGCTCGCCCGCTGCGCCCTGCTCGCCCCAGACTTCATTCCGCTCCATCTCGCGACACTCGATCTGCCGACCGGATCCGCCGTCTACCGAGCTGTGGCGGAGCTGCGTAGATTCTCCCTGGTCGACCCCCGAGACGGATTCCTTGCAATCCACCGCATCGTCCAGGAAGTTATCCGCGCGATGATGGACAGCGAGGCCGTCAAGGCGATGCAAGGACGCTTCCAGTACGAGCTGGTGAAGCGACTGGTGGACTGCCAGAAACAGCACTCATGGGCCGAGGCCGCCACCCTGATCGAGCATGCAGTTCATGTGGCGCACTGCGTAACGAGCAGCGGCCACGCGGACACCAACACCGTGGCCCTGCTGTCCAATGTTGCAGGAGCGATCTCAAACATCCATGGTGATCTGGCGCGCAGCGAGGGACTGTTGCGTGAGGCTCTGACAATCGCGGAGCACGTCGGCCAAGAGGCAATCGACGATCCCGTCTACCGGCGAGCCGCCACGATGACGACACTGGCCCAGTGCTTGATAAACCAGTCGCGGTTCGATGAGGGCGCGCAGGCGGCACAGGTTGCCTGGACTCTGTTGGAAGGCATGGGCGCCCTCGACGCCGAAGGCGTCGAGCATCTGCTGTTGGCCCACGTCTCCCACATGCGCGCAGCAGTGGCAACGGACCGCTTCGCTGACTTCGCCCGCGCCAACGCCAGGCTCGAGGCGGTTCTGCAGCGCGAGGATGTGACTCCCTCGACTGCCTTGGGGATCCGGTTGGAACAGGTGCAGTCGCTCGTGTGGCTCCAGAACTGGGACGACGCGGCTATGGCCATCGACCAGGCCAAGGCAGCGGCTCCGGCAGACGCCGAGAAGAGTGCGGAACTGCGCTTCCTGGACGCCATCGTCAAGGCATCCACGGGTCGGCTGGAGGAGGCCCTTGCTGTCACTGCGGGAATCCCCGAGCCCGCCGAGCGGGAAGCCGTGAACATCATGCGCCACCACGCGGACCATATGGTGGACGCGGCCCACGCCCTGATGGTGGGCAGCCTCCATAGGCAGAAGAAGGGACTGCCCGTTGATGCCTGGATCCTGCAAGCCGCAGGGTTGTTGATCGACCAGGCTGAGGCGCTGCTTGTGGCACACACCGAAGCCGGACCGGACGTACTGGCCCATGTCCCGCACCGACGCGCTGTGCTCGCCTGGACCCGATACCTTCTGGGGCATCCAGACGGTGACCTGGAGCTGAGCCGCGCCCTGATGCGAGAGAGCCTCGAGCTGTTCGAGGCCGCGGGGCGGGGTCACGTACCGCTTGCGGTCACAGCCCGTCAGTTCCTGGAGCTGCGTGAAGAGGATCTCCACGACGAGCCTTCCGAAACGTTGGCCCTGGAGGGGCCTGCTCGCTTTCCGTTGCCGCCATCGGGGGGCAGTGGAACGTATCCGATAGCCGAATACCCCTGGCACAACGCCGTAGCTCTCGCCCGGGCTGTTCCACTCGATGCGCGCTCGCTTTATAGCCTGCTTGGGGCCGCTTCTTATCACCTAGGTGGGCAAGCGGCGCCCTCTCCTGTCTTCCTCGTGCTGGCATTCAGCGCCGCCCTACGTTCCTTGGGGCTGGAGTGCCGACTGATCCCTACGGCGCTGCGGGTGTCCCGGAGCGATGGCAGATCGGTCGACCTGCCGGACTGGGGGCTTCCGCCCGTGGTCACACAGAAGGGGGAGGTCCGGGGGCACGTAACCGTCTGGTGCGAGGAAGCAGCACGGTTGGTGGACCCGGCCCTCCTGATCGGCCAGAGCCGGCTCGCCCCGGGTGCTGCGGAGCGCGAGATCTTCCGATCCCCCGTAGTCTTTCCGGCGCCCGATTTGAACGCCCTGCTCGGCGTCAGCCCGGCCACCCACCGAGAGGGATACCTACTCGCTTACGAGTTCCGCCTCGACTGGGAGGAGCACCTCCGTGGGGCGATTGAGCACCTGGACAAGGCAGCTGTAGCCAGCTTTGCGCGAGTACTCGCCGCTTCCGCCGCCCTGGCCGCCGACATCGGTCTGTGTGACTGAGAACGACTCACCCAGGCTGGGTTCTGCGGACTGGTGCGGACAGCACGTCGGCCTGACCTGCATCGTCGCAGGCCAGGCCGTCTCTCGGTACGCGATCAGACGTTGAAGCGGAACTCCACCACATCCCCGTCCTGCATCACATACTCCTTGCCCTCCATGCGGGCCTTGCCCTTGGCTCGGGCTTCGGCCACCGAGCCGGTTTCGAGGAGGTCGGTGAAGGAGATGACCTCGGCCTTGATGAAGCCCTTCTGGAAGTCGGTGTGGATGACACCGGCGGCCTCGGGGGCGGTGGCGCCCTTCTTGATGGTCCAGGCGCGGGATTCCTTGGGGCCCGCCGTCAGGTAGGTCTGGAGGCCGAGGGTGGTGAAGCCGACGCGGGCGAGGGTGGCGAGGCCCGGCTCGTGCTGGCCGACGGACTCCAGCAGCTCCAGGGCCTCCTCCTCGTCCAGCTCGGCGAGGTCCGCCTCCAGCTTGGCGTTGAGGAAGATCGCCTCGGCGGGGGCGACCAGGGCGCGCTGCTCGTTCTTGAAGTCCTCGTCGGTCAGCTCGTCCTCGTCGACGTTGAAGACGTAGAGGAAGGGCTTGGTGGTGAGCAGGTGGAGGTCGTGCAGCAGCTCCGCGCGCTCGGTGCCCTGGAGGATGCCCTGGGAGAAGAGCGTGTCGCCCTTCTCCAGGATCGCCTGGGCCTCCTCGACGGCCTTCACCTTCGGGGCGACGTCCTTCTTGATCCGCGACTCCTTCTGGAGGCGGGGCAGGACCTTCTCGATGGTCTGGAGGTCGGCGAGGATCAGCTCGGTGTTGATCGTCTCGATGTCGTCCTTGGGCGAGACCTTGCCGTCCACATGGACGACGTTCTCGTCCTTGAACGCGCGGATGACCTGACAGATCGCGTCCGACTCGCGGATGTTCGCGAGGAACTTGTTGCCCAGGCCCTCGCCCTCGCTGGCACCGCGCACGATGCCGGCGATGTCGACGAAGTCGACGGTGGCCGGGAGGATCCGCTCCGACTTGAAGATCGAGGCGAGCTGGGCGAGGCGACCGTCCGGGACGCCCACGACACCGACGTTGGGCTCGATGGTGGCGAACGGGTAGTTGGCCGCGAGCACGTCGTTCTTGGTCAGGGCGTTGAACAGGGTCGACTTGCCGACGTTCGGCAGACCGACGATTCCGATCGTGAGCGACACGTTGCGACTTCCCGTACGTGAGGAGACTGGGGGCCAGGCGGCCGATCCACCAGTCTACGGCGTGCGGCGCCCCGCCCCTCGCGGCGGTTCGAACGCTTGGCCGGTGTCCCGTCCCGCCGGGCCGTGCGGCGTGTCAAACGGCCTATTCAACACATAAACAGACCTAGGTTGGACCAGTGGAGCAACCCAGGACGCGACCCCAGCAGCACGGACCGCGACGCGGCAGGCCGCCCCTGCCCGGACAAGGAGCCCGGGGCCGCCCCGGCGCTCCCCACCCGGAGCGGGCAGGAGGGCGCGGGCCCGGCCGGGCCGCGCGGGCGCCGCGCCCTGCCGCCGGGCCGGGCCTCCACGGCCCGGCCGCCCTCGTGCGGCGGCTGCGGCAGTCGCCGAACCCCCGGCTGACCGGTCTCGGGGGCGGGCTCTTCTGCGGTGCGGCCATGCTCGTGCTCGGCTGCCTGGACGCGCTGCTGCTGGGCGGTTCGCCGGCCGTCTACGGCGTGCTGTTCCTGCCCGTGTGCGTCCTCACCGCGTTCTGGATGCGTCCGGGCGACGTGCTGACCGCGCCCGTGGTGGCGCCCCTCGGCTTCACCGTGGGCCTGCTGCCCGTGGCCGACGGCGGCAGCGGTGTCCTCGGCATGCTGACGGGTCTGGTGACCGGCCTCGCCACCCAGGCCCTATGGCTGTACGGCGGCACGCTGCTCGCAGGGGTCGTCGCGCTCGTACGGCGCGGTGCCGCACGAGGGGCCGCGCGCGGTGCCGCCGCCCCGGCCCGGTCCCGGCAGCGGTCCCGGCCAGCGGCCTCGTCCCCGGCGCCGTCCCCGTCGGCACCGTCCGTGTCCGCCCGCGTGCGGGGCCGCACCCGCCGGTAGACCGGTGGGTCGGTAGACGGGTGACCGGTGCCGCCGGGCCGTGCGGGGAGCCGCTACGCCGCCCCGCTCTCCCCCGCCCGCATCGCCGCCCCCACGATGCCCGCGTTGTTCTGGAGGCGGGCCGGGACGATCTCCGCGCGGATGCCGTCCAGGTAGGGCAGGAACTTGTGGGACTTGCGGCTGACGCCGCCGCCGATGATGAACAGCTCGGGGGAGAAGAGCATCTCCACATGGGCGAGGTACGCGCGGACGCGGTGACCCCAGTGCTCCCAGGACAGGTCGTGGTCCTCCTTGGCCTTGCTGGAGGCCCGCTTCTCCGCCTCGTGGCCGTCCAGCTCCAGGTGGCCCAGCTCGGTGTTGGGGACGAGGACGCCGTCGACGAAGACCGCGCTGCCGATGCCGGTGCCGAAGGTCAGCAGGATCACCGTGCCCCTGCGGCCCTGGCCCGCGCCGAAGTGCATCTCGGCGACGCCCGCCGCGTCCGCGTCGTTGACCACCGTCACCGGGAGGCCGCCCAGCCGGTCGCCGAACAACGCGCGCGCGTCGGTGTCGATCCAGCTCTTGTCGACGTTGGCCGCCGTACGGACGGTGGCGCCGCCGGTGACCACGCCCGGGAACGTCAGGCCGACCGGGCCGGTCCAGCCGAAGTGGGCGACGACCTCCCGGACGCCGTCGGCCACCCCGTCGGGCGTCGCCGGTCGCGGGGTGAGCACCTTGTGGCGCTCCTGGGCCAGGTCACCCTTGTCCAGGTCCACCGGGGCGCCCTTGATCCCCGAACCGCCGATGTCCACACCGAAGATCTGCATGGCACCACGTTACGACGCGCCACCGACAGTCACGTGCCGCCCTGAGGGGCCCTGGACGGCCCTCAGCCCTCCGACGCGCCCGAGCCGCCGCGCTCGGCCGCCAGGGTCGCCGCCTCCTCGCGCAGATCCCGGCGCAGCTCCTTGGGCAGCGAGAAGATGATGGACTCCTCGGCCGCCTTGACGATCTCCACGTCCTCGAAGCCGCGCGCGCCGAGCCATTCGAGCACCTGCTCGACCAGGATCTCCGGCACCGAGGCGCCCGAGGTCACGCCGACCGTGCTGACGCCCTCCAGCCAGGACTCGTCGATCTCGTCGGCGAAGTCCACCAGGTACGCCTGGTCCGCGCCCGCGAGCTTGGCGACCTCCACCAGGCGCTTGGAGTTGGAGGAGTTGCGCGAGCCGACCACGATGACGAGGTCCGCCTCGGCGCCCATCTGCTTGACGGCGAGCTGGCGGTTCTGCGTGGCGTAGCAGATGTCGTCGCTGGGCGGCGAGATGAGCTGCGGGAACTTCTCCTTGAGGGCGTCGACCGTCTCCATCGTCTCGTCGACGGAGAGCGTGGTCTGCGAGAGCCACACCACCCGCGACGGGTCGCGCACCTCGACCTTCGCCACGTCCTCGGGCCCGTCGACGAGCGTGATGTGGTCGGGCGCCTCGCCGGAGGTGCCGATGACCTCCTCGTGGCCCTCGTGGCCGATCAGGAGGATGTCGTAGTCCTCGTTGGCGAAGCGGACGGCTTCCTTGTGGACCTTGGTGACCAGGGGGCAGGTGGCGTCGATGGTGGCGAGCCGGCCGCGCGCGGCCTCCTCGTGCACGACGGGTGCCACGCCGTGCGCCGAGAACATCACGATGTTGCCCGGCGGCACCTCCTCCGTCCGCTCGACGAAGATCGCGCCCTTCTTCTCCAGGGTCTGCACGACGTACTTGTTGTGGACGATCTCGTGCCGGACGTACACCGGAGCCCCGTACTGCTCCAGGGCTTTCTCGACGGCGATCACGGCGCGGTCCACACCCGCGCAGTAGCCCCGGGGGGCGGCGAGCAGGACACGGCGGCCAGACGTAGCAGTCATGGCCCCCATCGTAAGGCCGTCCGTGCCGCGCCGAAGATCCCGAGGGTGCGCGGCCCGGGAGGCGGGGCGGCGGGCGGCGGGCCGGGGGGGGCGCGGACCGTCCCCGTGGCGCCGGTGATGCCGGCGGTGTCGGCGGTGACCGTTACGCTCGCGGGCATGGCTCTCTCCACGTCCCCCGGCGCTCCGCTGCCCGTCGGCGAGGTCTCCCGGCTCATCGGCGGCTGGATCGACCGGCTCGGCGCGGTGTGGGTCGAGGGGCAGATCACGCAGTTGTCGCGGCGGCCGGGCGCGGGCGTGGTCTTCCTGACGCTGCGCGACCCGTCGTACAACATCTCCGTCGGCGTGACCTGCTTCCGCGAGGTGTTCGACGCGGTCGCCGACGTCATCGGGGAGGGCGCCCGGGTCGTCGTGCACGCCAAGCCCGAGTGGTACGCCCCGCGCGGGCAGCTCTCGCTGCGGGCCGCCGAGATACGGCCGGTCGGCGTCGGCGAGCTGCTGGCCCGCCTGGAGCAGCTGAAGAAGAGCCTCACGGCGGAGGGCCTTTTCGCGCCGGACCGCAAGAAGCCGCTGCCCTTCCTTCCGCAGTTGATCGGACTGGTGTGCGGCCGGGCCTCCGCCGCCGAGCGGGACGTCCTGGAGAACGCCCGGCACCGCTGGCCCGCCGTCCGCTTCGAGGTGCGCAACGTGCCCGTGCAGGGGGTGCACGCCGTCCCGCAGGTCGTGCAGGCCGTCAAGGAGCTGGACGCGCTCGACGAGGTCGATGTGATCGTCGTGGCGCGCGGCGGCGGCAGCGTGGAGGATCTGCTGCCCTTCTCCGACGAGCAGCTCGTCCGCGCGGTCGCCGCCTGCCGTACGCCCGTCGTCTCGGCGATCGGGCACGAGCCGGACACTCCGCTGCTGGACTACGTCGCCGACCTGCGCGCCTCCACGCCCACCGACGCCGCCAAGAAGGTCGTGCCGGACGTCGGCGAGGAGGCCGAGCGGGTACGGCAGTTGCGCGACCGGGCGCGCAGGTGCGTACAGGCGCACGTCGAGCGCGAGGAGCGCGGGCTCGCGCACGCGCTCGCGCGCCCGTGCATGGAGGATCCGCACCGCATGGTCGACGAGCGGGCGGACCAGGTGGCCGCGCTGCTCGACCGGAGCCGGCGCACCCTGCGGCATCTGCTGGACCGCGCCGACTCCGAGCTGGCGCACACCCGCGCGCGCGTGGTGGCCCTCTCCCCCGCCGCCACGCTCCGGCGCGGGTACGCCGTGCTCCAGCGCGCCGACGGACATGTGGTCCGCGATCCCGCCGAGGTGACGGCGGACGAGACCCTGCGCGCGCGGGTCTCCGAAGGGGAGTTCACCGTACGGGTACGGGTCGACGCGGCCGCGGACGCAGACACAGGCGCGGACGCAGACACAGACACAGACCGATGAGCGGCATACGAACCCGTATGAACCCCCCCATGAACCATGAACAGGGACGAGCCGACAGGGATGGACACATGACGGGCGAAGCGGCGGCACCGGCGGACGAGGCGCTGGGCTACGAGCAGGCGCGGGACGAGCTGATCGACGTCGTCCGGCGGCTGGAGGCGGGCGGGACGAGCCTGGAGGAGTCCCTCGCCCTGTGGGAGCGCGGCGAGGAACTGGCCAAGGCCTGCCGCCGCTGGCTGGAGGGCGCCCGCGCCCGGCTGGACGCGGCCCTCGCGGAGGAGGCCGCCCAGGACGCGGACGCGGCGGACGGCGACGAGGAGTAGCGCGCGCGGAAGAGCGCACCCGCCCGCCCCGTCAGGACGTCTTCAGCGCCTCCGCCATCTTCGTGAGCTGGGCGAAGGACGCGGTGCCCGCGACCACCGTGGTGGCACCCTTGGCGCCCTCGTCGACCAGGGCGTCGTAGCGGCCGCCGGTGTACCGGGTCCAGGTGCGGCCGGCGATCTCCTGGGTGACCTTGGTGGCCCGGGAGCCCTGGCTGGCGTCGTCGATGAAGTCCTTGCGCTTGGCCGTGGACTGCTCGACGGCGATGTACTGGCCGTCGGGGTCCTGGAAGCCGAGGTGCCAGCGGTCACCCTCGTCGGCGCGGTAGCGGACCGAGGTGGCCTTCCAGGTGTCGGGCAGGCCCTCGGGCGCGGCCACCGGGTAGGAGGCGGCGCGGCGTGCCGTGATCAGTTCCACGCGGTAGTCGACCCGCTTGATGTCGGGGGCGTGGTCGTCGTGCGGGACGAAGAGGTAGGCGACCGCCGCCGTCGCCACGATCACGATCAGGGTGAGGATCGTGCCCCGGACTGTCTTCTGCTTGCCGTTCGAGCCTGCCACGCCCCCTATCGTCGCAGGTGCCCGCAGCGCTCATCCGTGGGGTCCCCTGCTCATAGTGCCTACCCGGGGATAGAGTCATGGCCATAACCCTCATCCGGCCGTCGTCGTATCAGAAAGGTGCGCTCCGATGACCGAACATCATCACTTGCCGTCCGAGCTCGACGTTCCCTCCGAAGCTCCCGACCGCAACCTCGCCCTCGAACTGGTCCGGGTGACCGAGGCCGCCGCGATGGCCGCGGGCCGCTGGGTCGGGCGCGGTGACAAGAACGGTGCCGACGGCGCGGCCGTCCGCGCCATGCGCACGCTCGTCTCGACCGTCTCGATGAACGGCGTCGTCGTCATCGGCGAGGGGGAGAAGGACGAGGCCCCGATGCTCTTCAACGGGGAGCGCGTGGGCGACGGGACCGGCCCGGAGGTCGACATCGCCGTCGACCCGATCGACGGCACCACCCTGACCGCCAAGGGCATGCACAACGCGATCGCGGTACTGGCCGCCACCGAGCGCGGCGCCATGTTCGACCCGTCCGCCGTCTTCTACATGGACAAGCTGGTCACCGGCCCGGAGGCCGCCGACTTCGTCGACATCGACGCGCCGGTGTCGGTGAACATCAAACGGGTCGCCAAGGCCAAGCGGGCGACGCCCGAGGACGTCACCGTGGTCGTCCTGGACCGGCCGCGGCACGAGGGCATCATCCGGGAGATCCGGGAGACCGGGGCCCGGATCAAGCTGATCTCCGACGGTGACGTCGCCGGTTCGATCCTGGCGCTGCGCGACGGCACCGGCATCGACCTGCTGCTCGGCGTCGGCGGCACGCCCGAGGGCATCATCTCGGCGTGCGCCGTGAAGTGCCTGGGCGGCACCATCCAGGGCAAGCTGTGGCCCAAGGACGACGATGAGCGGCAGCGGGCGCTGGACGCCGGGCACGACCTCGACCGGGTGCTGACCACCGAGGACCTGGTCACCGGCGAGAACGTCTTCTTCGTCGCCACCGGCATCACCGACGGCGAACTGCTGCGCGGGGTGCGCTACCGCTCGGAGACGGCGACGACCGACTCGATCGTGATGCGCTCCAAGTCGGGCACGGTCCGCCGGATCGACTCCGAGCACCGGCTGAGCAAGCTGCGCGCGTACAGCGCGATCGACTTCGACCGCGCCAAGTAGCCCGCGCGCAGCAGCGGCAGCCGGTCGACGGCGGCCGGCGCACGTGCGCGTACGGCCATGTCCACGGCCATGGGGGCGCTCCCGGTGCGGAGGGGGCGCCCCGCAGTCGTACCGCACGCTCCGGACGGTCTCCGCCGCGACAGGAGACCGGACAGCGACAGACGACCGGACAGCGGCGGGAGACCGGGCAGCGGCCGGAGACCGGGAGCAGCGGAGCCGGTGTGTCAGCCTGCCGCCGCTATGCGGCCCGTGGCGCGGGCGGCGTTCTTCAGCTCCACGTCACGCCGGCGGCGGCGGGCCAGGACGACCCGGCGCTCGGCGGCGGTCAGGCCGCCCCAGACGCCGTACGGCTCGGGCTGGAGCAGCGCGTGCTCGCGGCACTCGACCATCACCGGACAGCGGGCGCAGACCCGCTTGGCGGCCTCCTCGCGCGAGAGCCGGGCGGCGGTGGGCTCCTTCGAGGGCGCGAAGAACAGCCCGGCCTCGTCGCGCCTGCACACCGCCTCGGTGTGCCAGGGTGCGTCTTGGTCCCTGTCTCGCATCGGCACCCGCTGGGCCGGGACGACGGCGATCTGCGGGGACGAAGGCGGCGGTTGCAGCACGGTCTACTCCTGACGACGGCTTCGCGAGCGAGAGACGATGCAGCAAGGCCTACCCGCTGTGCGCGGGCCTATGCACTCAGTTGTGAACCGGCCGTTTGCTCACAGGTGCTTGCGCACATGCTTGTCGAGTTTGCGCTGCACGCGGTCGAGGATGTCCGCGACGAGCTTGCCGCGCTTGGGCCGTGCCTCCACATTGCCGAGGATGGCCCAGCCGTCGACGTAGACGACGGGGGCGTCGGGGTCGGTGGCGTCCAGGGTGTCCACCTCGAAGTTGCCGAGGACGCCGCCGCCGGTGCCGCGCAGCGAGACGTTCTCCGGGACCCGGATCTGGACATCGCCGAAGACCGAGACGGCCTTGATGACGACCTGCTGGTACTCGAAGACCGCCTCGCTGAGGTCGATCTCGACGCTGCCGAAGACCGAGTAGGCGTGCACCCTGCGCCCGGCGCGCCAGCGGCCCCGGCGGGTCGCGGAGCTGAACACCGCCACCACGTTCTCGTCGGCCTGCTGGGGTATGTCCTCGGCCGGGCGCCGGGGGGCGTACGCCGGTGCGGGGCGGCCCCGGTGGGCGGCGGGCAGGTCCTGGACGAAGACCTCCAGCTCACCCACCGTCTTCGCGTTCAGCACCCCCTCGACGCGCTCGGCGTGCTCGTCCGCGGTCAGGCGGCCCTCGGCGAGGGCGTCGCGCAGCATGTCGGCGATGCGGTCCCGGTCGGCGTCCGAGGCGCGCAACTCCGTGACGGGGGGAGCGGTCTGCTTCTGAAGGTCCACGGAAGCAGCGTACCCAAACACGATAGATCGCGACACCTCTGGGGACGAGCAACTGAGCCTGACCTCACAAGCCCGCCCCGCGCGGCAGGTCCTACGCTGTTCGGTGCCCGTCGGCGTCGACGGGCGGCCGTCCGTAGAGTGAGGAATGGGCTGAGATGCCTGAGTTCGCGTACACCGATCTGCTCCCCCAGGGTGAGGACACGACCCCGTACCGGCTGGTGACGTCCGAGGGCGTCTCCACGGCCGAGGGGCCCGACGGGCGTACGTTCCTCAAGGTCGAGCCGGAGGCGCTGCGCAAGCTGGCCGAGGAGGCGGTCCACGACATCCAGCACTATCTGCGCCCCGCCCACCTCGCCCAGCTCCGGCGCATCGTCGACGACCCGGAGGCCAGCTCCAACGACAAGTTCGTCGCCCTGGACCTGCTGAAGAACGCCAACATCGCCGCCGCCGGTGTCCTGCCCATGTGCCAGGACACCGGAACCGCGATCGTGATGGGCAAGCGCGGTCAGAACGTGCTGACCGAGGGCGCTGACGAGGAGGCCCTCTCCCGCGGCATCTACGACGCGTACACCAAGCTCAACCTGCGCTACTCGCAGATGGCCCCGCTGACCATGTGGGAGGAGAAGAACACCGGCTCCAACCTCCCCGCGCAGATCGAGCTGTACGCCACCGACGGCGGCGCCTACAAGTTCCTGTTCATGGCCAAGGGCGGCGGCAGCGCCAACAAGTCCTTCCTCTACCAGGAGACCAAGGCCGTCCTGAACGAGTCCTCCATGATGAAGTTCCTGGAGGAGAAGATCCGTTCGCTGGGCACGGCCGCCTGCCCGCCGTACCACCTGGCGATCGTGGTCGGCGGCACCAGCGCCGAGTTCGCGCTGAAGACCGCGAAGTACGCCTCCGCGCACTACCTGGACTCGATCCCGGCCGAGGGCTCGCCGCTCGGCCACGGCTTCCGGGACAAGGAGCTGGAGGAGAAGGTCTTCGAGCTGACGCAGAGGATCGGCATCGGCGCGCAGTTCGGCGGCAAGTACTTCTGCCACGACGTGCGCGTGGTGCGCCTGCCCCGGCACGGCGCGTCCTGCCCGGTCGCCATCGCCGTCTCCTGCTCGGCCGACCGCCAGGCCGTCGCCAAGATCACCGCCGAGGGCGTCTTCCTGGAGCAGCTGGAGACCGACCCGGCGCGCTTCCTGCCGGACACCACCGACGCGCACCTGGACGAGGCCGGGGACGTCGTGCGCATCGACCTGAACCGGCCGATGGACTCGATCCTCGCCGAGCTGACCAAGTACCCGGTCAAGACCCGGCTGTCGCTCACCGGCCCGCTGGTGGTGGCCCGCGACATCGCGCACGCGAAGATCAAGGAGCGGCTGGACGCGGGCGAGGGCATGCCGCAGTACCTCAAGGACCACCCGGTGTACTACGCCGGTCCGGCCAAGACCCCCGAGGGGTACGCCTCCGGTTCCTTCGGCCCGACCACGGCCGGCCGGATGGACTCCTACGTCGAGCAGTTCCAGGCGGCCGGCGGCTCCAGGGTGATGCTCGCCAAGGGCAACCGCAGCAAGCAGGTCACCGACGCGTGCGACGCGCACGGCGGCTTCTACCTGGGCTCCATCGGCGGCCCGGCGGCCCGGCTCGCCCAGGACTGCATCAAGAAGGTCGAGGTCCTGGAGTACGAGGAGCTGGGCATGGAGGCCGTCTGGAAGATCGAGGTCGAGGACTTCCCGGCGTTCATCGTCGTGGACGACAAGGGCAACGACTTCTTCCAGGACCCGGCGCCCGCGCCGACGTTCACCAGCATTCCGGTACGGGGTCCGGGCCTGGCCTGACCGTGCGATGGGCCGGGCGGGGTGCGACACGCCCTCGTTCGGCCCAGTGACGGAACAACCGCACCGCCCGGCACGCTGTACCCGGTATGAGCGAATACCGTATCGAGCACGACTCCATGGGCGAGGTCAGGGTTCCCGCGGACGCCAAGTGGCGGGCGCAGACGCAGCGGGCCGTGGAGAACTTCCCCGTCTCCGGGCAGCGGATCGAGCGCGCGCACATCGAGGCGCTCGCGCGGATCAAGGGCGCCGCCGCCAAGGTCAACGCGGAGCTGGGCGTGCTCGACGAGGACGTCGCGCAGGCGATCAGGTCGGCGGCCGACGAGGTCGCCGAGGGCACATGGGACGAGCACTTCCCGGTGGACGTGTTCCAGACGGGTTCCGGCACCTCGTCGAACATGAACACCAACGAGGTGCTGGCCACCCTGGCGACCGAGCGGCTCGGCCGCGACGTCCACCCCAACGACCACGTCAACGCCTCCCAGTCCTCCAACGACGTCTTCCCCTCCTCGATCCACATCGCGGCCACCGCCGCCGTCACCCGGGACCTGATCCCGGCCCTCGACCACCTCGCGGACGCGCTCACGCGCAAGGCCGAGGAGTTCGCGGACGTGGTGAAGTCGGGGCGTACGCACCTGATGGACGCCACGCCCGTCACCCTGGGCCAGGAGTTCGGCGGGTACGCGGCACAGGTGCGCTACGGCGTGGAGCGGCTGCGGGCCTCGCTGCCCCGGCTGGCCGAGCTGCCGCTGGGCGGCACCGCCGTGGGCACCGGCATCAACACCCCGCCCGGCTTCTCGGCGGCCGTCATCGAGGAGGTGGCCCGCACCACCGGGCTGCCGCTCACCGAGGCCCGCGACCACTTCGAGGCGCAGGGCGCGCGCGACGGGATCGTGGAGACCAGCGGGCAGCTGCGGACCATCGCCGTGGGCCTGACGAAGATCGCCAACGATCTGCGCTGGATGTCCTCCGGGCCGCGCACCGGGCTCGCCGAGATCTCCCTGCCCGACCTCCAGCCCGGCTCCTCGATCATGCCCGGCAAGGTCAACCCGGTCATCCCCGAGGCCGTCCTGATGGTCGCCGCGCAGGTCGTCGGCAACGACGCGACCGTGGCCACCGCGGGCGCCGCCGGCAACTTCGAGCTGAACGTGATGCTGCCGGTCATCGCGAAGAACGTGCTGGAGTCCGTCCGGCTGCTGGCCAACGTCTCGCGGCTGCTGGCCGACCGCACCGTGGACGGCGTCACCGCCCACCGGGAGCGGGCCCGCGAGTACGCCGAGTCCTCGCCGTCGGTG
The DNA here is from genome assembly GCF_000373685.1 of Streptomyces sp. PsTaAH-124. Classification (NCBI taxonomy): domain Bacteria; kingdom Bacillati; phylum Actinomycetota; class Actinomycetes; order Kitasatosporales; family Streptomycetaceae; genus Streptomyces; species Streptomyces sp. PsTaAH-124. The sequence continues at coordinate 450,237 of NZ_KB892158.1, read as the reverse complement.
GTCACCTCGCTCAACAAGTACATCGGCTACGAGGAGGCCGCGAAGGTCGCCAAGAAGGCGCTCGCCGAGCAGAAGACGATCCGTCAGGTCGTCCTGGAGAGCGGGTACGTGGAGCGCGGCGACCTCACCGCGGAGCAGCTCGACGAGGCGCTGGACGTGCTGCGCATGACGCGTCCGTGACGGCGCCGCCGCGCGCGTGTGAACCCTGCCGCCCACCGCAGCGCCCGATGGCCTTCCCACCTAATATCTCTCCATGGCAGACGACGACGCGGCGGTGAGCGAAGCGGGAGCGGGCGGCCGGGCGGCCCGCTGGGCGCCCGGGAGCCAGATCCTGTGGCGCTACCGGGAGAACGGCGGCACGGGCTTCCACATCGCGCGGCCCGTGACCGTCGTCCGGGACGACGCCGAGCTGCTCGCGGTGTGGCTGGCGCCGGGCACCGAGTGCGTCAAGCCCGTCCTCGCCGACGGCACGCCCGTCCATCTGGAGCCGCTGGAGTCCCGCTACACCAAGCCGCGCGCGGTGCAGCGGGACCGGTGGTTCGGCACCGGGGTGCTGAAGCTGGCCCGGCCCGGTGAGCCCTGGTCGGTGTGGCTGTTCTGGGAGCCGGGCTGGCAGTTCAAGAACTGGTACGTGAACCTGGAGGAACCCCTGGCCCGCTGGGCGGGCGGCGTCGACTCCGAGGACCACTTTCTGGACATCTCCGTGCACCCGGACCGCAGTTGGCACTGGCGCGACGAGGACGAGTTCGCGCAGGCCCAGCGGGACGGTCTGATGGACGCCGAGCTGGCCGGACGGGTACGGGAGGCCGGCCGGGCGGCGGTGGCGGTGATCGGTTCCTGGGGTGCGCCGTTCTGCGAGAACTGGCCGCGGTGGCGACCGGATCCGTCCTGGCCGGTACCGTCACTGCCGCAGGACTGGGATCGTACGCCCGCGCATGTGTCCTCATGAGACCCTTGATGCGCCCCCGGTCGGGAAACGTAGGATCGTCCTCCGCAAGGGCGCAGGGAGGCACATGACCGGCGCAACGTGCGCAGCCGGTGCGGAGTCTGACCGTATGTCACCGAGGGGCGGCAGGACGTGAGCGAGGGGTACGAGGGCACGACCCGAGCGGGCCGCACAGGACCCGCCGGTGGCACAGGAACAGCCTCTGACCACGCCGGAAATCCGTTCCTGGGGCACGTATTCCGGGTATCGGGTCTTCGGCGGGACGAACTGCGCGCCCGGCGCGCAGCCCCGGACGGATGGATTCGACACGCGTGACGGAGCAGCCGACCTCCTTCGAACGCCCTCAGCCGGGCGCCGACCCCACGGAGCCCCGCGGGGCGGTTCTGCGTACCCCCGAACCGCCGCAGGCGGCCTTACCGCTGCAAGCGCGGCCGGAGGACGCGGCCCCCTGCCCGGCGGCGCGCGGCGCCGACGGTGAGCCCCCGGCCGCTCCCGTGCGCCCCGGTGCGGCGCCCGCCGCGGGCGGGCCGCCCGGACCGGGACCCGAGCACTCCCAGCCGGTGGCCGCCGAACCGGACCCGCACCGGCCGCGCCCCGTCCCGGAGGGCATCCCCGCCCAGCCGGACGCGGCGGCGCGCACCGCGGAGGACGCCGAGGCGGCCTCCGTGACGGCCGACGGCGCCGCCCCCGCGCCGGGCGCACCGGGCGGCCCCGACCGGCGCGCCCAGGGCGACTCCGACCGCCGTACCGGCCAGGGGCTGCCGCCCGGACGGCCGCTGCCGATGCGGCGCGACGGGGACCGGCTGCGGTTCGTGGGCGCGGCGACGCGGCGCATCGCGCGCGGCATGGACCTGGACGAGATCGTCATGGGGCTGTGCCGGGCGACGGTGCCGACCTTCTCCGACGCGATCCTGGTCTATCTGCGCGAGCCGCTGCCGGTGGGCGACGAACGGCCGGTGGGCCCGCTGGTGCTGCGGCTGCGGCGCACCGACCGGATCCCGTCCGAGCGGGACGCCGAGGTGGGTTTCCTGCCGGTGCCCGCGCCCGAGCAGCCGGCCGAGCTGTCCGTGGTCACCAACGAGCTGTGCGAGGTGCGGCCGGGCAGCGCGCTCGGCGAGGTGCTGCGCGGGGTGCGGCCGGTGTTCACCGACACCCCGTCCGCGGGTGCCGCGCTGGCCGAACTCCTCGGCGAGGGCTCGGAGCTGGCCGTGCCGCGCGGACAGCGCACGATCCTCGCCCCGCTGCGCGGGCGGCGCCGGGTCATCGGCGCGGCGCTCTTCCTGCGCCGCCCGGACCGGCCCGCCTTCGAGGGCGACGACCTGCTGGTCGCCGCCCAGCTCGCCACGCACAGCGCGCTCGGCGTCGACAAGGCCGTGCTGTACGGGCGCGAGGCGTACATCGCCGACGAGCTCCAGCGGACCATGCTCCCGGAGACGCTGCCCCGCCCCACCGGCGTACGGCTGGCGTCGCGCTATCTCCCGGCGGCGGAGACCGCGCGGGTGGGCGGCGACTGGTACGACGCGATCCCGCTGCCCGGCAGCCGGGTCGCCCTGGTCGTCGGGGACGTGATGGGGCACTCCATGACGTCGGCGGCCATCATGGGCCAGCTACGCACGACCGCGCAGACCCTGGCGGGCCTCGACCTGCCCCCGCAGGAGGTGCTGCACCACCTGGACGAGCAGGCGCAGCGGCTGGGCACCGACCGCATGGCGACCTGCCTGTACGCGGTCTACGACCCGGTCTCGCACCGCATCACCATCGCCAACGCCGGGCACCCGCCGCCGGTCCTGCTGCATCTGGGCGGCCGGGCCGAGGTGCTGCGGGTGCCGCCGGGCGCGCCGATCGGCGTCGGCGGGGTGGACTTCGAGGCGGTGGAGCTGGACGCGCCGGCCGGCGGCACGCTGCTGCTGTACACCGACGGTCTGGTGGAGTCCCGGCTGCGGGACGTGTGGACCGGCATAGAGCAGCTGCGCGAGAAGCTGGCCGCGACCGCGCAGCTCACCGGCCCGGACCATCCGCCGCCGCTGGAAGCCCTGTGCGACGAGGTGCTGGACATGCTCGGTCCGGGCGACCGGGACGACGACATCGCGCTGCTCGCCGCCCGCTTCGACGGGATCGCGCCGAGCGATGTGGCGTACTGGTTCCTGGAGCCGGAGGACTCCGCGCCCTCCCGGGCCCGCCGCCTGGCCCGCCGGGCGCTGTCCCGCTGGGGTCTGGAGGAGCTGACCGACTCGGTGGAGCTGCTGGTCAGCGAGGTCGTCACCAACGCCGTGCGGTACGCCTCGCGGCCGGTGACGCTGCGGCTGCTCCGCACCGACGTGCTGCGCTGCGAGGTCGGCGACGACGTGCCGCAGCTGCCGCGGCTGCGGCAGGCGCGCGCCACCGACGAGGGCGGCCGGGGCCTGTATCTGGTGAACCGGCTGGCCCGGCGCTGGGGCGCGACCCGGCTGAGCACCGGCAAGGTGGTCTGGTTCGAGCTGCACCGCGGCCAGCCGTAGGGACACGGACGGAGAGCCGGGAGCGGGACACCCCTCGGGGGGGTGTCCCGCTCCCGGCTCTCCGCCGTCGTGCCGCGGGTCAGCCGGCGGGCTGCCGGTCGTGCAGCTGGTGCTGGTCGTGCGGCTGTTGCTGGTCGTCCGGGTCCGGGGGGTTCCCGGCGGTGCTGCTGTCGGACGGGTCGGGCGCGGTCGGCGAATGCGTCGGCGACTGCGACGGGCTGTGGCTCGGCGACTGCGACGGGGAGTGGCTGGGCGACTGCGACGACTGCGTCGGGGAGTGGCTCGGCGACTGCGAGGGCGACTGCGACGGGGAGTGGCTCGGCGACTGGGACGACGTCGGCGGCAGGCTGGGCGTCTGCTTGGCCGCGCCCTGCGTGGTGTCCAGGTCGAACTTGCTGGTGTCGCCCATGACGCCGAAGGTGTACTCGGCCCAGATCTGCGCCGGGTAGCCACCGCCGTTGATCCGGCCGCTGCCCGGGATCAGGCCGGTGGCACCGGCCAGGCTCACATGCCGGTAGGGCGCCGCCGGCTCCTCGCCGAAGAGGCCGACCGAGGTGACCAGGCCGGGCGTGTAGCCGGTGAACCAGGCGGACTTGTTCTCGTCGGAGGTACCCGTCTTGCCCGCGACCTGCTGGTCCTCGCGCAGCGGGTTGTCGGCCACCGAGGTCTTCGCCGTACCGTCGTCGACCACGCCGGTCAGCACCGAGGTGACCGTGTCGGCGGCCTCCCGGGTGATGGCCTGGCCGCCGACCGGGTCCGGCATCTCCACCTTGCGGGTGCCGTTCTCGGCCGAGGCGACGATGGTCGGGGTGACCTCCTTGCCGTGGTTGTCGAGGGTCGCGTAGATCGCCGCCATCTCCAGCGGGCTGGCGCCCATGGAGCCGAGCGTCTGGGCGGGCACGGCCTGCATGCCCTTGGTGTCCATGCCGAGCTTGTCCGCGACGGACATCACGTTCTTCATGCCGACGTCGATGCCCATCTGCGCGAAGACGGAGTTGACCGACTTGTTCATCGCGGACTGGACGGTGATCTGGCCGTAGCTGACGTGGTCCTCGTTGGGCGGACCGAAGCCGACCTTGCTGCCGTGGTCCACGGCCTGCCGGCCGCTGGTGCCGTCGTAGACGGTGTTGGCGTCGATCGGCAGGCCGTCCTGCGTCTTGGCCTCCTCGTCCAGGGCGGCGGCGAGGATCACCGGCTTGAAGGTGGAGGCCGGCTGGAAGTCCCGCCGGGTGGCGTTGCTGGAGTAGTGCTTGAAGTAGTCCTGGCCGCCGTACAGGGCGACGATCTTGCCCGTCCTCGGGTCGACGGAGACCGCGCCCGCCTGGACGTTCTTGTCGGCCTTGCGCTTCTTCGGGTCCAGCTTGCCGGTGAGCTGCTTCTTGACGGCGCTCTCCAGCGCGGCCTGCTTCTTCTTGTCGATGTTGACCGTGATGGTCCAGCCGCGGTCGACGACGGCCGCCTCGGCCTGGGCCTGGGTGATGCCCTGTTCCTTCATCAGCTGCTGTTCGAGCTGCTTGTTGGCCAGGTCGATCAGATAGCCCTTCTGGCCGCCGAGGCCCGGCGCGCCCCTGGGCTCCTTCGGCACCGGGAACTTCATGGTCTTGCGCTTGGCGGCGTCGAGCCAGTGCTGGCCGACCATGTTGTCCAGGACGTAGTTCCAGCGGGCCTGCACCAGCCGCTTGCCGTTGGGTCCGGCGACCGCCCAGTCGTACTGGCTCGGCGCCTGGAGCAGCGCGGCGAGATAGGCGCCCTGTTCGACGGTCAGATGCTGCGCGTCCACGCGGTAGTACGCCTGCGCGGCGGCCTGGACGCCGTAGGCGCCGCGGCCGTAGTAGCTGGTGTTGATGTATCCGGCGAGGATCTCGTCCTTGGACTCGCGCCGGTCCACCTTCAGCGAGATGACCAGTTCCTTCAGCTTGCGCGTGACGGTCTGGTCCTGGGTGAGGTAGTAGTTCTTGACGTACTGCTGGGTGATCGTCGAGCCGCCCTGGGTGCCCTTGCCGGTCAGCGTGTTGAGCAGACCGCGGGTGGTGCCCTTCAGGTCGATGCCGGAGTCGTGGTAGAAGGACTTGTTCTCGGCGGCCACGAAGGTGTGCTGGACTTCCTTGGGCACCTTGTCCAGCGACACGCTCTCGCGGTTGACCTCGCCGTCCCGGGCGAGGATGGTGCCGTCGCTGTACTTGTAGACGTTGCTCTGCCGCTCGGCGGCGGCGTTGCCCTGCGGGATGTCCACGAGCATGTAGAGCACGACGAAGGCGCCGATGCCGAGCAGGCAGACGCCGAGGACCGTGCCGAGGATCTTCTTCCAGGTGAACAGCCGGCGTATGAGGCTCTTCTTCGCCTTGGCGGGCCGGGCCGCCGCGCGCCGGGCCGCGGCCCGGCCTCCCGGGGCGCCGCCCGCGGGACCGGTCCCGGCACCGGGCTGCGCGCTGCCGCCTCCGACGCCGGCCGCCGGTGTCCCGGACGAGCGCCTGGGCGCCGCGCGGCGGCCACCGCGCTGTCGCGCTCGTCTCTCTTCCGCTCGTCCCATGCGTCCGTCCGCTCCGCTTCCGTCTCGGCTGTCACTTGCGTACGACGTTCAGATCAGCTCAGAAAACTAACACCGCTCTCTGTGACAAAGGGCCCCCGATCCGTGCTTTTACGGACGTGACAATCAGCACCCGCCGTCAAGTGAACCGACGTCCGGGCCCGGTTGAGGGTTGCCGTGAGCCGATAAAGTGATATCACTTAGATAAGTAGATGCTTGCGCGTTCCTCCCTGACGGCCCTGTCCGCGCTGTTCCCATCTGCTCCTGACGTCCACGAGAAACGGGGGATCCACCATGTCCGCACCCACCCCACCCGCGGTGACCACGGCAGACGCGCCCGAGATGCCCGCGCCGCGGGTCCGGGAGTTCACCGCGCACAGCATCAAGGGCGGCCTCGCCCTGCTGCTCGGACTGCTCGGGCTGCTGATCGCCGGTGCGCTGATCCCGGCCGGCGCCGCCGTGACCGCCACCGGCGCCAAGGCCGCGCTGATCACCGTCGGTGTGCTCGTCGGCGTCGCGGCGCTGTTCTCCATGTGCGGACTGAACACCGTGGCGCCGGGCGAGGCCCGCGTCGTCCAGCTCTTCGGGCGCTACCGGGGCACCATCCGCGAGGACGGCCTGCGCTGGGTGAACCCGCTCACCTCCCGGGAGAAGATCTCCACCCGGGTGCGCAACCACGAGACCGCCGTGCTGAAGGTCAACGACGCCTACGGCAACCCGATCGAGCTGGCCGCGGTCGTGGTGTGGAACGTCCAGGACACCGCGCAGGCGTCCTTCGAGGTGGACAACTACCTGGAGTTCGTCTCCACCCAGACCGAGGCCGCGGTCCGCCACATCGCCATCGAGTACCCCTACGACGCCCACGACGAGGACGAGCTGTCGTTGCGCGGCAACGCCGAGGAGATCACCGAGAAGCTCGCCGTCGAACTGCACGCGCGCGTGGAGGCCGCCGGTGTGCGGATCATCGAGTCCCGCTTCACCCATCTCGCGTACGCTCCCGAGATCGCCTCCGCGATGCTCCAGCGCCAGCAGGCCGGCGCGGTCGTCGCGGCCCGGCGGGAGATCGTGGACGGCGCGGTCGGCATGGTCGAGGCGGCGCTCAGCCGGATCGCCGAGCAGGACATCGTGGAACTCGACGAGGAGCGGAAGGCGGCGATGGTGTCGAACCTGATGGTCGTGCTGTGCGGGGACCGGGCGCCCCAGCCCGTCCTCAACACCGGGACGCTCTACCAGTGACCTCCGCGACGGATCCGTCCGAGGGAGCCGCCCCCCGGCGGCGGCCGCAGCAGCGCAAGCAGGTTCTGCTGCGGCTGGACCCGTCGGTCTACGACGCGCTCGCGCGCTGGGCCTCCGACGAGCTCCGGTCGGCCAACGCCCAGATCGAGTACCTGCTGCGCCGCGCCCTCGCCGAGGCGGGCCGCCTGCCGGGCGAGACCGGCCCGCTGCCGCGCCGCGGCCGCCCCCCGCGCAGCACCCCGCCGCGCCCGCAGTAGCCCTCCGGTCCCGCTCGGGGCCGGGCCCCCTCCCCAGGCCGCCCGCCGCCCGTAGCGGAAACGTGACAATAGGCTCTGACCTGGGCTTTCACCCCCTCGCCGTCCCCCCGAAGATCCTCTACACACTGGGCGTATACATGGTGTGTATACGCGGTGTGTAGAGTGCTCCGCATGTCCATCGGTCACACCCTCCTGGGTCTCCTGGAGTCCGGGCCACGCCACGGCTACGACCTGAAGCGGGCCTTCGACGAGACGTTCGGTCACGACCGGCCGCTGCACTACGGCCAGGTCTACTCGACGATGTCGCGGCTGCTGAAGAACGGCCTCGTCGAAGTCGACGGGATCGAGGCCGGCGGCGGCCCCGAACGCAAGCGCTACGCCATCACCGAGGCCGGCATCACCGATGTCGAGCAGTGGCTGGCCACCCCCGAGAAGCCCGAGCCGTACCTCCAGTCGACCCTCTACACCAAGGTCGTCCTGGCGCTGCTCACCGAGCGCGACGCGGCCGACGTCCTCGACACCCAGCGCAGCGAGCACCTGCGCAGCATGCGGATCCTCACCGACCGCAAGCGCAAGGGCGACCTGGCCGACCAGCTGATCTGCGACCATGCCCTGTTCCATCTGGAGGCCGACCTGCGGTGGCTCGAACTCACCGCCGCGCGCCTCGAAAAACTCCGTGAGGCGGTGACCCGGTGACTCCTCCCCCCGGCTCCCTGTTGTCTGCCGAGAACCTGTACAAGGCCTACGGCGCCACCCCCGCGCTGGACGGCGCCGACTTCTCCATCCACCCCGGCGAGGTCGTCGCGGTGATGGGCCCCTCCGGCTCCGGCAAGTCCACGCTGCTGCACTGCCTGGCCGGGATCGTCACCCCGGACTCGGGTTCGATCCTCTACGACGGCCGTGAGCTGTCCACCATGACCGATGCCCAGCGCAGCGCGCTCAGGCGCTCGGAGTTCGGCTTCGTCTTCCAGTTCGGCCAGCTCGTGCCCGAGCTGACCTGCGTGGAGAACGTCGCCCTTCCGCTGCGGCTGAGCGGCACCCCGCGCAAGGAGGCCGAGCGCGCCGCGCTGAAGTGGATGAGCCGCCTGGAGGTCGACGATCTCGGCAAGAAGCGGCCCGGCGAGGTCTCCGGCGGTCAGGGGCAGCGCGTCGCCGTCGCCCGCTCGCTGGTCACCGGCCCGCGGGTGCTGTTCGCCGACGAGCCGACCGGCGCCCTCGACTCGCTCAACGGCGAGCGCGTGATGGAACTCCTCACCGAGGCCGCCCGGTCCACCAACGCCGCCGTCGTGCTGGTCACGCACGAGGCGCGGGTGGCCGCGTACTCCGACCGCGAGATCGTCGTCCGCGACGGCAAGTCCCGGGACATGGAGCGCATCGTATGAATGCCCGCCAGTGGGCCCGTGATCTCAGGATGGGCGCCAAGTTCGCCTTCACCGGCGGACGCGAGGGCTGGACCCGGGTGCTGCTGACGGCCGTCGGCGTCGGACTCGGTGTGGCGCTGCTGCTGCTGACCACCGCGATCCCCGACGCGCTGTCGGTGCGCCACCAGCGCGACGAGGCCCGCTCCGACTACACGTACAGCCAGAAGGTGCCGGCCAAGGCCGACAACACCTTCCTCATCTCCGACATCGACACCGATTACAAGGACAAGGAGATCCGCGGCCGGCTGGTGGAGCCGGAAGGGCCGCGGGCCGCGCTTCCCCCTGGGGTCGGCGCGTACCCGGCGGTCGGCGACATGGTCGTCTCCCCCGCGCTGAAGAAGCTGCTGGAGTCCGGCGACGGCGAACTGCTGCGCAAGCGGCTGCCGTACCGGATCTCCGGGACGATCGCCGAGGACGGGCTCATCGGCTCGCAGGAACTCGCCTACTACGCCGGTGTCCAGGGCCTCGCGCCGTACATGGACGGCTGGAAGACGGCCCGGCTCACCGAGTACGGCTCGCCGAACCGGACGCCCGAGCGGCAGGACCCGGTCCTGATCCTGCTGGTGCTGGTCGTCTTCGTGGTGCTGCTGATGCCGGTGGCCGTGTTCATCACCGCGGCCGTGCGCTTCGGCGGCGAGCGGCGCGACCGCAGGCTGGCCGCGCTGCGGCTGGTCGGCTCCGACAGCCGCATGACCCGCCGGATCGCGGCGGGCGAGGCGCTGGCGGGCTCGCTGCTCGGACTGGTCTTCGGCACGGTCTTCTTCCTGATCGGCCGTGAGGCGGCGGGTTCGGTGGAGGTCGTCGGGATCAGCGTGTTCCCCAGCTACCTCAACCCGACGCCCGCGCTGGCCGCGCTGGTCGCCGTCGCCGTCCCGGCAGCGGCGGTGCTGGTCACCCTGCTCGCGCTGCGCGGTGTGGTCATCGAACCGCTCGGCGTGGTCCGCACGGCCAAGCCCTCGCGGCGCCGCCTGTGGTGGCGGCTGGTGCTGCCGGTGGCCGGTCTGGCGATGCTCGCGCCGATGATCGGCAAGGGGCGCGGGGACGGGAACTTCAACCAGTTCCTGGTCTCCGGCGGTGTCATCCTGCTGCTGGTCGGCGTGACCGCGCTGCTGCCGTGGATCGTGGAGGCGGTCGTCGCCCGGCTGGGCAGCGGCTCGGTCTCCTGGCAGCTCGCCGTACGGCGGCTCCAGCTCAGCAGCGGCACCGCGGCCCGCACCGTGAACGGCATCTCGGTCGCGGTGGCCGGCGCCATCGCCCTCCAGATGCTCTTCGCGGGCGTCCAGGGCGACTACACCAAGGCGTCCAAGAACGACCTGGACCGGGCCCAGATCCAGGTGCAGCTCTCGCACGGGGTCGCCACCGACCCGGCCGTCGCCGGCTTCCTGGCGACCCGGGGCGTGACCAGGGCGGTCGCCCTGTCGGGCGCCAACGTCAGCGCCACCTCCCACACGGCGGCCGACGGACCCCAGCAGAGCTCCGAGGTCACCATCGGCAACTGCGCCGCCCTGCGCGAGGTCGCGAAGCTGCCCTCCTGCCGCGACGGCGACGTCTTCGTCGTCCGGGGTGCCGACTACGACACCGACACCCCGGCGCTCGCCAAGCCCGGCAAGAAGCTCTTCATGGACAGCTCGCAGGGCGCGGAACCCAGCAGCGAGGTGCGCTGGACCGTGCCGCAGGGCCTGAAGACGGTGCAGGCCATCAAGGACCCCACCGGCATGGAGCACGGCGGCTTCCTGCTGACCCGGGGCGCGGTGCCGGCGGCGGTCGCGAAGAAGGCCGGCACCCAGGTCTACGTCTCGCTCGACGAGTCGGTGCGCGACGCCCGCGACCAGGTGCGCAACACCGCCGCGCGGGTGGACCGGCTGGCCAACGTGATGACCTGGACGCGCAACGACGTGTCCAAGAAGTTCGCCTCGATCCGCACCGGGCTGCTGGTCGGCGCGGTCTGTGTGCTGACGCTGATCGGCGCGAGCCTGCTGGTGTCCCAGCTGGAGCAGCTGCGCGAGCGCCGGAAGCTGCTGTCGGCGCTGGTCGCCTTCGGCACCCGGCGGCGCACGCTGAGCCTGTCCGTGCTGTGGCAGACGGTCGTCCCGGTCACCCTCGGACTGCTGCTGTCCCTGGCCGTGGGCCTCACCCTGGGCACGGTCCTGCTGAAGATGACGGACACGACCGTCGGCATCGACTGGCCGAGCGTGCTGACCATGACCGGCATCGGCGCGGCGATCGCGGTCGCGGTCGCGGTGCTCAGCATGCCGCCGCTGCTGCGCATGATGCGCCCGGAGGGCCTGCGTACGGAGTGACCTCCGTCCGGCCGCTCACCGGCTGACCGGCCCAGGGCCCCTCTCCGCATGCGGAGAGGGGCCCTGTCGCGTTCCCCGTTCTCCTGCCGGGTGCCGGGCCGTCAGACCCCGGCGTCCAGGACCCGGACCGGCAGGGCGCGCAGATCGGTGCGCAGGGCGGTGGCGAGCTGGGTGTACTCGGCGGCGCGGGCGGCGCCGGTGCGCATGGCCAGGGCGATCCGGCGGGCCGGGGCGGGATCGGCGAAGTAGCCGGTGAGGAGCTGGTTGCTGCGGGAGATCTCCACCTTGAGCGCGGTGCGCGGCAGCAGGGTGCAGCCCAGGCCCCCGGCGACGAGCTGGACCAGGGTGGACAGACCGGCGGCGGTGGTGGTCACCGGGGCGTCCTCGCGCCCGGCCTCGCGGCAGATGTCCAGCGCCTGGTCGCGCAGGCAGTGACCCTCGTCCAGGAGCAGCAGGTTCAGTTCCCTGAGGGACTCGCGGGGTATGCCCTCACGGCCGCCGAGCCGGTGGTCGAGCGGGGTGACCAGTACGAAGTCCTCGTCGAACAGCGGCAGTTCGGTGACGCCGGGGACACCGAGCGGCACGGCGAGCAGCAGCAGGTCGAGGCGGCCGCCGGACAGCCCGTCCAGCAGGCTCGCGGTCTGCTCCTCGTGGACCTGGAGGTCGAGGTCGGGATAGCGGTCGTGGACCAGGCGCAGGACCGTGGGCAGCAGATAGGGCGCGACGGTGGGGATGACGCCGAGGCGCAGCACGCCGGTGAAGGGCGCCCGGACCGCCTCGGCGTCCTCGATCAGCGCGCCGACCTCGTCCAGGACCGCCCTGGCCCGTACGGCGAGGCGTTCACCGGCGGGCGAGAGCAGCACCTTACGGGTCGTGCGCTCCACCAGCGTCACGCCGAGGGTCTCCTCCAGGGCGGAGACGGCACCGGAGAGCGCCGGCTGGCTCATGCCGATCGCGGCGGCGGCGTCCCGGAAGTGCAGATGCTCGGCGACGGCCGCGAAGGCGCGGAGCTGGGAGAGGCTGGGCAGGGGCCTGCGCCGTGCGGCATTACCGACAGTCACTGATAACTACCTCCGATCAACACGACCGAGTGTAGCTATTTCCGTAATCAATCGAGTCTGTGCCAACATCATCGAGGTCCAACCCATGGGAAACACGAGCAATACCCGTGTTTCTTCGCTGCAAGGAGAGCGTGTGCTCACTGTCGGTGACAAGTTCCCCGAGTTCGAACTGACCGCCTGCGTCTCGCTGGAGAAGGGCGCCGAGTTCGAGAAGATCGACCACAAGACCTACGAGGGCAAGTGGAAGGTGATCTTCGCTTGGCCCAAGGACTTCACCTTCGTGTGCCCGACCGAGATCGCGGCCTTCGGCAAGCTGAACGACGAGTTCGCCGACCGCGACGCCCAGATCCTCGGCTTCTCCGGTGACTCGGAGTTCGTCCACCACGCCTGGCGCAAGGACCACGACGACCTGCGCGACCTGCCCTTCCCGATGATGGCCGACTCCAAGCACGAGCTGATGCGCGACCTGGGCATCGAGGGCGAGGACGGCTTCGCCAAGCGCGCGGTCTTCGTCGTGGACCAGAACAACGAGATCCAGTTCTCCATGGTGACGGCGGGCTCGGTCGGCCGTAACCCCAAGGAGGTCCTGCGGGTCCTGGACGCGCTCCAGACGGACGAGCTGTGCCCGTGCAACTGGAGCAAGGGCGACGAGACCCTCGACCCGGTCGCGCTGCTGGCTGGTGAGTGAGGCATGTCCCTCGACTCCCTGAAGGCCGCCGTCCCGGACTACGCCAAGGACCTGCGGCTCAACCTGGGCTCGGTCATCGGCAACAGCGACCTGCCCGCGCAGCAGCTGTGGGGCACGGTGCTGGCCACGGCCATCGCCTCGCGTTCGCCGATCGTGCTGCGCGAGCTGGAGCCGGAGGCGAAGGCCAACCTCACGCCGGAGGCGTACACGGCGGCCAAGTCCGCCGCCGCGATCATGGCGATGAACAACGTCTTCTACCGCACCCGGCACCTGCTGTCGGACCATGAGTACGGCACCCTGCGCGCCGGGCTGCGGATGAACGTCATCGGCAACCCCGGTGTCGACAAGACCGACTTCGAGCTGTGGTCCTTCGCCGTCTCGGCGATCAACGGCTGCGGCATGTGCCTGGACTCGCACGAGCAGGTGCTGCGCAAGGCCGGCGTCGACCGCGAGGTCGTCCAGGAAGCCTTCAAGATCGCCTCGGTCGTGCAGGCCGTCGGTGTGACGCTGGAGGCGGAGGCCGTCCTCTCCGAGTGAGGTCGCGCACACGTCCGAAGGGCCCCATCCGCTGTGCGGGTGGGGCCCTTCGCCGTCCGGGCGGGCGGGCAGTGCTACGGGAGCGGCGGTCCCAGGCGCAGGGTCAGGGCGCCGTCGTCGGCGCCGTGTTCCCGGACCGTCCAGGTGCGGGCGGGCAGCCGGGTGCCCGCGCGGGTGGTGTACGCCTCGACGGCGAGGGCCGCCTCGCCCGCCTCGGAGACCAGTACCTCCGCCGCCGCCTCCTCGCCGTCGGCGAAGCGCAGCCGCAGCCCGCAGGGCCGCGCGGAGGTGAGGCCGTCGACGCGCACCCGGGCGCCGGGGAAGAGATGGGTGTGGCCGACATGCGCCTCGGTCATGGGCCCCTGCCCTCCTGTCCGGTCCCGCGGCCCGGCCGCGCGGGGCGCGCGCTCCGGCGCGTCCGGACCCGCCGCCTCGCAGCCATCGTCACCCGGGGCCCGTCGGCGCGCACGCCGACGCGCTCCCGCTCCCCCGCCGCGCGCTACGTCCCCTCGGGGGCGGGCGGCAGGGTGCCCGTGGACGGCGGGGTGGTCCCGGGCGGCACGGCCGGTGCGGACGGCTCCGCCGGGGCCGCCGTGACGGCGAGGGCCGCCGGTGTCCCGGCCACGGCCGTCGCGCCCGCCGGCTGCCGCTGCGTCTGCCGCAGCGCCGCCTCCCGGGCGTACTGCCGCAGATAGCCGACCACCGTGTTGGTCACCGCCACCAGCGGCACGGCCACCACCGCGCCGCCGATCCCGGCGACCAGGCCGCCCGCCGCGACGGAGAGCACCACGGCCAGCGGATGCACCCGCACCGCCCGGCCCAGGATGAACGGCTGGAGGATGTGCCCCTCGATCTGCTGCACGGCGAGGACGACGACGAGCGTCATCACCGCGGTGAACACCCCCTGGGTGACCAGCGCGACCACCACCGCGAGCGCACCGGACACCACCGCGCCGACCAGCGGGATGAAGGCGAACAGGAAGATGAACACGGCCAGCGGCACCGCCATCGGCACGTTCAGGAAGTAGATCCCGAGCCCGATGAAGATCGCGTCGATCATGGCCACGATCACCGTGCCGCGCACATACGCCGTCAGCGTGCGCCAGGCGCGCGGACCGGCACCGGCCACGCCCGGACGGGCCGCCGCCGGCACCAGCTTCAGCGTCCACTCCCAGATGCGCCGTCCGTCGTAGAGCAGGAACAGCGTCGAGAACATGGTCAGCAGGATCCCGGTCAGGGCCTCCACGATGACCGTGACGCCCTCCAGACCGGCCGACGTTATCTGGTCGGTGTTGGCGCCGATGGCGTCCCTCAGGCTCTTGGCGATCTGGTTGATCTGCTTGTCGGTGACGTGGAAGGGGCTGTTCAGCAGCCACTTGCGCAGATCGTCGATGCCGGCCTGGATCTGGTTGGAGAGGTTGTCGATGTTCTCCATGACCTGCCAGGTCACGAACCAGCCGATCAGGCCCATGATGACGAAGCCGAGGATCGCGGTGAGCGCGGTGGCCGGTCCGCGCGGCAGCCCGTAGCGGCGCAGCCGGGCCACGGTGGGCTGGAGCAGCGCCGTGATCAGCAGCGCGGCGACGAAGGCCAGCACCACGAGCTGGACGGCGCTGATCACCTTCATCAGCACCCAGACGGTGCCGGCGAGGACGAGGACGCGCCAGCCGGCCTCGGCGGCGACCCGCACACCCCAGGGCACGGCCTGAGCGGGGTCGGGGCGGGCCGGGACGACCGTCACGTGTTCGGGTTCGGGTCCGGGTCCGGCGGCCGGTACCGGTTCGGCGGAGCGCTCGGGACCGGGCCCGGTGTGTTCCTGCTCCACCTCGGCCCGCCGCTCGTCCAACCGCTCACCCATCTCGCTCAGTCCGGCGCCGAGCCGGCCGAGCCATTGTGGAACTCGCGACATGATCCGTCCTCTTCCCCCGTCTCTGACCACCACGCCCCCTGGAGTCGTTGCGACAGACGCTACAGGGCAAAAGCCCCTCCCCCTAGGACGGGGAGGGGCTGTGCGGGGTTGAGCGCGCGGGGCGGCTCAGTAGTTGTGGTTCGCCATCCAGTACGACCACGCGCCGCACGGGCTGCCGTAGCGGACGTTCATGTAGTTGAGGCCCCACTTGATCTGGGTGGCCGGGTTGGTCTGCCAGTCGGCGCCCGCGGAGGCCATCTTGCCCGCGGGCAGCGCCTGGACGAGGCCGTACGCGCCCGAAGAGGGGTTGACCGCCCGGTAGTTCCAGGTGGACTCGTGGTCCACGATGTTGCTGAAGCACTGGAACTGGCCGCTCGGCACGATCTGCCGGGCGATCGCCTGCACCTGGGCCACGGTGTAGGAGCCCTGGACGGGGAAGTCGGAGGCGTCCCGGGTGCTGCGCGTGGTCGCCTTCTCGCGCTCCTCCCGCTCCTTGGCCTCCTGGGCCGCCTTCTCGGCGTCCTTCTTCTTGGCGATCGCGGTCTCGGCGGCTGCCTTGCGGGCCGCCTCCTCGGCGTCCTTCTTGGCGCTGGCGTCCGCGGCGATGGCCTGGACGTCCGCCTGCTGCGTCAGGGACGCGGTCTGCACGGGGGCCTGCTGGCCCACCGGGATGTCCGCGAGGAGTGTGGCGTCGGCTGCCGTCGCCTCGACGTCGTTGTTCTGGGCGGTGCTGCCCGAGGCAACACCGACGACGCTTCCGACAGCGGTGACCGCGGTGGCGGAGGCCACTGCGAATCCCCGGACCGAGATCCGGCTCACACGGTTTCCTTCCAGCATCGCCCGCCTCGGTGACCCTGGCGGACGCGATCGTGCCCCTGGCACTGGCCTCCCAACTGCGGGGTCACGGAGGCACGGGCCCGGTGCGCAACTCCCCCTGCGGGAAGCGCCGCGTGCTGCTGCGGGCGGCATACGACGACGTTATGGAGTTGACGGTGGTGCTCAAGGGGCGCGATGCCGCTGGGGGCACAGCTGTGTCGTATGCGGGGGCCTGACAGGAAGGAGACTCTGCCGCAACCCGACGCCGCGAGGCAATTCTGTGTTGCGTGGGAAAGCTCACACCACGTTCGGCCCACGGAATATCGGGAATGGCCCGCACACGACGGCGCCGCCCGGCTAGGCTCTCGGCCTTTGCCGGACGGCGCCGACTCCCCTGAAAGCGCCCCGGAACGGGACAGGGGTGCGAAACAGCGTCAGATGTGCCCGTCCTCCAGCATCTCGGTCACCAGGGCCGCGATCTGCGACCGCTCGGAACGGGTCAGGGTGACATGCGCGAAGAGCGGATGCCCCTTCAGTTTCTCCACCACGGCGACGACTCCGTCGTAGCGGCCGACCCGCAGGTTGTCCCGCTGCGCCACGTCATGGGTGAGCACCACCCGGGAGTCCGCGCCGATCCTGGAGAGCACCGTCAGCAGGACGTTGCGCTCCAGGGACTGCGCCTCGTCCACGATGACGAACGCGTCGTGCAGGGACCGGCCGCGGATGTGGGTGAGCGGCAGCACCTCCAGCATGCCGCGCGCGGTGACCTCCTCGATGACCTCGCGCGAGGTGACCGCCGACAGCGTGTCGAAGACGGCCTGTGCCCACGGGCTCATCTTCTCCGCCTCGGTGCCGGGCAGATAGCCCAGTTCCTGCCCGCCGACCGCGTACAGCGGGCGGAAGACCATCACCTTCTGGTGCTGACGGCGCTCCAGCACCGCCTCCAGACCCGCGCAGAGGGCGAGCGCCGACTTGCCGGTGCCGGCCCGGCCGCCCATCGACACGATCCCGATGTCCGGGTCGAGCAGCAGATCGAGCGCGATCCGCTGCTCGGCGCTGCGGCCCTTGATGCCGAAGACCTCGCGGTCCCCGCGCACCAGCCGGACGTCGCCGTCGGGGGTGACCCGCCCGAGGGCCTTGCCGCGCTCCGAATGGATCGTCAGCCCGGTGTGCACGGGCAGCGCGGCGGCCTCCGGGACCTGGACGCGGCCCTCCTCGAAGAGGGCGTCCACCTGCTCGGCGGGGAGCGTCAGTTCGGACATCCCGGTCCAGCCGGAGGCGTCCGTGATGGCGAGTTCCGCCCGGTACTCCTCGGCGAGCAGGCCCACCGAGGACGCCTTGATCCGCAGCGGCAGGTCCTTCGAGACGACGGTGACGTCGTACCCCTCGGCCTGGAGGTTGCGGGCGACCGCGAGGATGCGGGAGTCGTTGTCCCCCAGGCGGTAGCCGGTGGGCAGCACGCTGGGGTCCGAGTGGTTCAGCTCGACCCGGATCGTGCCGCCGAGGTCCCCGATCGGGATGGGGGCGTCGAGGCGACCGTGCCGGACCCGGTAGTCGTCCAGCAGACGCAGCGCCTGCCGGGCGAAATAGCCGAGTTCGGGATGGTGCCGCTTGGCCTCCAGTTCCGTGACCACGACGATGGGGAGCACGACCTCGTGCTCGTCGAAGCGGGTCAGGGCGTTCGGGTCCGCCAGCAGGACGCTGGTGTCGAGGACGTAGGTGCGCCGGTCTGGCTTGTGGCGCTTTGTGCTGGTCACCACGGAAGGACGTACCCCCTCGGATGAGGTCGGGGAGCGACGAGGTGGATGCCGGGCCGGGAGAGCGGGGGCATCGGGGCCGGTCGCCGGCCGCGATGCGCGGGCCGGTGACCGGCCCGCCACGTCTTCGTCCGCGCTGTGACCGCACGGTCGGGCTGGTGCAAAGGGCCTCCCGGGCGGACGGCCCCGAGCCGCCCGCTGAGATCCGACACCCGTGGTTCGGGTGTCGGCCTGTCTGGCTTATGCCCTCGAACATGCACCGCCATGCAGGAGCACGGGACGGCGCATGGATGAACTCCTCGTGAAAACGGGTACGCGGCCTCGGGAGCGGCGTGTCGCGTCAGCCGCCGTAGCGGCGGTGGCGGGCCGCGTAGTCGCGCAGCGCGCGCAGGAAGTCGACCTTGCGGAAGGCCGGCCAGAAGACCTCGCAGAAGTAGTACTCGGAGTGCGCGGTCTGCCAGAGCATGAAGCCGGACAGCCGCTGCTCGCCGCTGGTGCGGATGACGAGGTCGGGGTCGGGCTGGGCCCGGGTGTAGAGGTGCCGCCCGATCATCTCGACGTCGACGGCCTCGGCAAGGTCCTCCAGGGAGGTGCCCCGGTCGTGGGCCTCGCAGAGCATGGAGCGCACGGCGTCGGCGATCTCCTGCCGGCCGCCGTAGCCGATGGCCACGTTGACCACTATGCCCTCGACGTCGGCGGTGGCCTCCTCGGCCTCCTTGAGCACGGCCTGCATGCCGGACGGGAGCAGGTCCATGGTGCCGACGTGGTGCACACGCCAGCGGCCGTCGGCGGCCAGGGCGCGCACGACGCCCTCGATGATGCCGAGGAGCGGGACCAGCTCCTCCTGAGGGCGGTCGAAGTTGTCCGTGGACAGCAGCCAGAGGGTGACGACCTCGACGTCCGTCTCGGTGCACCAGCCGAGGAACTCCTCGATCTTCTCGGCACCCGCCCGGTGTCCGTGGACGGTGGTGGAACCCGCGGCCTTGGCCCAGCGTCGGTTGCCGTCCATGATGACGCCGATGTGCTTGGGCACCTGAGCGTGGTCCAGGTGGCCTTCCACCCGGCGCGCGTACAGCCTGACCAGCAGGCTGCGCAGCTTGTCGCGCAGGTTCACGTGTTCGTCAGCCCCTCCGTATGGATCGGACAGGCGCGGCCGGGGGTGTTCCCTGTCCGTGCGGCGGCCTGGTCCGTATGGCGGTCCCCGGGGGCGAAGCCTACCCCCGGCCACACCCAGGGTCCCCCAACGGGCCGCCCGCCGCCCCCGGATGCCGGGCGGCCGCAGGGCCGGGTTCCGGACAGGGGGACGGCGGCTCCGGCGGCGGGTCCGACGACGGGTCGCCGACCGGGGGACGGCGCTCCCCGGACGGGGCGGCGGCAGGCCCCCGGACATAAAACGGGCCGGTCCGTGGGGGGGAGACGGACCGGCCCGAGGGGGGGTTTCCACCATAACCCTTCGTAAGTGATGCTGCGTGCATCAGCGCGCCACAACTACTCTCCGGATTCGCCCGGCGACGTTTCGGCAGTGATGGAATCTGCCATTCCTTACCGGATCATGGCCGGTTCACAGCGAAATCACAGGCGAAAGCGACCGAATGAGCCAGAAACCGAAGGGTTTGCGCCATCTGGGGCCCGCGTGGCGAGTCGTCCTTGCTTACCCCGCACGGGCGACCCGGGTGTTCACACCCGCTTGACGCCCGGGGCGCCTCACCCCGGGCCGGCCGGACCGGACACGGCCGCCGCCATCAGGGGGCACGGCGCCGCGCAGCCCCCTCCACTGCGCGATGCCCCTCGCGCAGCTTTGCTCACGCGAATTTCGTTGGTCTGAACTTACGCCAGACGGAGCAGTGACGGGAGGGAAAGACGATAACGATGTGGAAACTGTGACCGGTGTGAACGGCTCCGGACCCGGTCAGAGCGGCTTGCGCGCCTCGAAGAGATGGCGCGCGCTGTACGCCACGAACGGGCCGTCCGCCGCGATCCGCCCGTGCAGCTCCCGCAGCCGGTCCTCGTACGCCTCGGCCGTGAAGCCGGGGACCATCCAGACCACCTTGCGCAGGAAGTGGACGACGGCCGCGATGTCGTGGAACTCCATGCGCAGCCGCTCGGCCCGCAGCGCGACCACGTCGAGGCCGGCCGCCTCCGCCTCCGCGCGCTCCCGGCCGGGGTCCCGGGCGGTGCGGGTCTGCTCGGGCTGCGGCCCCAGGAACCACTCGACGAGTTCGAAGACGCTGGCCGGTCCCACGTGCTGGGCGAAGTACGTGCCGCCGGGGCGCAGTACGCGGACGATCTCCGCCCAGTGCGGGCGGACCGGGTGCCTGCTCGCCACCAGGTCGAAGGCGCCCTCGGCGAACGGCAGCGGCGCGGCCTCGGCGGCGGCGACCACCACGGCGCCGCGCGGGCGCAGCAGCGCGGTGGCCTTCGCCACGTTCGGCGGCCAGCCCTCGGTGGCCGCGAGCAGCGCCGGGACCCGCGCGGCCCGCCCGAGCGCGAAGTCGAACACCTCTCCGCCCCCGGTCTGCACGTCGAGCACCGCGTCCGCACCGGCCAGCCGGTCCGCCAGCGACACCGCGTACCCCCAGGAGGGTCGCTCCTCGGTGGCCCGCCCCGCGAACCACGAGAAGTCCCACCCCTCCGTGGGCACGGCGGCGCCTTCGGCCACGAGGTCCTCGAACGATCGGGGACGGGGGTGGGGATCCGCGTGGGGATGCGGGTGCGGGTGCGGATGTGGGTGGCGGGGGTCGTGGTGTGCCATGGCGGCGATCTTCTCAGGCGGGGCGCGGTCCGCCGACCGGTTTACGGGGCGCGGGGCGGGGAGCGGGAGGCGGGGAGCCGCGGTCGGTCGTCGCCGGCCGGGGCGGTGACGGTGGCGGTGGCGGTGGCGGTGGCGGTGGCGGTGGCGGTCAGGGCACCAGCGGGCGCACCTCTTCGGCGGTGAAGCGGAGGAAGCCCTCGGGGTCCGGTTCGTCGGCCGTGGGCTGGAGGACCACCGTGTCCGCACCGGCGTCGGCGAGGGCGCGGACGGCCTTCGCCACGGCCTGCGCGTCACCGGCGACCCCCAGATCGGGCACGGTGTCCACGCCTTCGTTGGCCAGTTCGGTGCGCAGGCGGCGCAGGGCGTCGGGTCCGGTGGTGGTGAGGAGGTTGACGACGACGCGGTGCGGCCCGGTGCGGCCCGCCGCCTCCCGCCCCTCGTCGATGAGCCGACGGGCCCGGCGGACGCCCTCCGGCGAGGTCGCGACGGTGAGGATCGTGCCGTCGGCGACCTCACCGGACAGCCGCAGCGTGCGCGGCCCGGTGGCACCGGCGAGGACCGGGACCTCGCTGCCCGGCGGCGGTGGCCAGTCCAGGGCCACGTCGGTCAGCCGGACGTACCGGCCCTGGGTGGTGAGCCGCTCGCCGCCCAGCAGGGCGCGCAGCGCGTCCGCGTACTCCCGCAGCAGGGTCATCGGGGACTCGACGCGCGCCCCGGCCTGCTCCATCCAGTCCTGCACGCCGTGCCCCACCCCGAGGAGCGCGCGGCCCGGGAAGAGCCGGTGCAGCGTGGCCGCCTCCATCGCGGCCACGGCCACATTGCGCAGCGGCACGGGGAGCAGGCCGACGCCGACCCGGACCCGCTCGGTCCAGGCGAGCGCGGCGGCGGCCGTGGAGATCCCGCCCTCCAGGAAGCAGTCCTCCCACAGCCACAGCTCCTCGATGCCCGCGTCGTCGGCGAGACGGGCCATCGACCGCAGTCGCTCGGGGGGCAGTTGGGGACGGAAGACAGCGCCGAGAACGGTCATGCGGGGTTCCTCCCCAGGGACTTCGCGGCTCATGCCGTCCGCGGCGCGATGTGTTCCCGTCAGGCCGCGGCGGCTCCCAGGAGCACGCCTGTGCACGCCCCGGCGAGCATGAACGGGCCCAGCGGCATCGTCGCCCCGCGCCCCGCCCGGCGCAGCAGCACCAGGCCGAGACCGTACACGGCGCCGTAGAACAGCCCGGCGAAGCCGCCCGTGATCAGCACCGGCCAGCCGTACCAGCCGAGCAACGCCCCGAGCGACAGCGCCAGTTTGACGTCGCCGAAGCCCATCCCGGACGGGTTGACGAGGAAGAG
This sequence comes from Streptomyces sp. PsTaAH-124, assembly GCF_000373685.1. Classification (NCBI taxonomy): domain Bacteria; kingdom Bacillati; phylum Actinomycetota; class Actinomycetes; order Kitasatosporales; family Streptomycetaceae; genus Streptomyces; species Streptomyces sp. PsTaAH-124. The sequence continues at coordinate 428,194 of NZ_KB892158.1, read as the reverse complement.
GACGAAGTAGGCGGCGCCCAGGGCGAGCGCGCCCAGCAGCGCGTCCGGCCAGGATCCGGCGGCGGCGGGCAGCAGCGCGGCCAGGCCCAGCAGCGCCGCGCTCCCGGCGGCGAGCGGCAGGGTGAGGACGTCCGGGAGCCGCCGCACCCGGTGGTCGACGAGCGCGAGCAGGACGCCGACCGGCGCGGCCAGCAGCCAGACCGCCGCCTCCGGGCGCGGTCCGGTGGCGGCGGTGAGCGCGGCGCAGACGAGGGCGGTGACGGCCGCGACGGCCGGGGTGCTCGGCCCGTACCCCCCGCAGGGCCCGGAGGCGGGGGCGCAGCGCGCCCGCCCCACCCAGCCGCCCAGCGCCCCGCCGAACGGATGCCCGCCGGGGCACTTTGCCCGCCACGGCGCACCGGCCTCCACCGACAGCCGGTGCGCGGCGCGGGGCACCAGCAGCCCGGCACCCGCGCCCCACAGGGCGGCGACGACGATCAGGAGTACGCGCACGCGGGGACCCTGGCCGGGACGGGGCTGGTGAGTCTGGCGGGTCTGTTCGCCGGACGGCTACGGTCGGCGGGGAACGTACGCGGCGCAGCGGCGGTGAGGAGGCGGCCGGCGGCATGGGGGCGCGATGGCGGGACGGGCGGGGCAGCCTGGTGGTGCACGGGCCCATGGACGAGCTGGGCAGGGTGGGCACGGCGGGCAGGGTGGGCGGGGCCGTGGACGGGCTCGTGGTGCCGCTTGAGCTGGCCACGTCCTACCGGGCCCGGACGAAGGGACTGCTCGGCCGGGACCGGGTGGACGGTGCGCTGCTGCTCTCGCCCGCGGGCAGCGTCCACACGTTCGGCATGCGCGTCCCGATCGACGTCGCCTACCTCGACCGGCGGCTGCGCGTCCTCGCCGTCGTCACGATGCGTCCGGGCCGCCTGGGCCTGCCCCGCCTCCGCTCCCGGCACGTCCTGGAGGCGGCGGCGGGGGCGATGGCGGGGTGGGGGCTGCGGGCGGGGGTCCGGGTGGAGGTACGGGTGTAGGGGCACAGGCACGAGCGGTCCGTCAGCTCTGGGTGCGGGGGAAGGTGACCTCCACCCGGCGGTTCTTCTTGCGGCCGTCCTCCGTGGAGTTGTCCGCGATGGGGTAGTCCTCCGCGTAGCCGCGTACGTCGAAGGTGACGTTCGGGTCGTTCAGCTCCTGGGAGAGGACGTCCTGGACGGCGTTGGCGCGCTGCTTGGACAGGACGACGCCGTGTTCGTGGGTGCCGAGGTTGTCGGTGAAGCCGAAGACGCGGACCTGGGGGGCGTGCTGCTTCTTGATCTCCTGCGCGATGGCGTCGATACGGGAGCGGGCCTGGTCGCTCAGTTTCGCGCTGTCCTTGGCGAACAGGACCTCCGCCTGGAGCGCGAACGTCACGTCGGTGTTGGTGTCCTCGCGGCGTTCCTCACCGCCCTGGTCCTCGACGACCGACTTGATGTCCAGCACCTTGGGCGCGGCGAGGGTGGCGCCCTCCGGGAGCTTGAGGTCAGGGTCGTTCGGGTCGACCCGGACGGGCGGCGACGCGGACGCCTCGGTGCCCGGCGGGACGCTCGGATCCGTACCGTCCGCACGGACCGCCGCCGCGCCGTAGAACTGCGCGGTGAGCAGGAGGGCGGCCGCGGCGGCGAGGACGAGGGGGCCTCGGCGGGGCGGGGTGCGGGTGGGGGTGGGGGTGAAGGTGTGGGTCATGGTGGCCGCCTCACCCGGAGATCTTGATGGTGCCGCTGGAGAAGGTGGGGAGTTGGAGGGTGACGTCGGTGGTGGTGGTCGGGGGGGCGGGGAACTGCATGAAGACGGGGAGTGTCTGCCCCGACTCGATCGTCGTCAGGCCCACCGTCGTCAGCGGCCGCCCGTCCGTGTCCCGGAGCACGTAGTAGCGCTTCTTCCCGTTGGAGTCCACGAGCGTGGCTCCGCCGAGCGACTGACCGTGCTTGATGATCTCGGTCTCGTCGCCGCTCATCTGTGAGGGGATGACGGCCGACTTCGCGCCGTCGTTCTTCAGGACGCCGTTGACGGTGACGAATCCGCCCGCGTCGCGCTGTGCCGAAGTGGCCTGGAAGAGGAGCCCGTCCGGCCCCCGCAGTTCCGCCAGGGGCGCCTGCGACTGACCCTGCTGAGCACTCGGAACGGACCCCCCGCTGTCCTTGGACGCCGCGGACGTGGGTTCCGGGTGCTTGTCCTCGCCGCCACCGCCGCAGCCGACCGCACCGACGGCCAGCCCGGCCGCCATGGTCAACGCGAGCAGACCCCTGCGGGTCCTCGCAGTGAACCGCATGCTCATCGCTCTGCTTCCTTCTTCACTCGTCGTTCGCAGGTCGGTCGGCCAGGTGGACGTCGAAGAGGTCCTGGGGCTCGGGGAGATCCGTGGGGTTCTTCGGGTCCACGTCCCACTGCTTGCCGTGGCACGTGAGCACCGGCAACGGACCGGCCCCGGCATCCGCTGCCGGTGGACCGATGTCGCAGCGCGGCTCGATCACGGCCGTAGCGGACGCTTTGGAGTGCTTGGTGCTCGTCAGGGGGACGACGGACTCTCCCACGGGATTGTCGGTCTCGACCCTGACTGTGTAGCCCAGGAACTGCTGCCGGCAGGCACCGTCCAGGAGATGCGCGTCGTTCTGAGCGGCGAGTTCGGCGGCCCGCCAGCACGAGGAGCGAACTTCCCGGCCGTGACCGGTGAGGATCTCCTGCCACTCGTTCGGGTCGAGGACCGCCGCCACCCATTCACCCGCGAGTTGGTCCCTGGTGTCCTGGGCCGCGGCGAGCGCAGCGGCGTCCGCGGCCGTCTGGGCACCGCTGCGGTTCACCGTCGCCTGGCCGACCGCGAAGTACACCAACGCGAGGAAGAGCAGGCCCGCCATCACCGTGATGTAGATGGGGAATGCCTGTCCCGCGTCGCCGTACCGGCGGCGGTGCGTCAATTGCCGACCTTGCCGATCAGCCCGGTGATCTTGTTGAGGATCGTCTGCCCGATGCTCGTGCCGTTGATGACGAGCACGATCGCCACCACGACGGCGAGGATGCCCAGATACTCCACCGCCGTCTGCCCCCGGTCGCCGGTGCGGCGGCGCATCGCCGCTGTGGTGGTGTTCTTCCAGCCCTGTACGCGGACCTTGGTCGCAACCGCGGTCTTCAGCATCAGGTTGCTCATGGTGATCCCCTCCGGGTTCGGGCTCGGTGCCGGTCGCGGCAGGGGAAGGGTAGGGCGGGGCGGAGGGGCGTTCCGAGGGTCCGTGGGCCCAATTCCGGGCCCAGATCCCGGGCGTCGGCATCCCGGGTCACCCCCGTCCCTGCGACGGGGAGTCCGGGGCCGTGCCGAGCCACTTGGCGGCGGCCTCGGCGCGGCTGGTGCTGTGCAGCTTGGCGAAGATCCGGTTGATGTGGTTCTTGACGGTCTTCTCGCTGATGAAGCAGGCGGTGGCGATCTGCTGGTTCGTCATGCCGGATGCGATGAGGTCCATGATCTCCGCCTCCCTCGCGCTGAGCCGGAACCTCGCTCTGTCGACCGGGGACGACTGTCTCACAGTCGGTTGCATCTGCGAAAGCGATTCGACAGAAATAGTGGGGCGAGCGGGAGTTGAGGCCACTGACTCGTGTGCATTCGCATCCCCCAGGTCCTCCGGCAGGGAGCCCGCCGCCGGTGCCGGGCGCTGTCGGAGCTGGTCCAGCAGGGCTCCCGCCGCCGTGGCGGTGAGGTGGGCGCGTCCGTGCGTGATGTCCCGTACGGCGTCGACCAGTTGGTCGGCGGTGAACTCGCCGTGGACCAGATAGCCGCCCGCGCCCCGGCGCAGGGCCTCCTGGACGACCTCCGGCTCACGGCTGTAGGTGAGCATCAGGACCGGGGCGACCGGTACGAGGTACGGCAGGGCGGAGATGCCGTCCACCCCGGGCATCCGGACGTCGAGCAGGACCACGTCCGGCCGGTGCAGGCGGGTGGCCTCCCACGCCTCGCGGCCGTCCGCGGCCTGGGCCACCACCGTGATGTCCGCGCGCCCGCAGAGCAGCGCCGTCAGCCCGGCGCGGACCACCGGGTTGTCGTCCGCGACCACGACCGTCAGGGGCCGGCCGCGGCCTGGTCCTGGTTCCGGGGACGGCGGCGGGGCGGGGGTCGGGGGCGGCGTCGCGGGCGGCATCGGGGCCTCCTCTCGGGTGCGGGCGGGGTCCGGAGGCGGTGCGGGAGGGCGGTCAGGGGCCGGAGGGCGGGTGGGGAGGGTGAGGCGGCAGGGCGTCCAAAGGGAGTTCGACGCGGACTTCCGTGCCGGTCCCAGGGCGATCGGCCGGGACCATACGGAGGCGGGCGCCGATCGCGGTGGCGCGTTCGGTCATGCCGAGCAGTCCGAAGTGGCCGCTGTCACGCAGGTGTTCGAGAGTGGTGCCCGGGGGCAGGCCCCGGCCGTCGTCGCGGACGGTGAGGCGGAGCAGGCCGCCGTCGACGTCCGCGCCGACCTCGACGCGGGTCGGCGCGGCGTGGCGGTGGGCGTTCTCCATCGCCTCGGCGGCGATGGCGAGGAGGTGGCGGGCGACGGCGGGCGGCAGCGGGGGCATCGTCGTGGTCGAAGCCGTGGTGGGGGCCGCGCTCGGGGCCGTGGTGGGGGCCGTGGCCGTGCGGAAGGTTGTCGGCACGCCCGTGCGGACGCTGAACGCCCGCGCCTCGGAACCCAGTTCCGCGCACAGGTCCGTCCTGCGGTCCGGGTCGTGCGCGCGCCGCAGGTCCGTGAGGAGGTCCCGTGACTCGGCGGCGGCGCGGCGGGCCGAGCGGGCGACCAGGTCGGCCTGCCGCCGGATCAGGGCCGGGTCCGGGCGGACCACCCCGGCCGAACACGCCAGACCGTCTGCGGCCAGGGCCACACCGTGCAGGGTCTTCGCCACCGAGTCGTGCATCTCCCGTGCCAGCCGGGCGCGTTCGGCGTTCACGGCCTCGGTGACGGCGAGCCGTGCCTGGACCGCGGTCAGCGTGCGGGTGGCCTCGCCGAAGCGGAGAAGCAGCGTGCGCTGGGTGGCGCCGACCGCGCCCACGATCAGGCACAGGCCGGGGAAGAGGGCGGACTGGGCCAGGTCGGCGTGCGGCTGTCTGGCGGCGATGTGCACCAGCAGGAGGATCAGCGACTGGAGCGAGGCGAAGAGCGCCGCGCCGCGCCAGCTGTAGACGAGGCCGGCCAGCAGCGGGGTGCAGACGCTGACGTACGCCAGGACGCTGTCCGGTCCGGCCGCGATGAGCGGGAGCGCGCCGAAGAGGGTGTCCAGGACGAGGAGGGTGGGGTGCCGCAGGAGCAGCGGGCCGAAGCGCTCCCAGTCCCGGAAGAGCACGTAGGAGCCCATGAAGGTGACGACCACCGCGGCGCCCACCAGGCGGACGGCCAGGCCGGGGGCGGCGTGCACGAGGGCGACGGGGGCGGCCAGCGCGATCATCGCCAGGCGGAACGCGAAGACATGGCGGCACATCGCTTGCAGGGCGCTGATCTGGAGCTTTTCCGGCGCGAGGGGGTGCGGGGCGGGAGCCGACGCCAGGGCGGGGACACCCTCGGGTACCTGTACCTGTGCCGGGACCGGGACCGGCGCAGGCTCGGGGTCCCCTCCCCCTCCCCCCGCTTCCGGCGCCGTGCGCGGCGCGTGCCGGAGCAAGCCCGTGCGGAGGTGGCGTTCCTCCGTGGTCGGCGTGGTCGGCATGGTCGGCGTGGTCGGCATGGTCGTACGCATCTGGCTCCTACTCCCCTGTGACGGAGCCGAAGTCCACGCCGGAGCCCAGGAGGAGGCCCGCGGCGAGGAGGATGAGGGTGGCCGGGACCATGAAGGTGGTGATCATCATGGTGGCCTTGGGGACCGCGCGGGCGGCCTTGCGGCGGGCGTTCTGCGCGTCGGTGCGGCGCATGTCCTTGGCCAGGGACACGAGCGTGTCGACGATCGGCGCGCCCAGTTCCTCGCCCTGCTGGAGGGCGGTGACGAACATGGCGACCTGCTCGGAGTCGTTGCGGCGGCGCAGTTCCGCGAACGCCTCGCGGCGGCTCATCCCGAGGTCCATCTGGCGCAGGGTGATGCGCAGTTCGTCCGCCCACGGGCCCTCGTACCGGGAGGCCACCCGGTCCAGCGCCTGGCGGAAGCCGAGTCCGGCGCTCACCACCACGGCGAGGACGTCGAGGAAGTCGGGCAGCGTGCGCTCGATGACGTCGCGGCGGATGCGGATGGCCGACCAGATGCCGACCTCGGTCCAGAACGCGCCGAAGGCGAAGAGGAGGAGCGCGACGACGTACTGTCCGCGCAGCAGGGAGATCAGGCCGCCGAAGCCGCCGAGGAAGCCGTAGACCGCGCGCCGGGCCGCGTAGCGGTCGATGGTCAGGCCGCCCGGGTTGCCCGCCAGGTCGATCTTGCGGCGGTAGCGTGCGACCAGCTTGGGGCCCATCAGGCGCAGTACGGCGGGGGCGTAGCGCATGCCCAGGCGGTCGATGACGGAGCCCACCGCGCCGGTGCGGGTGGCGCCGACCTCCAGGGCGAGGGCGAGGTCGCTGGGCAGCCGGGCGTCCGCGCGGTACATGCGGACACCGGCGAAGACGCCCGCGACGCCGAGCGCCGCCACCAGGGCGAGCAGCCATGCCATCGTCGGTTCTCTCCTTTCTGTCTTCCGGTGCTTCCGACTCGCCCGCTCCCGCGGGCCGTTCTGGCGCTATACGTCGATACGGGACATCCGGCGGATGAGGAAGAAGCCGACGGCGTAGAGCGCGAAGGCGACGATCACGGCGCCCTGGCCGAGCGGGGAGCCCGTCATGCGCTCCAGGGCACCGGACTTGACGCCGTTCATCAGGAAGAGCGCGCCGACGCCGAGCACGGGTACCGCGTACGAGGTCATGTTGACCTGGGAGAGCTGGGTGCGGATCTCGCGGCGGGTCTCCTTGCGCTCCTCCAGGGTCTCGGTGAGGTTGCGCAGGGCGCCGACGACCTGGCCGCCGGCCCGGTTGGACAGGACGAGGGTGGTGACCAGGACGACGAGTTCGCGGGAGGGCAGCCGGTCGGCGAGTTCGCCGAGGGCGTCGTCCATCGAGGCGCCCAGCGCGAGCTGGTGGGCGACCTTGCCCAGTTCCTCGCCCGCGGGAGCCTCCAGTTCCTCGGCGGCCATGCCGATCGCGGTGCGCAGGGCGAGGCCGGCCTGGGTGGCGTTGGCCAGGATGCGGGCGAGTTCGGGGAGCTGGTTGATGAACTTCTCGATGCGTTTGGCGCGCTGCCAGTTGAGGAACTGCACGGCGGCCCAGACACCGAGGATCCCGGCGAGCGGCCCGAAGAACGGGGCCAGGGCGGCCTGGCCGATCAGCCAGAGGGCCGCCACCACGGCGAGCATGCAGGCGAAGAACTCTCCGGGGGTGACGTCCAGGCCGGTGGCGGCGAGCCGCAGTTCCAGCCGGCGGCCGAGGGCGGTGCGGCGCAGTCTGCGGTCCAGGGAGCGGAAGCGGCGTCTGCGGCCCGTCTCGGTGCCGCCGGTCAGGGCGAGCCGGTCGACGAGTTCGGCGCGCTGGGCCCGGCCGGAGGTGTAGGCGTGCAGGCCGACGACGGCCAGGACGCAGGCCAGCAGGGCGACCCCGGTGGTGAGGGTGACGAGGGTGCTCAGTTCCATGGGGTGGCTCCTGACCGCGGGACGGCTCCTGACCGCCTGCTCCGGACGCGTCGTGGCGGGGTGGCCGTGGGCGTCGCAGGCGTCGCAGGCGTCGCAGGCGTCGCAGGCGTCGCAGGCGTCGCAGGCGTCGCAGGCGTCGTACTAGGCATACGGCTCATACGGCTTCCCGGGTGGCCAGTTGGTCCGTGGACCGGGCGACGCCGAAGGCCGCGGGGACGGGCTGGCTCGCCATGTGGAGGCGGTCGGCGGCGCGGCGGGGCAGCGGGTGGTGCGCGAAGGCACCGTGGATGCGGCCGTCCGCGGTCATGGGCCGGGCGGCGAAGCGGGCCACGGTGGTCAGCCGGTACGGCTCGCCGCCGTGGCTGTCGAGCAGGGCGATCTCGGTGACGCGGCGGGCGCCGTCCGCGAAGCGGGTGAGCTGGACGAGGACGTCCACGGCACTGTTGATCTGGTCGTGCAGCGCCGGGAAGGGGATCTCCACCTCGGACATGGAGGCCAGGGTCTGAAGGCGCATCAGGGCGTCCTCGGCGCTGTTGGCGTGCACGGTGGCCAGCGAGCCGTCGTGGCCGGTCGACATGGCCTGGAGCATGTCCAGCGACTCGCCGCCGCGGACCTCGCCGACGACGATGCGGTCGGGGCGCATGCGCAGCGAGTTGCGGACGAGGTCGCGGATGCTGATCCGGCCGCGGCCCTCGACGTTGGGCGGGCGGGCCTCCAGGCGTACGACGTGGTGCTGCTGGAGCTGGAGTTCGGCGGAGTCCTCGATGGTGATGATGCGCTCGCCGTCCGGGATCAGTCCGGACAGGGCGTTGAGCAGCGTGGTCTTGCCGGTGCCGGTGGCGCCGGAGACGATGATGTTGAACCTGGCCTGCACCAGTCCGGCGAGCAGATAGAGCATGTGCTCGTCGAGCGAGCCGAACCCGATCAGCTCCTGGAGGGTGAAGGAGCGCGGGAAGCGGCGGATGGTGAGGACGGGGCCGGTCAGCGACAGCGGCGGGATGATCACGTTGACGCGTTCGCCGGACGGCAGCCGGGCGTCGACCATGGGGTTCGTCTCGTCCACGCGCCGGTTGACGGTGGAGACGATCCGTTCGATGGTCTGCATCAGCTGCTCGTGGGAGGCGAAGCGGAGCGGGAGCTGCTCGACCCGGCCACCGCGCTCCACGAAGATCGCGTCGGGGCCGTTGACCATGATCTCGGTGATGGACGCGTCTTCGAGCAGGGGTTCCAGGATGCCGAGGCCGAGGGCCTCGTCGACCACCCGGCGGATCAGCCGGGAGCGCTCGGCCGTCGACAGGACCGGGCCCTCGCGGCTGATGATGTGCCCGAGCACCCGCTCCAGCCGTACCCGGCGCTCGGCGGGGGCGAGCGCGCTCATCTCCGCGAGGTCGATCTCCTCCAGGAGCTTCGCCCGGTAGGAGGCGACCAGATGGGCGTCCTCGCCCCGGCTGCCTTGCTCCTGCGGGGAGTTGATGCGTGCGCGCAGACTCATGGGGGCGGGGCTCCTCGTCCTCGGTCACTGGTCGAGCGGGGGTCGTCGAGCGGCATGGTGGCGGTCTTGCGGACCGTGCCGACCGGGTTCCACAGCGGGATGACGGAGGGGATGCGCACGGTGGCCGTGACGGTGACCGTGTCGCCCCCGGCGGCGGGGGAGCAGGTGGTACGGCCGGAGAGGCCGCCGCTGACCGCCGCCGCGCACGCCGCCTGCGCGTCGTGACCGAGCGAGGCGGCGCGCGCCCCCGCCCGTGCCGCCGTACCGGCCTGGAGGGCGCAGAAGGCGACGAGTCCGATCTGGATGGCCGCGAGGCCGACCAGCAGCAGGACCGGGACGAAGCCCAGGTACTCGATGGCGACCTGGCCACGGTCGGCGCGCGCGCCGCGCCGGGACCGCCGGATCCACGGCATCTCAGCGCTTCACCTCCTCCACGGCGGCGGCATGGCCGCTCACCGGGATGGGGAACCCGATCAGGCCCGGCAGCAGGACGGGGACGCGCAGGTGCACGGTCGCCGTCACATAGCCGCTCCCCCGCCCTCCGCAGTCGATCGCGGCGTCGCCGTGCCAGGCGCCCGGCAGCGCGCCCAGGGCGGCCCGCTCGCACGCGCCCTGGTAGTCGCCGGTGGCCGCGGTGCCCACCCGGGCTCCCTCGTCGGCGGCGTTCCCGGCGAGCGTGAACGTGTATCCCAGCAGCACGCACTGCCACATCAGGACGAGCGTGACGATGATGGTGGGGGCCATGCCCAGGAACTCGACGGCGACCTGCCCGCTGTCGGACCGCAGCCGCAGCCTCAGCCTCACCCGCGCACCGCCGTACGGCACCGGAGACCGCGCGCCCGCGCCCCGCGCACCGCCGCACAGCACCGGAGACCCCGGGCCCCCGCCCCGCACGCCGCCCCGTAACCGCCGTCGCCCCCTGGTCGCCCCGCTCGTCCCCCCGCTCATCCCCCCGCCTCCCTGCGCCGCCGGAAGCTGACCGAGCCCCGGTCGCCGTGCATCCGGCCGTGTCCCTTGGCGGTGGTCACCGGCCGCTTGACCAGACCGAGTTCGGCGGCCAGGCCCCACAGGGCCTGCTTGACCGTGCTCCGGGCGTCCAGTTCGTGGATGCGGCCGGCGTCGACGAGGCCCTGGAGCTCCTTGAAGTTGGCGGGGACGGCGGTCGCGGCCACCGGCGTGCCGGTGATCCGGCCGATGAGCGCGGGCTGGATCTCCGTGGCCCGGTTGTGGCGGTTGACCACGACGGTGGTCTCCTCCGCCTTGCGGACCTGGAGCCGGTCCCACATCCGCACGGTCCGCTTCGCGGCGCGCACCGCGATCACGTCCGGGGTGGTGAGCAGCAGCGCGGTGTCGGCGGTCTCCACGGCCGCCGCGCCCGCGCCGCCCAGTTGGGACCCGCAGTCCAGCACGACGATCTCGTAGCGGGAGCGCAGCGCGCCGACGATCTGGCGGGCGGCCCGGTCGGTGACCTCCTCGCCGCGTTCGCCCTCGCCGGGGGCGAGCAGCAGGGCGAGGCCGGTGTCGTGCCGGAAGACGGCGTCGGCGAGGACACGCGGCGAGATGTCGGTGATGGCGGCCAGGTCGACGACCGAGCGGCGGAACCGGACGTCCAGGTAGGAGGCGACGTCACCGGTCTGGAGGTCCATGTCGACCAGGGCGGTGCTGTGGCCGGACGCCTGGGCGGCCAGGGCGAGCTGGACGGCGGTCAGGGTGGTGCCGACGCCGCCCTTGGCGCCGCTCACCGTGACCACGCGCCCGCCGGCCCCGCCGGACAGGTCGGCGCCGTGTCCCAGGTGGCGCCGTACGCCCACCGACCACTGGGCCACCGCCTGGACCCGGCTGGCCAGTTCCTCGTAGCCCAGCGGCAGCGGGACCAGGCCGCGGGCACCGGCGTCCATGGCGGCGGAGAACAGGCCGGGGCTCGCGTCGGAGGTGACGAGGATGACGCCGACGGCCGGGAAGCGCAGCGCGACCTCGCGGATGAGCTCCAGCGCGGGGACGGGGCCGACGCGTTCGTGCACGACCACGACCTCGGGCAGTTCGTCGACGGATTCGGCGGCCAGCCGGGCGAGGGTGTCGACGAGCTGGGTGGAGTCGCCGACGGCGGCCAGCGGTTCCGCGTCGGGGAGCTGGCTGAGCAGGGTCGTGAGGGACCGGACCGCGTCCGCGTCGCCGGCTGCCGGGAGGATCCTGGTGGGCATGGCTGCGGGCCTCTCACTTGTCGTTCGCGAGTTCGTAGGTCCGGTCCTTGGCCGGCACGTCGGTGTCGCCGCCGGGCGCCACCAGTGCGAGCCGGACCCGCTGGGCGAAGGACTCGGCGTAGGTGATGCGCTGGGCGTCGATGGTGGAGAGCGCGAAGGTGATGGGCACGGCCTCGGTGGGCTGCCGGTCGCGGCTGTCGGCGCCGGGGTCGAGGGCGGTGATCCGGCCGACGTCCAGGACCCGGGCGTTGGTCACGATGATCTTGGACTGGGCGGGGTCGCCCTGCCGTGCCCCGGGGAAGGTGGCGTAGACGTTGACGGTGGCGCCGGGGGTGATCTTGCCGGCCACACCGGTGGCGGCGTCGATCATGATGGCGACCTCCTGCTGCCCGGGGCGCAGCGCGGGCTGGTTCACGATCATGTCGCTCTGGAGCAGGGAGCCCTGGCGCAGCGTGGTGACCGCGATCTTGCCGCGGACCTGGCCGAGGTCGGTGACGGCGTTGGGCGACAGCCAGCGCTTGGGCATCCGGACCTTCTCGAACTGGCCCGCGCTCAGCGGTGTGTACGGCTGTACGTCGGCCTTCAGCTGGTACGCCGTCACCTCCGGGCCGACCTTCGACCTGACGTCGCTGATGAGGGAGAGCACGCCGGCGAACGCGCCGAGGGCGCACAGCACGGACAGGAGCAGGAGTATCACACCGCGGCGCTGACGGGAGTTCATGAGCCGTACGACCTCGTTGGGGGGTTCGTTCGAGCGGATTCGACGGGGTGCGGGTGGTGCCCGGTGGTGCCGTACCGGTGCGGCCGTACGGTCCACCGGTACGTCGGCCGGGGGGCGCGGGCTCACCCGGCGGGCGCGCGGCTCTCTCGGGTCCGGTACGGCTCGTGCGCCTCGTACGCCCCCGGCGCACCCTGCGTGCCGGAAGCGCCGTGCGCACCGGACGTACCGGAAGCGTCGTACGCGCCGTACGCACCGGACGCGCCGTACTCCCCCTGGCCGTCCGGCCGTTCGCCCGGGTCGGGCGGTGCGGCGGAGCAGAAGACGCAGCGGTCGCCGATGACGTCGATGCCGCACCAGTGGCACACGCTCTGCCGTACGGAGGCGACGAGTTGGTAGAGGACCGACAGGTCGGGCAGATAGCCGCAGAACTCGATCAGCTTCCCGGTGCCCCACCAGGCGGCGGACTCACCCGGCAGGGCGGCCTCGCGCAGGCCGAGCGCCCGCCAGGCCGGGGCGAGATGGGCGCCGATCCAGTCGGACTGGAGCTGGCCCTTGGCGACCAGCATCCAGGTCGCGAAGTCCGGTCCGGCTAGGGTGGCTTCGGGCCCGATGCGCACCAGTTGGGGCTGGGGATGGGCGAGGACGCCGAACTGGCTGCCGGGCACCCAGGACCTGGCGTGCGCCTTGAGGTCGACGGGGACGCGGTCCAGGCGGGTGACGGAGTTGAGCACGGCACCGCAGTGGACGTAGTGCGTGAGCAGGCGGGCGGCCGAGGCCAGCACCCCGGGGCCGAGGTCGCAGGAGGCCAGCTGGCGTAACTGGCGGGCCAGGACGGCGACTCCGAGCGGCGGCAGGTCGGAGCGGTAGAGGGCGATGCGGTCGCTCTCCAGCAGCGAACGCACCGTGTGCAGCCGGCGCTCGGCCCCGGCGGGCAGGGCGCGCGAGTACACGACGATCAGATGCGGGTGCTGGTCGAGCAGGGTCCGTATGCCGTCGAGCGTGCGCTCCAGGGGCTCCCGGGCCAGGTCCCCGAGGACCGCTGCGGGCACGGTCCGTTCGTCCTGGGCGGGCAGTGCCATGTCCGCGCCGGTCACCGCGATCGCAGTTGACACGCCAGCTCCCCGTCTGCCGCCGGTCGGCCCGCCGGTGTTCGTCCGGCGCACCGAGTTGACTTCACTGCGTGACTACGTGAGCACTGTAACCACGCGCCTGTGACCGGAGAACAGCGATTCGCCGACCCGATGGCATGCGTTGCCGCACAAGTCATTTCAAACCCGGGCAGGTTGTGCGCCCGGAGCCGACCCGAAAGCGTGGCGGCGGGACGGCCGGTTGACTCCCGCCGCGCCGGACGGAGGGCACGGAGCGGACGGTTCCGGACGCCTCGCAGGGCACGGATTTGGTCTGGACCTCTTGACAATGCAATTGGTCTGGACCAACTTGTACGACCAGCAGCGGCACCGCAGTTCATGACTTCCCCTCCCGCTCTCCCCCTCTTCCTTCTCTTCCTTCCCGTACTTCCTTCCCGTTCTTCCCGCCCTTTGCTCTCTTCCCTCCCTTCCTTCTCCTCTCCCCCGGAGGCCCCAGTGGACCGCGCCCCAGGCACGCCCTCAAGCAGACGGCTCCGGCCGCTGAGCATCTGGTCCGGAGCCGTCACCGCGGCCATGGCCCTCTCCCTGGCGGGCGCCGGCCAGGCCTCGGCCGCCGACGTCAACAACGCCAAGAACGCCGGCTTCGAGGCGGGTCTGAGCAACTGGACCTGTTCGGCAGGCAGCGGTTCGACCGTCTCCACGCCGGTGCACGCCGGTTCGTCCGCGCTGAAGGCCGCCCCGGCCGGGCAGGACACCGCGCAGTGCACCCAGAAGGTGGCCGTCAAGCCCAACTCGACGTACACGCTGAGCGCCTGGGTGCAGGGCGGCTACACCTACCTCGGCGCCACCGGCACCGGCACCACGGACGTCTCCACCTGGACCCCGGACTCGGCCGCGTGGAAGCAGCTCTCCACGACCTTCACCACCGGCTCCTCGACCACCTCGGTCACGGTCTATCTGCACGGCTGGTACGGCCAGGCGGCCTACTACGCCGACGACGTGTCCGTCTCCGGCCCGGACGGGGGCGGCGGGGGCGACCCCGACCCGACGGTCCCGTCGACCCCGGCGGGACTGGCGGCGGGCAACGCCACCTCCTCCTCGGTCGACCTGTCCTGGAGCGCGGTCTCGGGCGCCACCGGCTACAACGTCTACCGCGACGGCACCAAGGTCTCGGCGGTCACCGGCACCTCCACGACGGTGAGCGGACTGTCCGCCTCCACCGCCTACTCCTTCCAGGTCTCGGCGACCAACGCGGCGGGCGAGTCGGCCAGGTCGGCGGCGGTGAGCGCCACCACGGCGCCCGGCGGCGGCGACGGCAACCACGGCGGCAACCTGCCCAAGCACGCGGTGACGGGCTACTGGCAGAACTTCAACAACGGCGCCACCGTCCAGAAGATCTCCGACGTCCCCTCGGCGTACGACATCATCGCGGTCGCCTTCGCCGACGCCACGACCACGCCCGGCGCGGTCACCTTCAACCTCGACTCGGCGGGCCTGAAGGGCTACACGGTCGACCAGTTCAAGGCCGACATCAAGGCCAAGCAGGCGGCCGGCAAGAAGGTCATCGTCTCGGTCGGCGGCGAGAAGGGCACCGTCTCGGTCAGCGACCCGGCCTCCGCGACGAACTTCGCCAACTCGGTCTACTCCCTGATGCAGACCTACGGCTTCGACGGCGTCGACATCGACCTGGAGAACGGCCTCAACCCCACGTACATGACGCAGGCCCTGCGCGCCCTGTCCACGAAGGCCGGGTCGGGTCTGATCATCACCATGGCACCGCAGACCATCGACATGCAGTCGACGGGCGCGGGCTACTTCAAGACGGCCCTGAACATCAAGGACATCCTCACGGTCGTCAACACCCAGTACTACAACAGCGGCGCCATGCTGGGCTGCGACGGCAAGGTCTACTCGCAGGGCACGGTCGACTTCCTCACCGCGCTCGCCTGCATCCAGCTCGAAGGCGGCCTCGCCCCCTCCCAGGTCGGCCTGGGCCTGCCGGCCTCCCCGAGCGGCGCGGGCGGCGGCTACGTCTCCCCGACCGTGGTCAACAACGCCCTGGACTGCCTGGCGAAGCTGACCAACTGCGGCACCTTCAAGCCCTCGAAGACCTACCCCGACGTGCGCGGCGCGATGACCTGGTCCACCAACTGGGACGCCGCCGCGGGCAACGCCTGGTCCAACTCGGTCGGCGCGCACGTCCACGCGATGCCGTGATCCCCGCCTGAACCGAACCCCCCACAGTGCGGCGCCGTCACCGACGGCGCCGCACTTCTCCGTTCCGCACTTCTCCGTTCCGCACTTCTCCGTTCCGCACTTCTCCGTTCCGCACTTCTCCGTTCCGCACTTCTCCGTTCCGCACTTCTCCGTTCCGGATGAAACATTTCCGGGGGTCCACCGCATCAATGGGGTGAGGGCGCGCGAACGGGCGCGCGGACCACAGGGGGGCGTATGCGGTGGGGCGGCGGCGAGGCGGGGTACGACGGGTACCCCGAGTTCGCGGCGGCGCGTGCCGGACACCTGTACCGGTCGGCCTGCCTGCTGACCGGCGGTGACACCCATCTCGCCGAGGACCTGGTGCAGGAGGCGCTCGGCCGGGCGTTCCTGCACTGGCGGCGGGTGTCCCGGGTGGGCAACCCGGCCGGGTACGTGCAGACCGTGCTGACCCGCGCCTTCCTCGCCCACCAGCGTCGGCACAGCAGCCGCAGGGAACGCGCCACCGAGGTGCTGCCCGAGGTGGCCGGGCCCGACCCGGGCGGTGACGCGCCGCTGCGGCTGACGCTGCTGGAGGCGCTGGGGCAACTGTCCGCGAAGGACCGGGCGGTGGTGGTCCTGCGCTACTGGGAGGACCGCAGCGTGGAGGAGACGGCCACGGTGCTGGAGACCAGCCCGGCCGCCGTCCGCACCCGCTGCGTCCGCGCGCTCGCCCGGTTGCGCGTCTCGCTCGGCGACTCGCTCGGCGAGCCCGCCGGACGCTGACCCGCGGCCCCGGCTCCGGCCACGGCGCCTGCGTCCCCCGACGCCCGCACGCCCCACCTCACGACCGATCCCGGACCCACTCACAGAAACGGCGGTTCGCCATGCCTGTCGCAGACCACGACCCCCTGGGGGACGAGCACTTCGGGGAGCGGCTCACCGACGCCCTGCGGGACACCGGCAGCACGTTCCGGACCGATCAGGCCCTGCTCGCCGCCCGGGGCGAGCTGCGCGGGCGGCGGCTGCGCACGCGCCGGTGGGCCGCCGTCGCGGGCGGTGTCGCCGGGGTCGCGCTGGTCGGCGTGGCCGGGGCGGTGGTCCTGCCGGGCGGGACCGGCGACCGGCAGCGGGAGGCGGCGGCCGCCACGAGCCCCGCGACCCGCGCCGCCTCGGCCATGCCCGCCGGGGCGGTGACCGCCGACGCCCTCGTGGGCACCCTCAAGAAGCTGCTCCCGCGGGGCAGCTTCAGCAGCCAGGAGGGCCGCGGCACGGACACCCCGGTCGCCGGGAGGACGGTGTCGCCGTACGCCCGGGTCGTCTACGACGACGGGCGGGGCGAGGCCTCCGTAACCGTCTCCGTGAACCGCCTGCTGCCGGGCGGCGAGGAGGCCCGCCAGACCGCGCAGTGCCCCGACGGGGCGTTCATCGCCTTCGACGACTGCTCCGCCGCGAAGCTCGCCGACGGCTCCGCGCTCGTCGTCCTCAAGGGCTACGAGTACCCGAACCGGCGCGGCGGTACGAAGCTGTGGAGCGCCGAGCTGGTGACCCCGCGCGGCGAGCATGTCTCGGTGCAGGAGTGGAACGCCGCCGCCGGGAAGGACTCTCCCGTCACCCGGGAGCAACCTCCGCTGGACTCAGCCGGGTTGAAGGCGCTCGCCACCGCGCGCGAGTGGCGGGCCTTCGCCGCCGCCGTCCCCGTCGACCCGCGGGCGAGCGCCGCGCCGCCCGCCCGGGGCGGCTCGGTGTCCGCGGCCCTCGCCGGTCTGGTGCCGCGCGGGCTGAAGGTGGTCGCGAAGGGGACGCCGGATCCGGGCTTCGGGTACGTCGTCGTGGACGACGGCCGGGGCCGCAGCCTGGTCCAGGTGAACGACCAGCGGGACATGCGGGACGTGGCGGGCGAGCTGTTCGGCGCGGGCGCGAAGACGCTGCCGGACGGCACCAAGGTCGTCACGCAGCAGGGGCCCGGCGAGAAGGGCATCGACGGGATCGTCATGTGGACCGTGGACACGATCCGGCCGGACGGGCGCCGCGTGGTGGTCAGCGCCTTCAACTCCGGCGGGCAGAACGCACCGGCGACCCGGAAGGAACCGGCGCTCACGATGCAGCAGCTGGAGCGGATCGCCACCGACCCGAAGTGGCTGTCGCTCGGCTGACGACCGCTCCGAGGGCGGCCCCGGCGAGGTGCCCGGGACCGCCCTCGGCCGCCGTCAGTCCTCGCTCTTCGCCTTGCTCTCCGCCGCGGTCTCCGCCCCGCTCTTCGCCTCGGTCCCGGCCGCCTCGTCCGTACCGCTCTCCTCCGGCTGCTCCGGCTCCGCCGCCTCCGCCGCCTCGCCGTCCTCGAAGTACGCGTCGAGGACCGCGTCCAGCTCCGTCTCCCAGGCGGCGAACCGGGACCGGGCCGGGGCCTCGATCTCGATGGGGTACCAGCGGCGCTCGGGGGTGTGCACGGTGACGGTGAACCGCTTGCCGAAGCGGGGCGTCTCCGTCTCCACGGCGCCGATCTCGTCCCAGCGGAACTCGCACTCCTGGTCGTCCAGGGCGAGGCGTACGCCCCGGTGGTCGGCGACGATCCGGGCCCGGCGGTCGGCGGCCTCGAAGACCGGGCCGTCCACGGGCTCCTCCTCGGCCGCCTCGTCGGCTTCCGCGGTCCCGTCCGCGGTGTCCGGGACGGGCGGCTGCGCCTCCGCGTCCGGAGTTCCGGCGTCCGCCGCAGGCGTACCCTCCGGCTCCTCGGGGGCCGTGTCCCGGGCCGCGGCGGGCGAGGTGAGGCCGGGGACGAACGCCGGGTCGAAACCGGCGCCCGTCACGGGCTCGCTCTTCAGGGGCTGGCTGCTCGAACCTATGCGCTGCTCCACGCGGGCAGTATGGTCGACAATCCTGTGTCACGAACAGCCAGCCCCCGGCTTCGTTATCAGACCCCTACAACCGCGCGCCGCTACAGGCCCCGGAAACGTGCCGGGGCCCGGCCGCCCGGTCAGACGAACAGGCTCAGCACCGCCGCCACCGCGAAGCCCGCGAGCGAGAGCACGCTCTCCAGGACCGTCCATGTCTTCAGCGTGTCCCGTTCGCTGATGCCGAAGTACTTCGCCACCATCCAGAAGCCGCCGTCGTTGACGTGCGAGGCGAAGATCGAACCGGCCGAGATCGCCATGATGACCAGGGCCACGAACGCCTGCGAGTGGTGCCCCTCGGCCAGCAGCGGGGCGACGATGCCCGCCGTGGTCACGATCGCCACCGTCGCCGAGCCCTGCGCCACCCGCAGCACCAGCGAGATCAGGTACGACAGCACGATGACCGGCAGTCCGACGCCGTTGAAGGTGTCCGAGAGGGCCTGGGCGACCCCGCTGGCCTTGAGGACGGCACCGAAGACCCCGCCCGCGCCGACCACCAGCAGGATGTTGCCGACCGGCTTCAGCGAGGCCGTGGAGACGGTCTCCAGGGACTTGCGCGACCAGCCGCGGCGGATGCCCAGCAGGTAGTAGGCGAGCACCAGGGCGATGGTCAGGGCCACGAAGGGGTGGCCGAAGAACTCGATCACCGAGCGGCCGGTGGACGGGTCCAGGGCCACGGAGGAGAAGGTGGCGGCGAGGATCAGCACCAGCGGGGTGCCGATGATGCCGAGGACCGCGCCGAGCGGCACCGGGGTCTCCTTCGGCCGCACTCCGGAGGCCCGCTGCTCGGTCAGGACCGCCCGCCGGGCCTCCTCGGCCGCCTCGACCATGTCCTGCGGCACCTCGACGAAGACCCGCTTGCCGATCCACGCGGAGTACGCCCAGGCGGCCAGCACCGCCGGGATGCCGCAGACGACGCCCATGAGGATGATCCAGCCGAGCTGCACGTGCAGCAGTCCGGCGGCGGCCACCGGGCCGGGGTGCGGCGGCAGGAAGGCGTGGGTCATGGACAGGCCCGCCAGCAGCGGCATGCAGTACAGGACGATCGACTTGCCGCCCCGCTTGGCGGCGGCGTAGACGAGGGGCGCCAGGACGAAGATGCCCACGTCGAAGAAGACGGGGATGCCGAAGATCAGGCCGGTCAGGCCCATGGCGAGCGGGGCGCGCTTCTCGCCGAACAGCCCCAGCAGGCGGGAGGCGAGCACTTCCGCTCCGCCGCTGACCTCCAGGATGGCGCCGAGCATGGTGCCCAGGCCGATGATGACGGCGACATGGCCGAGGATGCCGCCCATCCCGGACTCGATGGTGGAGACGGCGTCCGAGCGCTGCACGGTGCCGAACAGTTCGGTGACCGACAGACCGGCCAGCAGGCCGACGGCTATGGAGACGGCGAGCAGCGCGACGAACGGCTGGAGCCGCGCCTTGATGATCAGGAACAGCAGCAGGGCGATGCCGATCCCGGCCACCAGGAGCAGTCCGGTCGTGCCGTCGACCAGGAGGAGGAGTCCGCCGGTGTGCGGGGGTGTCTGCGGCGCGGCCGCGGCGAGCGGATGGGACATGGGGGTCCTCTGCGTAAGTACATGCAGCTTTCGGGCAGGGAGGATCGCGGCGCGGCGCCCGAAGGGGTGGGGGCGCCGCGCCGTGAAGGGGGCGTGCGGTGGTACGAGCGGGTGGGCCGCGAGGAAGGCTCAGCCGAGGACGGCGAGCGCGTCGATCTCGATGAGGAGTCCCGCGGGCAGTCCGACGTAGACGGTGGTGCGCGCGGCGGGCGGCTGGGTGAGGCCCTGCTCCTCGAAGTAGGTGTTGTAGAGCGCGTTCATCTCGGCGAAGTGGTCCACGTCGGTGAGGTAGACGCGGATCATCATCACGTCGTCCCAGCCCGCGCCGCCCTCCTCGAGGATGGCCTTGACGTTGGCGAGGGTCTGGAGGGTCTGCTCGCGCAGGGTGGGCCCGGCGGGGGTGGGGGCCTTGCCCTCCTCGGCGGGCAGGAAGCCGACCTGCCCGGCGACCTGGAGGATGTTGCCCTTCTTCACGCCGTGGGAGAACTTGGCGGGCGGCACGGTGTGGGTCGACGGGGTGAGTGCGGTCTTCTCGGTCATGCGGTGTCCCTGTGCGGTGTGGTGGTGGGGGCGGGTACGGGGGTTCTCCCGGAGTACTCGCCGCTGATGGCGGCCGCGGTGCGGCGCACCAGCGGGAGCAGGGTGAGGAGTTCGTCGGCGGTGACGACGACGTTGGGCGCGGAGACCGACATCGCGGCGACCACGCGGCCGTCGGCGCCCCGGATGGGGGCGGCGACGCAGTTGATGGACTCCTCGTGGCCGCCGAGGTCGGTGGCCCAGCCCTGTTCGCGCACCGTCGCCAGCTCGGTGAGGAAGGCGGCGGCGTGGGGGGTCGAACGGGCCGTGTAGAGGGGGTAGTCGAGCTTCTCGGCGATGGCGCGCCGTTCGCTCTCGGGCAGGTCGGCCAGGAGCAGCTTGGCCACGGCGGCGACGGTGATGGCGACCGGCTTGCCGATCCGCGAGTACATGCGCACCGGGTAGCGGCTGTCGACCTTGTCGATGTACAGCACCTCGTGCTCCTCGTAGACCGCGAGGTGCACGGTGTGGCCGCAGGTCTCGTTGAGGGCGAGGAGGTGGGGGTGGGCGATCTCGCGGATGTCGAGGTTCTCCATCGCCTCCTGGGCGAGCGCGAAGAGCCGGGCGCCGAGCCGGTAGCGCTGGTCGGACTGGCGGTAGACCAGGCCGTGTTCGTGCAGGGTGCGCAGCAGCCGCAGCGCCGTGGACTTGTGGACGCCGAGATGGTCGGCGACCCGTCCGAGGTCGGCGGGTCCCTCGGCGAGCAGCGGCAGGATGCTCAGCGCGCGGTCGACGGTCTGGCTCATGGCGTACGTACCTCCTCCTCGGCCCCTTCAGCGGTGCTCGTCCAGCCGGGGCCGAGTCGCAGTCTCCCCCACGCGGCCTCGTCCAGGGCGGCCAGCCGGTCGGCGTGCCCGCGGGCGGGGGGTGCGGCGAGGTCGCCGGGGACGGTGAGCGCGGCGGCGGCCGTCAGGTGGCCGTGGCGCAGCCGGGCGGTGGCGGGCAGGCCGCGCAGGGTGGCGGAGAGGAACCCGGCGGCGAAGGCGTCGCCGGCGCCGACGTGGGCGACGACGTCGACCCGGGGGGCCGGGACGAAGGTGGCGGCGGCCCGTGCCGCGCCGCCGGTGCGCTCGTGCACCGTGGCGCCGTCCGCGCCGTGCTTGACGACGACGGTGCGCGGTCCGTCCAGCGCGTCGAGGATCTCCGCCCCGCTGTGCAGTCCCCATGCCTCGCGGGCCTCGTCGTCGCCGACGAAGACGAGGTCGGCGCCGCGCGCCAGGTCCAGCAGCACCCGGGCCCCGGCGGGGTCCGGCCACAGTCCGGGCCGGAAGTTGACGTCGAAGGAGACCAGCGGGCGGCCGGGGCGGGGCGCGGTCAGGGCGCGCAGCAGGCCGAGGCAGCCGGCGGACAGGGCCGCGGTGATGCCGGACAGGTGCAGCACGCGGCAGGCGTCCAGGGCGGCGGTGGCGACGGTGTCCGCGGTCATCGCGGAGGCCGCCGACCCGGCCCGGTAGTAGGCGACCTCGTGGGCGTCGGTGGCCCGGTCGCCCGCGGTGCGGAAGTAGATGCCGGTGGGGCGTGCGGTGTCGCGGCCCACGTGGGCGACGTCGACGCCGTGGGCGCCGATGGTCTCCACCAGGTGGTCGCCGAAGCCGTCGGCGCCGACCCGGCTGACCCAGCGGGCGGAGTGCCCGGCGGCGGCGAGCGCGCACAGGACGTTGGACTCGGCGCCGCCGATGGCCCGGTCGAAGGACGGCACGTCGGCGAGGCGGCCGGGCCGGGAGGGCAGGAACGTGACCATGGACTCGCCGAGCGCCGCGACGTCCACGACGTCGGGGCCGTTGCAGGGTCCGGTGGCGGTCACGATGCTCGTAGCTCCTCGGTACGGGGGGGGCGGGATGCGGGGCTTTTCGTTGACCTCGCGTGGCCGAGATGTTAGACAGCATTAAGCGTTGCGTGCAACGGCTGTTGCACATATTGCAATTCACCAGATCAGGGAGGCTCCATGAACACCGAGGCGCTGGCACGCCTGGCCGAGGAACGGGTCGACCACCGGTTCAAGGGCCTTCCGCCGGACGCGGCCGGGCTGACCGTGGGCGAGCTGGCGGCCCAGCGCCGCGACCTGTTCACCGGCGGCTTCACCACGCCGGTGCTGGCGCTGTCCGCCGAGCGCCTGGAGCACAATCTGCGCCTGATGGAGACCTACGCGGCCCGCCACGGCCTCGCCTTCGCCCCGCACGGCAAGACCTCCATGGCCCCCCAGCTCTTCCACCGCCAGCTCGCGCACGGCGCCTGGGGCATCACCCTCGCGCTGCCGCACCAGGTGCGGGTGGCGCGGGCCTTCGGCGTCGAACGGATCTTCCTCGCCAACGAGCTGGTGGACCCGGCCGCCCTGCGCTGGGCCGCCGCCGAACTCGCCGCCGACCCGGCCTTCCGCCTCGTCTGCTACGTGGACTCGGTGCGCGGTGCGGAACTGATGGACGCGGCGCTGCGCGAGGCCGGTGCCACCCGTCCGCTCGACGTGGTCGTGGAGCTGGGCGCGGGCGAGGGCGCGCGCACCGGGGCACGCACCGAGAAGGAGTGCGCGGCGGTCGCGGACGCGGTCGCCGCCGCGGCCACCCTGCGGCTGACCGGGGTCGCCGGGTACGAGGGCGAGGTCCCGCGGGCGGACCCGGAGCGGGTGCGGGCCTGGCTGGACCGGCTGGTCGCCCTCGCCGCCGCCCTCGACCGGGCGGGCCGGTTCGCGGACGCGGAGGAGATCGTGGTGAGCGCGGGCGGCAGCGCCTGGTTCGACGCGGTCGCCGACGCGTTCGCGGACATCCCGGAGCTGTCCCGGCCGGTGCTCAAGCTGCTGCGCTCGGGCGCGTACGTCTCGCACGACGACGGTCACTACCGCGAGCTCACCCCGTTCAACCGGGTCCCGCAGGAAGGCGCCCTGGAGCCCGCCTTCCGGCTGTGGGCGCAGGTGGTCTCCCGGCCCGCCGAGGGGCAGGCGTTCGCCAACGCGGGCAAGCGGGACGCGGCCTACGACCTCGATCTGCCCGTCGCCCAGGTGGTGCGCCGAGACGGCGCCGAGCGCCCGGCGGACGGCATCGCCGTGACCGGCCTGTCCGACCAGCACACCTGGCTGGCCACCGGCCCGGAGGCCGACCTCGCGGTCGGCGACTGGATCGGCCTCGGCCTGTCCCATCCGTGCACGTCCTTCGACAAGTGGCAGCTGATCCCGGTCGCCGAGGCGGACGGCACGGTCGTCGACTACATCCGTACGTTCTTCTAGAGACCACAGTCCTCCCAGAGACCGCTGTCTTCCCAGAGACCACCGTCTTTCCAGAGACCACCGTCTTCCGCAGACCCCGCCCAGGGGAAGGAGCCACCCATGGATCCGGTCGAGCCGGCCGATCTCACCGACCTCGTCATCCGGGACGCGGATGTCGTGGACGGCACCGGCGCCCCCTCCTACCGCGCCGACGTCGCGGTCAGCGGCGGCCGGATCGTGTCGATCGTCAAGGAGGCGGCCGCGGCGGGCTGCCAGCGCCCGCGGGCCCGGCGCGAGCTGGACGCGGAGGGCCTGGTCCTCTCCCCCGGCTTCGTCGACATGCACGCGCACAGCGATCTGGCCCTGCTGCGCGACCCCGACCACAGCGCGAAGGCCGCCCAGGGCGTCACCCTGGAGGTGCTCGGACAGGACGGCCTGTCGTACGCGCCGGTGGACGACCGCACCCTGGCCGAGGTGCGCCGGGCGATCTCCGGCTGGAACGGCCACGGCGACGACATCGACTTCGACTGGCGCTCGGTCGGCGAGTACCTGGACCGGCTGGACCGCGGCTTCGGCGGCGAGGGCATCGCCGTCAACGCGGCCTATCTGATCCCGCAGGGCACCGTGCGCGCCCTCGCGGTCGGCTGGGAGGACCGCCCGGCCGCCCCGGACGAGCTGGAGCGGATGCGGCGCCTGGTCGCCGAGGGCCTGGAGCAGGGCGCGGTGGGCCTGTCCTCCGGGCTCACCTACACGCCCGGGATGTACGCCGAGGACGCCGAACTGACCGAGCTGTGCCGGGTGGTGGCCCGCTACGGCGGCTACTACTGCCCGCACCACCGCAGTTACGGCGCCGGGGCGCTGGAGGCGTACGCGGAGATGGTGGAGCTGACCCGGGCCGCGGGCTGCCCGCTGCACCTGGCGCACGCCACCATGAACTTCGGCCCCAACAAGGGCCGGGCGCCCGAGCTGCTGGCGCTGCTGGACGACGCGCTCGCGGCGGGCGCCGACATCACCCTCGACACCTATCCCTACACGCCGGGCTGCACCACGCTGGTCGCGCTGCTGCCGGGCTGGGCGAGCGAGGGCGGCCCGGAGCGGATCCTGGAGCGGCTCGCCGACGAGGACACCGCCGAGCGGATCCGCCACCACCTGGAGGTGACCGCCTCGGACGGCTGCCACGGCGTGCCGGTGGAGTGGGAGACCATCGAGATCTCCGGCGTCGGCGATCCCGCGCTCGCCGGTCACGTCGGCCGTACCGTGGCCGAGGCGGCGGCGGCCCGCGGCGAGAGCTGCTGGGCCGTCGCCCGCCGGCTGCTCGTCGCCGACCGGCTCGGCACGACGATCCTCCAGCACGTCGGCCACGAGGAGAACGTCCGGGCCATCATGCGCCACCGCGTGCACACCGGCGGCTCCGACGGCATCCTCCAGGGCACCAAGCCGCATCCGCGCGCCTACGGCACCTTCCCGCACTACCTCGGGCACTACGTGAGGGAGTTGGGGGTGCTGTCGCTGGAGGAGTGCGTGGCGCACCTGACCTCGCGGCCCGCGGCCCGGCTCGGACTGCCGGACCGCGGCGTGGTCCGCGAGGGGCACCGCGCCGACCTGGTGCTGTTCGACCCGGCCACGGTGGCGGCCGGGTCGACCTTCGCCGAGCCGCGCGCGCTGCCCACGGGGATCCCGTACGTCCTGATCGACGGCCGGTTCGTGATCGAGGACGGGCGGCGCACAGACGTCCTGGCGGGGCGGGCGGTCCGCCGGACCCCGGTGTGACCGGCCGCCCCGCCGCGGCCGCTACGGCTTGGGCAGGACGCAGCCGGACCGGTTCAGATCCAGCTGGTTGCCGGCCTTGAAGCAGGCCGGTATCTGGTAGGTCTCCTCGGCGTAGTTGATGCCCTCGCGGACGGTGACGTTGCCGTTCTCGTCGACCTCGCAGGGGTTGTTCTCGGTGCAGCGCTCGCCGTCCTCGTTGCCGGTGTTGTTGACGGCGACGACCTTGCCGGTGGCGGTGTCGATGACGGGCGAGCCGGAGGTGCCGCCGATCGTGTTGCAGGAGGAGGTGTAGCGGACCGAGTCCTTCCAGGTCCAGCCGCCCTCCTTGAGGCGGTACACGAACCCGTCGATGTTGCAGCTGTAGGTGCGCTTCCAGTAGCCGGAGACCACCTTGATCGCGGTGCCGGCCACCGGGTGGGTGTCGCTGACGGTCAGCGCGCTGATCCCGTAGGAGCTCCTGATCTGCGCGTAGGTGCGGGTGAGCTGGTAGATCGTGACGTCGGTGTCGGTCATCGTGGAGTAGACGACCTTGTTGGCGCGCAACGTGGCGACCTGGGAGCCGGCCGAGTTGAGCAGCCCGAAGGAGCGGCTGGAGCTCTGATTGACGATGACCTGGCCGGGCGACGGGAAACCGGTCTCCAGGCAGTGGCCGTTGCTGAGCACGAGCGCCGGGTCGCTGTCGGCGGAGGCGGGGAAGCGGATGACGGAGCCGGAGCAGTTGCTCAGCGCCACGGTCCCGGCGAAGTCGACGGCCTTGGCGGCGGGTGCCGTGCTCCCGGCCTGGGCCGAGGCCGCGGCGGGTGCCACGCCGGCCCCGGTGATCACCAGGGTCGCGAGCGCGGCCAGGAGAGGCTTGTTCATGTGGGGGTCCCCTCTTCGGACGTGAGCGACCGGAGATCTTCCGGCCGCCCTCTTGTCATGCGCATTGTGATGGTCCGCGGGTGTGCGGACAAGAAGCCGTCACGGCATCGCGGGTTCTCCCCCGGTGCGCGGGGCCACCGAGGGGTCCGCGGCGGCGGCTCCGGGACGCGTCAGCCGCGCCGGGCGCCTCACCCGGGCGAGGGAAGCGGGCCGCCGGGTGTCTCAAGTGGCGGAAAACACGAGCCACCGGGCGTTACCCGGCCGTAAGCTCCCAGACATGCAGGTGATCCAGTCGACCAAGCTCGCCAACGTCTGTTACGAGATCCGGGGACCGGTGCTCGAGGAGGCGATGCGGCTGGAGGCGGCCGGTCACCGCATCCTGAAGCTGAACACCGGCAATCCGGCCGCGTTCGGCTTCGAGTGCCCCCCGGAGATCCTGGAGGACATCCTCCGCAACGTCTCCACGGCCCACGGCTACGGCGACGCCAAGGGCCTGCTCGCCGCCCGCCGCGCCGTGGTCATGCACAACCAGACCCTCGGCATCGAGACCGACGTCGAGCACGTCTTCATCGGCAACGGCGTCTCCGAGCTGATCGTGATGGCGATGCAGGCGCTGCTCGACGACGGCGACGAGGTCCTCGTCCCGGCGCCGGACTACCCGCTGTGGACCGCCGCCGTCTCGCTCTCCGGCGGCACCGCCGTGCACTACCGCTGCGACGAGCAGTCCGACTGGATGCCCGATCTCGCCGACGTGGAGCGCAAGGTCACCGACCGCACCAAGGCGATCGTGATCATCAACCCGAACAACCCGACCGGCGCGGTCTACGACCCGGCCGTGCTCAAGGGCCTCACCGACATCGCCCGCCGGCACAACCTGCTGGTCTGCTCCGACGAGATCTACGACAAGATCCTCTACGACGGCGCCGTGCACACCCCGACCGCGTCCGTCGCGCCCGACCTGCTGACCCTCACCTTCAACGGGATGTCCAAGGCGTACCGGGTGGCGGGCTACCGGGTCGGCTGGATGGCGGTCTCCGGCCCGCGCGCCCACGCCGACTCCTACATCGAGGGCCTGACCATCCTGGCCAACATGCGCCTGTGCGCGAACATGCCGGGCCAGCACGGCGTGGTCGCGGCGCTCAGCGGGCGGCAGACCATCGAGGACCTGGTGCTGCCCGGCGGGCGGCTGAAGGAGCAGATGGACACCGCCCACCAGCTGCTCACCCAGATCCCGGGCGTGAGCTGCGTACGCCCCAAGGGCGCCCTGTATCTGTTCCCGCGCCTGGACCCCAAGGTCTTCAAGATCAAGGACGACCGGCGGATGGTGCTCGACCTGCTGCGCCGCGAGAAGATCATGGTCGTCCACGGCACCGGCTTCAACTGGCCCGAGCCCGACCACTTCCGCGTCGTCACCCTGCCCTCGGCCGGCGATCTGCGCGACGCGGTGAGCCGGATCGGCACCTTCCTGGACGGCTACGGCCAGCCCTGACGCTCACCCTGCGTGGTCCCGCGGACCGCTTCCGCGACCCGACTCAACCTTAGACAGATTCTAATGTAGGATGTCTTCTGTCAGAGCACAGGAGGCCGTCCCATGTACGAACCGATCCGCAGCAAGTCGGTCCACAGCACGATGGCCGGCACCGCCTCGGACTTCCCCCACCGCTCCCGCGAGGAGGAGCTGGACATCCAGCTCGCCGGGCATCTCGCCGCGCTGCTCGCCATCACCGACGAGCTGCGCACCCTGGCCCCGGCGGCCGACCTGGACACGGCGGCCGACCGGCTCGCCGAGCAGGTGGCCCGGCTGCGGGGAGGCCGCGCCCCGGTCCGCACCTCGGTGGCCGCGGTCACCGAGCTGCCGGTCCTGCACCGGCGGGCGCACGCGCTCGCCGGACGGGCACTCGTCGTCGCCGCCTCCCGGGCGGACACGGCGGCGGCCATCCTGGCGGCCGAGCGCATGGACGCGCACGCCGCCGCGCAGGGGGATCCCCAGGAACTGAGCGGTGCCGCCCAGTAAAGCCCGCCGTCACCCCTGACGGCACACCCGGCCCTCCCCGCCCGAGGGCCCCGCACACGGCCCCGGTCCGCGCGCACCCGCAGCGACGCGCGGACCGGGCGCCACACACCCCGCGCGCCGCACGTCCGGCGGGACGGCCGCGCCTCGGCGGAGGAGAGCCGTGACCGTCCCCCGCGCCACCGTCCGGCCCGCCCGCCGCACCGACCTCCCCGAGGTCGCCGCCGTCTACGGGCACCACGCCCTGCACGGCGTCGCCACCTTCGACGAGGCGCCCCGCCCCCTGGCGGAGTGGGAACGCAAGTACGACGACCTCGTCGCGCGCGGTCTGCCGTTCCTCGTCACTGAGGAGGCGGGCCGTGTCACGGGCTTCGCCCACGCGGGTCCGTACCGGCCCAAGCCCGCGTACCGGTACACCGTGGAGGACTCCGTCTACCTCGCCCCGGACGCCACCGGCCGCGGCCTGGGCACCGCGCTGCTGGGCGCGCTGCTCGACGCCTGCGGGCACGCCGGTGCGCGGCGCGTGGTCGCGGTGATCACCGACCCCGGCGGCCAGGCGTCGGCCGCGCTGCACCGCCGCTTCGGCTTCACCGAGGCGGGCAGGCTCACCGCCGTCGGGTACAAGCACGGCCGCTGGCTGGACACACTGCTGTTCCAGCGGGAGCTGTGAGCCCCCGACCGGCCGGGCGGACGAGGACCGGCACGTGACCTCGCCGCCCTGCCCCGCCCGCTCGTGCTCCCCTCCCGGCCCCGCTCCCGCCCTCAGCCGAAGATCACCACGAAGAGCACGAACAGCACCAGGATCGCCAGGATCACCGTCCAGACCGGCCAGTTCCCGCGGCCCTGCGGCTCCTCCGGGCCGCCGCCGCGCGGGCGGTCCTCGTCCAGGTCGGGGTTGTCCGGACGGTCGTGCTTGTAGAAGTCGCCGTCTCCAGCCATGCCTGATCACGCTCCTTCGACGGGGGGGACCCCCGGGTACCCCGCAGCCCGCCCGGCCATACGGCGGGCTGAGCCGAACGGGTGAGCGCGCACGCACGGGAGGCCGGACCCGTACGCCGTTGTACGGGTCCGGCCTCCCGCCGGTCCGGCCGCGGCCGGCCGGAGCGACGGTGCAGGTCAGGGCAGGTCGCGGCCGGCCGCGGAACTCACGGGGACGGTCCCTCGCCGGCCGCCGGCCGACGCGGGGCCCGCCCGGTCAGCCCAGGCGCTCGACCAGCGCGCGGTACTGCTCCCACAGCTCCTCGGGCGTGTGGTCGCCGAAGGTGTTCAGATGCTCCGGGACCAGCGCGGCCTCCTCGCGCCACACGTCCTTGTCGACGGTGAGCAGGAACTTCAGGTCGGAGGCAGACAGGTCGAGCCCGTCGGTGTCCAGGGCGGCCTCGGTCGGCAGGATCCCGATCGGCGTCTCCACGCCCTCCGCCGTGCCCTCCAGGCGCTCCACGATCCACTTCAGCACCCGGCTGTTCTCGCCGAAGCCCGGCCAGACGAACCGGCCCTCGTCGTCCTTGCGGAACCAGTTGACGTAGTAGATCTTCGGCAGCAGGGACTGGTCCTTGTCCTTGGCGACGTCCACCCAGTGGCCCATGTAGTCGCCCATGTTGTAGCCGCAGAACGGCAGCATG
Source organism: Streptomyces sp. PsTaAH-124 (assembly GCF_000373685.1). Classification (NCBI taxonomy): domain Bacteria; kingdom Bacillati; phylum Actinomycetota; class Actinomycetes; order Kitasatosporales; family Streptomycetaceae; genus Streptomyces; species Streptomyces sp. PsTaAH-124. The sequence continues at coordinate 398,398 of NZ_KB892158.1, read as the reverse complement.
GCGAACGGGTCGCGGCGCAGCTCACCGACCTTGCCCTCGGCCGCCGCGGTCTTCTCGGAGGCGACGTTGGCACCGAGGAAGACCCCGTGGTTCCAGTCGAAGGACTCGGTCACCAGCGGTACGGCGCTGGCGCGGCGCCCGCCGAAGAGGATCGCCGAGATCGGCACACCGCGCGGGTCCTCCCACTCCGGCGCGATGATCGGGCACTGGGCGGCGGGCGTGGTGAAGCGGGCGTTGGGATGCGCGGCCGGGGTGCCGGAGGCGGGCGTCCAGTCGTTGCCCTTCCAGTCGACCAGGTGGGCCGGGGTCTCCTCGGTCATGCCCTCCCACCACACGTCGTTGTCGTCGGTGAGGGCGACGTTGGTGAAGACCGAGTTGCCCCACAGCGTCTTCATCGCGTTGGCGTTGGTGTGCTCGCCGGTGCCGGGCGCGACACCGAAGAAGCCGGCCTCCGGGTTGATCGCGTACAGGCGGCCGTCCTCGCCGAACCGCATCCACGCGATGTCGTCGCCGATGGTCTCCACGCTCCAGCCGGAGACGGTGGGCTCCAGCATGGCGAGGTTGGTCTTGCCGCAGGCGCTGGGGAAGGCGGCGGCGACGTACTTGGCCTCGCCGGTGGGCGGGGTGAGCTTGAGGATCAGCATGTGCTCGGCGAGCCAGCCCTCGTCGCGGGCCATCACGGAGGCGATGCGCAGGGCGTAGCACTTCTTGCCGAGCAGCGCGTTGCCGCCGTAGCCGGAGCCGTAGGACCAGATCTCGCGGTCCTCGGGGAAGTGCGAGATGTACTTGGTGGAGTTGCACGGCCAGGGGACGTCCGCCCGGCCGGGCTCCAGCGGGGCGCCGAGGGTGTGCACGGCCTTGACGAAGAAGCCGTTGTCGCCGAGTTCGTCGAGGACCGGCTGTCCCATGCGGGTCATGGTGCGCATGGACACGGCGACGTAGGCGGAGTCGGTGATCTCGACGCCGATCGCGGACAGCGGCGAGCCCAGCGGGCCCATGCAGAACGGGACGACGTACATCGTCCGGCCCTTCATCGAGCCGCGGAAGATGCCGCCCTCGCCGCCCTCGCCCCGGAAGATCTCCCGCATCTCGGCGGGGGCCTTCCAGTGGTTGGTGGGACCGGCGTCCTCCTCCTTCTCGGAGCAGATGAACGTCCGGTCCTCGACGCGGGCCACGTCGGACGGGTCGGAGGCCGCGTAGTAGGAGTTGGGGCGCTTGATCGGGTCGAGCCTGCGGAACGTGCCCTTCTCGACGAGCTCCCCGCACAGGCGCTCGTACTCGGACTCGGATCCGTCACACCAGACGACCCGGTCCGGCTGTGTGAGTTCCGCGATCTCGTCGACCCACGAGATCAGGTCCTTGTGGTTGGTCGGGATGACGGGGGGAGCCGCGATGTCGCGCGCCACGATCGCTCCTAGATGAGGGATTTTCTGACGTGTCGCCCCGTGGGGGCTGCGGCCCGGATGCTTCGTAGCCGCTCATCCGGTGCCGACCGCACTCATTTGATCATCCGCCGCGGGTGCCCATCTGTCCAGAGGGCCGCACAAGTGAGCAGGGTGAGGAATCCCACGGTCACAGCGGTTTTTTGCGTCTGCATGGAGATCGGCTGAAAGAATTTTTGCGTTCACCCGGATTTCCGGTGATCACGCCACTCACCCTGTGCACTGACAGCCGACTTACGGTGACCTGGGTACCATGCCGCCCATGACTGCGTCCGCGTCCGACGCGCCCCTGGACACGCCGGCCGGTGGCCGCGGTCCTTCGGCGCTCTCTCTGCCGCACCCGATCAAGCCGAAGCTGCGCGGCTGGCTGCACCTCGGGATGTTCCCGGCCGTGCTCATAGCGGGCCTGGTGCTCACCGCGCTCGCCGACTCACCCCGGGGCCGCATCGCCTGCGGGATCTACGTCCTCACCGCCTGCCTGCTGTTCGGCGTGAGCGCCCTCTACCACCGGGGCAACTGGGGCCCGCGGATGGGCGGGCTGCTGCGCCGCCTCGACCACGCGAACATCTTCCTGATCATCGCGGGCACCTACACCCCGCTCACCCTGCTGCTCCTGCCCGGCGGCAAGGGCCAGTGGCTGCTGTGGGGCATCTGGGCCGCGGCGGCGGCCGGCATCGTCTTCCGCGTCTTCTGGGTCGGCGCCCCGCGCTGGCTCTACACCCCCTGCTACATCGCCATGGGCTGGGCCGCGGTCTTCTTCCTGCCCGACTTCATGCGCACCGGCGGCATCGCGGTCCTCGTCCTGGTGGTCGCCGGCGGCCTCCTCTACAGCGCGGGCGGCCTGGTCTACGGCATCAAGCGGCCGAACCCGTCCCCCCGCTGGTTCGGCTTCCACGAGGTCTTCCACTCCTTCACCCTGGCGGCGTTCGCGGTCCACTACGTGGGGATCTCGCTGGTGGCGTACCAGCACGCCTGATCCCCGCCCCCTCCCGTCCCCGGTCCCCCCAGGCCACGGCTCGCACGAGCCGTGGCCTTCTCGCGCGCCCTCGCCCGGCTTCGGCTTCCCGGCGGCCCCGGCCATGGCCGCCCGGGGAGCCGATGCCGGACAATGACCCCATGACGGCCGCACGTTCCCCCAAGCTCTCCCCGCCGCCCGCGCCGCCGAGGAGCCGGGGCGCCGCCACCGAGGGGCCCCGGCTCGGCCTGCGGGAGCGGAAGAAGATCAAGACCCGGGAGGCGATCCGCGCGGCGACATACGCGCTGGTCGGGGAGCAGGGGTACGACACCACGACGATCGAGCAGATCGCGGAGCGCGCCGAGGTGTCGCCGTCGACCGTCTTCCGGTACTTCCCCACCAAGGAGGACATCGTCCTCACCGACGAGCACGACCCGTTCCTGGCCGCGGAGCTGCGTGCCCGGCCCGCCGACGAGCCGTGGCCGGAGTCGGTGCGGGCCGTGCTGCGCCGGGCCATAGCGGTGGGGGTGGACGGCGACCCGGAGGTGTCGCGGCTGCGCACCCGTCTGATGGCGGAGGTGCCCGCGGTGCGCTCGCGGATGACGGAGAGCATGTCGGTCACGAGCCGCCTGCTGTGCGACGCCCTGGCCGAGCGCACCGGCCGGGACGCCGGGAGCCTGGAGGTAAGGGCCTGGTCCATGTCCCTCATCGGCGCGCTGCTGGAGACCCTCCTGTACTGGGCCGAGAACGGCCACCGCGACGACCTCGCGGACCTCGTCGACCGAACCCTGGACGTGCTGGAGCATGGCCCGGGCACGGCGAGGGGCTGAGGCGCGCCGCCCCGGAAAACGGCTGCGGCGCGGTGTGCCGCCCGTGCCATCCTGACGCGATGAACGGTCCCGAGATCCACGTCGAGTTCGCCCCCGGCCTGCACCTGTTCGTCCCCCAGGCCAGGCGCCGGGGCGCCACCCCGGTCGTCACCGACGGAGTCTCCACGCTCGGCCATGTCGTGGAGTCCCTGGGCGTCCCGCTGACCGAGGTCGGCGCGCTGGTCGTGGACGGCCGCGAGGTACCGGTCTCCCACGTCCCGCGGGCCGCCGAGACGGTACGGGTGGGGGCCGTCGACCGCCCCCAGCGGGTGCCCGGCGCCCCGCTGCGCTTCCTCCTCGACGTGCATCTGGGCACGCTGGCCCGCCGGTTGCGCCTGCTCGGCGTCGACACGGCGTACGAGTCGACGGACATCGGCGATCCGGCGCTCGCCGCCCGGTCCGCGGCCGAGAAGCGGGTGCTGCTCAGCCGCGACCGCGGTCTGCTGCGCCGCCGCGAGCTGTGGGCGGGCGCCTTCGTCTACAGCACCCGCCCCGACGACCAGCTCCACGACGTCCTGGACCGCTTCCGCCCCGCCCTGTCCCCCTGGACCCGCTGCACCGCCTGCAACGGCCTGCTGCGCGAGGCCGCCAAGGACGAGGTCGCCGACCGGCTGGAACACGGCACCCGGCGCACCTACGACGTCTTCGCCCAGTGCCCCGACTGTGGACGCGCGTACTGGAAGGGCGCCCACCACGACCAGCTGGAGGCGATCGTGGAGAGGGCCCTGGCCCTGCACCCGCAGGACGGCTGACCCCCTCCCCCGCCTTCGGGCACCGCCTGGCACCGGGCGTCACCGCCCGTCACCGGGGGTGCCGCACCGGGGTGTTCAGCCGCCGAGCGCGGCGCGCAGGCGTTCGGGGTCGGTGGTCGGGGCGTCGCAGGTGAAGTCGCGGCAGACGTAGGCGGTCGCCCCGCCGTCCACCAGCGGGCGGTCGGCGAGCAGCGGGAACTCGTCGCCGCCGGGCGTGCCGCAGGCGACGACGGCGCCGGGCGCGGTGGCCAGGAGAGCCGTACGGTGCAGGGTGCGGGTCCTCTCGTCGGTGAGGGACGGCCCGACGACGGCGACCTCGCGCGGCCCGTCGAGCAGCGCCTCGGCGACGGCCAGCCCCCAGCCGATGAAGCGCGGCACTCGCGGGCCGAGCGCCGTGACCACGCCCAACGCCCGCTCGGCGGCGGTGCGGTGGGGTGCGGAGCCGGTGTGCGCGGCGTAGCCGAGCAACGCGCCCGCCGCGGCGGTCCAGCCGGAGGGGGCGGCGTTGTCGGTGGGGTCCTGCGGGCGGCGGATCAGCTGTTCGGCATCGACGGCGGTGTCGTGGAGGGCGCCGGTGTCCGGGTCGGTGAACCGGGTCAGCACATGGTCGAGGAGCAGCCCGGCGAAGTCGAGCCAGACGCCCTCGCAGGTGACCGAGGCGAGCGCGAGGAAACCCTCGGCGACATCGGCGTAGTCCTCCAGCACCCCGGCGTTCGCCCCGGCCCGCCCGTTCCTGCTGGTGCGCGCCAGGCCCGCGTGCTCGTCCATGTGCAGCCGTACGAGCAGGTCGGCGGCGCCGAGTGCGGCCTCGACCAGGTCGGGGCGGTCGAAGTAGGCGCCGGTCTCGGCGAGGGCGGCGACGGCGAGGCCGTTCCAGGCGGCGACGACCTTGTCGTCCCGGCCGGGCGCGGGCCGCTCGGCGCGCGCCGCCAGCAGCCGGCGGCGGATGCCGTCGATACGGGCCGCGTCGTGGACGCCCTCGCTCAGCGGGAGCTGGAGGACGGAGGCGCCCTCCTCGAAGGTGCCCTCCTCGGTGACACCGAAGTACTGCGCGGCCAGTTCGGCGTCCTCGGCGCCGAGCACCTCGCGCAACTGCTCGGGCGTCCACACGTAGTAGGCGCCCTCGACGTGCCGCCCGGTGCCGTCGTCGCTGTCGGCGTCCAGCGCGGAGGCGAACCCGCCCTGCTCGGTGCGGAGTTCGCGGACCATGAAGTCGGCGGTCTCCAGGGCGATCCGGCGGGCCTGCTCGGAGCCGGTGGCGCGCCACAGATGGGCGTAGACGCGGCACAGCAGGGCGTTGTCGTACAGCATCTTCTCGAAGTGCGGCACCACCCAGTCGCGGTCCACCGAGTAGCGGGCGAAGCCGCCGCCGAGCTGGTCGTAGAGGCCGCCGCGGGCCATCCGCTCGCAGGTGTCCCGGGCCATCTGGAGGGCGCCCTCGGAGCCGGTGCGGGCGTGGTGGCGCAGCAGGAACTCGATCACCATGGACGGCGGGAACTTGGGCGCCCCGCCGAAGCCGCCGCGCTGCGGGTCGTACTCCCGGGTCAGCGCGAGCAGCGCCTGCCCCAGCTCCTCACCGCCCGGCGCCCCCGCACCACCGTGCTCGAACTCCCGCTGCGCCAGATCCCGCACGATCTTCCCGGCCACCTCGGTGACCTCGTCCCGCCGCGTCTCCCACGCCTGCTGCACCCCTTGCAGCACCTGCCGGAAGGACGGCATGCCGTGCCGGGGCTCGGGCGGGAAGTACGTACCGAAGTAGAACGGCTCGGCCTCCGGCGTCAGAAACACCGTCATCGGCCACCCGCCCTGCCCGGTGGCCGCCTGCACCGCCTCCATGTACACGGCATCGACGTCGGGCCGCTCCTCCCGGTCCACCTTGACACTGACGAAGTGCTCGTTGAGGTAGTCGGCGGTGTCCTGGTCCTCGAAGGACTCGTGGGCCATGACGTGGCACCAGTGGCACGCCGAATACCCGACGCTGAGCAACACAGGCACACCCCGCCGCCGCGCCTCCTCGAACGCCTCCGGCGTCCAGGGCCACCAGTCGACCGGATTGTCAGCGTGCTGAAGCAGATAGGGCGAGGTCACACCAGCCAGCCGGTTCATGCGGCCAGCCTCTCACGCCGCCCGGCCGTGACGACTGAGCCCGCGATCCCATCCTTGCGCCCGACGGGCTTCCGCTCCCGTACCGCGCCGGTCGCCCTGCTGGAACCTGCAACGAGTCAATCGCCCTGCTCAGCGCTCAGCCAAGCAGAACGACCGGTCAGCGTGCACTGACGGGCCACGCTGCCGAGCCACTCCTATGCTCTGAAAGCAAGTGCCGTCTACAGTGCATGCCATGCCTGCCATCCACCTGCCACCGAGCAGCACTCCCGGCAAAGAACCAGCAAAGCCCCTCTGACACTGCACGTCAGAAAGGGGGTGGTCTCCGCGCGAGCGGAGGTGGTCCGGCGTCCCTCGACGCGCAGGTCGTCGTCGACGCGTGGTCTCCGCGCGAGCGGAGGTGGTCCGCCAGCACACCGAACGCACGGGGGCCCCATGAGGTGGTCTCCGCGCGAGCGGAGGTGGTCCGGTGCAGCTCAAGGAGCGGAGGAACAGCCCGCAGTGGTCTCCGCGCGAGCGGAGGTGGTCCGCTGGTCTTTGAGGAGGGCGCGGCGTTCCTCGAGTGGTCTCCGCGCGAGCGGAGGTGGTCCGCCTGTGCGCGCGACTGTCATCCTCCACCCCAGGTGGTCTCCGCGCGAGCGGAGGTGGTCCGAGACAGCATGCCTGCGACCGCCGCCCATGAGTGTGGTCTCCGCGCGAGCGGAGGTGGTCCGCCCATCAGACGCGCCCTCCGTCCGACCAGCCGGTGGTCTCCGCGCGAGCGGAGGTGGTCCGCTCTACGCCACCGGCAAGGGCACCGGCCAGAAGTGGTCTCCGCGCGAGCGGAGGTGGTCCGGGGTGTCAGGCGCGCCGCATGGCCTCCATGCGGTGGTCTCCGCGCGAGCGGAGGTAGTCCGCCAGCACACCGAACGCACGGGGGCCCCATGAGGTGGTCTCCGCGCGAGCGGAGGTGGTCCGTCCCAGGCATCCCGGGGCTTCAGGAAGGCTGGGTGGTCTCCGCGCGAGCGGAGGTGGTCCGCCGTCGAGCAGGCACGGGCCCGCCCCGCGACGGTGGTCTCCGCGCGAGCGGAGGTGGTCCGTCCCAGGCATCCCGGGGCTTCAGGAAGGCTGGGTGGTCTCCGCGCGAGCGGAGGTGGTCCGCCGTCGAGCAGGCACGGGCCCGCCCCGCGACGGTGGTCTCCGCGCGAGCGGAGGTGGTCCGCCTTTGACCTGCTCCTCTGTGGACACCCGGAGGTGGTCTCCGCGCGAGCGGAGGTGGTCCGGAGATCCGCTCCCCCGACTTCGGTCGGGAGGAGTGGTCTCCGCGCGAGCGGAGGTGGTCCGTCGTCGACGCAGGACAGGATGAGCGGGGCTTCGTGGTCTCCGCGCGAGCGGAGGTGGTCCGGTGAGACCCGCCTGATTCATCAGGTAGACGTCGTGGTCTCCGCGCGAGCGGAGGTGGTCCGACCACGGTGGAGACCGTCCGCGCTCACTGGGGGTGGTCTCCGCGCGAGCGGAGGTGGTCCGCTGCGACACGCCCTGTCCGGGCCGATCTCGACGTGGTCTCCGCGCGAGCGGAGGTGGTCCGATGTGCACGGGCAGCCCGGCGCAGGTGCGGCGGTGGTCTCCGCGCGAGCGGAGGTGGTCCGGTGTCGGACGAGGCCCTGTACCGCAAGATGGGGTGGTCTCCGCGCGAGCGGAGGTGGTCCGCCGCCGTCCACCCGCACCGGACACAGCCCGATGTGGTCTCCGCGCGAGCGGAGGTGGTCCGCGGCGGTGCGGGGGGACAGCTCGACGGTGATCGTGGTCTCCGCGCGAGCGGAGGTGGTCCGGCGACGAGGCTCTACGAGGACGGCACCCCGGTGTGGTCTCCGCGCGAGCGGAGGTAGTCCGCCAGCGAGCGCGAGGGAACATCGCAGGCGGGCGTGGTCTCCGCGCGAGCGGAGGTGGTCCGCCGCCGGCGACCACGACCTTGACGGGTGCGGGGTGGTCTCCGCGCGAGCGGAGGTGGTCCGCGGATCCGCAGGTTGGTGGTGCGCGCGCTCGCGTGGTCTCCGCGCGAGCGGAGGTGGTCCGTTCAGCCTGCGAATCCCCATCCAGGTGCGACGGTGGTCTCCGCGCGAGCGGAGGTGGTCCGCGCGAACAGCGTCTCCACGTGCCCTTGCCGGGGTGGTCTCCGCGCGAGCGGAGGTGGTCCGCTTGCGGCCTGGACCCGCCCGGCGAGCTCGGGGTGGTCTCCGCGCGAGCGGAGGTGGTCCGTCCGAGCGTCTGTTCGTCGCCCGGCTCTGGGTGTGGTCTCCGCGCGAGCGGAGGTGGTCCGCAGGACCCGAGCGACGCCTACGCCTACCTGCGGTGGTCTCCGCGCGAGCGGAGGTGGTCCGACGCCGAGCCCGGTGGAGTCCGCGGCGGCCTGGTGGTCTCCGCGCGAGCGGAGGTGGTCCGCCTGCGCGCGGCCATGGGGAAGTGAGCATGGCGTGGTCTCCGCGCGAGCGGAGGTGGTCCGCGTTCTCCCGCGCGCTCACCTTCGCCGGAGCCGTGGTCTCCGCGCGAGCGGAGGTGGTCCGTGGCTGAGCGCAGAGTACGCGTACCCCGGATCGTGGTCTCCGCGCGAGCGGAGGTGGTCCGCTGCAGATCCTCGGGGACTTCCACGTTCAGGGGTGGTCTCCGCGCGAGCGGAGGTGGTCCGGTGCTGGGACTGATCCGGCTGAGGCGCTGGGCGTGGTCTCCGCGCGAGCGGAAATGGTCCGCCGATCGTGGCGATCGTGCTGCGGCTGGCGAGGTGGTCTCCGCGCGAGCGGAGGTGGTCCGACCAACGGATACCTGGCCGACCTCTGGGTCGAGTGGTCCCCGCGCGAGCGGAGGTGGTCCGGCTCGGGTGGTGGTGCCGCAGTCGATGCTGGAGTGGTCTCCGCGCGAGCGGAGGTGGTCCGTGGTCGGCTTCGTCCGAGCCCGGCGCGATGCGGTGGTCTCCGCGCGAGCGGAGGTGGTCCGATCCTTGGCGTTCCAGCCCGAGGAGGCCGAGCGTGGTCTCCGCGCGAGCGGAGGTGGTCCGGCGGGCGTGCTGCCGGGGATGAGGCGCTGGATGTGGTCTCCGCGCGAGCGGAGGTGGTCCGCGACCACAACCACGTCGGCCCGCCCGAGGTGAGTGGTCTCCGCGCGAGCGGAGGTGGTCCGCGGCGTGCCGTGCGAGAAACTGCGGGTGCAGAGTGGTCTCCGCGCGAGCGGAGGTGGTCCGGAGGACCTGCGCGCCGCGAAGGCCGGCACCCAGTGGTCTCCGCGCGAGCGGAGGTGGTCCGGCGATGGACGCCGCCCGCCGGGCCGGGGTCGCGTGGTCTCCGCGCGAGCGGAGGTGGTCCGGTCCGTGAGTCCGTCCGGTCTGGTATCTACCTCGATCCGAAGCGGGGCGAGATCACCCTCGCCGCCTGGTGGACGGAGTGGTGGCCCGGTCGCGAACCGGCCCGCCCGACCACCCGACACCGCAAGCTGTCCCTGTGGACCGCGCACATCGAACCGAAGTGGGGCCGACGCAAGCTCGCCTCGAGGCCGACCGGGCAAACCCGGCCCTGCGGACCTTGTTGCGCATCGCGCGGGCCATCGGGGTCCCTCTGCACGAGTTGGTGGGGTAAGCGGCCCGCCCCCGACGTGGGTGGCAGGGGCGGGCCGCGGTCTCACTTGCCGGTCACGGCCGGTGGGGAATCACGAAGCCCCGCACGGGCTTCGGCTCTTGCGGGTTGCGGGAGTCCGGTTGCTGCGCGCGCTTCCACGCCGCGACCAGGTCCGCGTACCGTGGGTCAATCCACTCGGACGACATGGCCACCTCCTGAGTCCAGTTCAGGCTAGGGCCACTCGGGCTTGGGCATCGGCCGAATGGTGCACTCGGGGGCATGCTGGCACTTCGCGGCCACCGAGACGAGGGTCTCGTTGGACGGCGGTCCCCACAGCTCCGGGTCCGGTTCCCACCCGAACTCTGTGATCTTCTCGCGGGTGCGGTCGAGGATCGGGGGGTCGTAGTTCGTCGGGTCGTAGCCCGGGTAGTGGTGGACCAACTGGCCGCCGAGCGCGTCGCACAGCTCGGCGTACATCACGGTGTGCAGGATCAGGGCATGCCAGCCCTCGTCCACGATCCGAGACGGGGCCAGGCCCGTGCCGGGGTTCTTCGCGCAGGCCGCCACGAACTTCAGGGCCTCGTCGACGATGCGGCCGGCCATCTCCTCGGACATGTCCGGGTTGGCATCCATGACGGTGCCGCGGCAGCTGGCGAACTGGGTGCCGGTGATGAGCATGCGGGGCAGCGCCGGTACGGTCTCGGGCGGGTCCATCGGCCCGGGAGGTATCGTCACAGTGATCTCCTTCGCGCTTGATGCGGATGGGGATGGCGCCCCGCCCGTGCCGGGGTTCTTCGCGGGATTCACCGGCCGGGCGGGAGTCTTCAGAGCTGCTGCCAGCGGCCATCTCGGGACAGGCGATAGAGGTCGCGGCCCGTTCGGGCAGATGTCCGCGGCGACGCGGCGGCCGGTGTTGCAGAGCGAGGCGTGAGCGAAGAGCGCGAGGTATGCCTTCTCTCTCGCGCAGGCGGCGGCAGCCGCGGGGAACCAGCGCGTGACCCCGCCGCCACGGAGCTTGCGCGGGCCGAGGCCGACGGCCTTCCGCGCGGACAGCCCGATGCCGCACCACACGCAGGTGATGCCATGGGTCTGGTAGTTGGACAGCTCGGTGAGCGGCGGGAGCGGCGGGATGCTGACGGCTGTTCTGGGGGCGGGAGAGCGGTACCTTGCTGCACGTCACGTCGACTCCTTCGCAGTCGGCCGCGCCTCGGGAGGCTCGCCGCCTCGCCGGGGCTTTGTCGTGCCACTCGAAGCTAGGAGTGCGCCCCTCGTCACGGCCAGCGATGTGCATGCATGTGCACGCGTCTTATCAAGGGGCTTGACCAGCTACTGGCTCGGGACGACGGTGATGTACATCTCTGAACACCGAGAGCAGTGGAGGCGGCAGTGCACCTACAGTTCATCGGGGTCGATCCGAACACGGGGGACGGCGAGAGCCCAACCGTGTGGGTCGATCAGGACGCGAAAGAACTCGTTCTCCAAGGGTGGAAGCCGAGCCCGCAGCTTCGTGCCCAGTGCGCGGCGTTCGAAGTGCCGGGCCACGCGGTGGGGATCCCGGACCACGAGGCAGTGATCCGTATTCCTGCCCGGATGGTGCCGATGATCAGGGAGGCGTGCGATGCCGTCGAACGTGCCGACGTGGGCTGATCTCCTCGGCTCGGCCACACGGACCGCCGTCCATCTGGAGATGCGCGACTCCTACGCCGTCGACTACGAGAAGGGCCCGTTCGCCGACTGGCGAGCCGGATTCCGCCACGACCCGGCGGACCGCGCCTCCTGGTGGCGGCCGTGGCTCGACCTCATCCAGGAGACCGTGGGCCGGGGCGTCGTCGTACGCCGGGCCCGGATCGTGTCCGAGCCGGTCAGTGAGTACACCCGCTTCCTGTACGACGGCACCTTCACCAACATCGCTGCGGGCGAACAGGTGCGCTGGCTTCCCCGCCGCTACGCCTCCGGCATCCCGTTGCCGGGCAACGACTTCTGGCTGATCGACGGCCGCCTCATCCGCTGGAACCACTTCACTGGCGAGGGCGCCTCGGCAGGAGGGGAGATCAGTGAGGACCCGGCCGCCGTGAAGTTGTGCGCCGACGCCTTCGAAGGGGCGTGGACGCGCGCCATCCCGCACCACCAGTACACGATCAGCCAGTAAGGCCAGGCCGGCTCATGCCCATGTCCCCGTCCCCGTCCTCGTCGGCGCAGGCCGCTCGCGAAGCCGTCGCGCAGCGCCTGAAGGAGCTTCGCGCTGACGCCGGGATCACAGGGGCTGAGCTGGCCTCTCGCTGCGGCTGGTCCCACCCCAAGACATACCGGATCGAGGGCGCCCGCACCCCGCCCTCGGCCGACGACATCCGCCGCTGGTGCGAAGCGTGCGGCGCCGGAGAACAGGCCGACGACATCATCGCTCGATCCCGCACGGCCGAGTCGATGTACACCGAGTGGCGGCGGAAGTCCCGCACCGGGCTGAAGCAGCTACAGAACAGCTACGTCCCGCTGTTCAAGGCGACCAGGCTGTTCCGGATCTACTCGCCCACCATGGTTCCTGGATTGCTCCAGACCGAGGGCTACGCGCGCGGGCTCATGTCCACGATCACCCGCTTCCGCGGCATCCCTGACGACGTCGCCGACGCAGTCGCCGCCCGCCTGGAAAGGTCACGGATCATCCACGAACCCGGCCGCCGGTTCTCCATGGTCATCGAAGAACCGGTGCTGCACTACCAACTCGGCAACCAGGACGCGATGGCCGCTCAGCTCGGGTACCTGCTCACCGCAGGCGCCCTGCCGCAGGTATCGCTGGGCATCATCCCGAGCTCAACTCCTACACGCCCCGTGTGGCCCCAGGAACTGTTCCACATGTACGACGACACGCTCGTCTCCGTCGAGCTGCTCGCCGCCCGAGTCCAGATCACTCAGCCCTCGGAGATCGCCCTGTACGCCAGGGCGTTCGAGGAACTGCGCGGCCTGGCCGTGTACGGAGCAGCGGCGCGGGGCCTGATCGTGAAGGCCATCGAAGCCCTGCACTGACTTCCCAGGAACGACGAAGCGGCCCCGCCCTTGAAGGAGAGCAGGGCCGCGGATCACGACTGCCAGGGTGTCAGGTCCAGTTCGACCGGTGGCTCGGGCGCCGGCCCGACCGGAGTGTCCGGGCCCACGCGGCGCGCCCACCGGCGCAGATCCAAGTAGGCGCGCGTCAACGGCTTCCGCTTCCGCTGGGTGCGTTCCTCCTTCACCTCCCGGTCGAGGCGCTCGGTGATCGCCATGAAGTCGCTACGCCTGTTGGTAGCCCGGTTCTGGAGTGCTCTCCGCGCGAGCGGAGGTGGTCCGGCGAGCGCGAGGGCGTAGGAGCCGCGGAACCCGTGGTCTCCACGCGAGCGGAGGTGGTCCGGCGTCGTCGCTGCGCGCTGCGGAGCCGGGCAGATCATCACCCCGACCGGCGACAGCCACGGTCTCGTCCTGCTGCTGACGGTGACGCCGCTGCACGACTGGGGGCGGGTGTGGACCACGCGGGCGTCACCTCCCTGGCCTGCGCAGCCACCCCGGGAACGGCAGTGACCGGTGCAGGTAACGGTCGTTGGACGCGTTGTCACCCAAGTGGTGCTACCCAGGGAGTCTTGCACGTCCATGGCCGCTATCTGCCCCAACTGCCACAAGCCGGAAGTCGTCACGTACATCGTCAATGACGAGGGCATTCACCCGTCACCGTGCCTGGAGTGCAGGGCCAGCACCATCACCTCTGGCCCGTACGCGTCCCTGACCGGGGCGACGTCCTGCGGCACCGGCGGGTGCGCCGGATCTGTACGTGATGAGTACTCGTACGACCAGCAGGGTCGTCTGCGCTCCTTGGTCAGGACGCAGTGCCCGCGCTGCGGGACGCTCAAGACGAATGCGAGTAGCGATGCCACAGGTCCGAGAGAACATTTCATGCCCGACCCCCGGATGCGGCGGGTCCTGAGCCACCATCTGGGAAACTGACGAGAACGGCAACAAGCTGTACGTGAGCGCCAACGAGCCGTGCGGCTCGTGCGGCCAGTGATCTGCGCCTACTGCGACCGGCCGATGCGGCCCGGCCAGCCGTACGGCACACTCCGCCCCGAGATCGGGTCCGGTGTGGCCGGCCCCGCCGACCGGAACATCGGAGCGTGCCGGCCCGCCGCACCGCAACAGACCGCCTCGTGGTCCACCGTCGACAGTCAGTGACTAACTCATGCCCCCGTGGTCTCCGCGCGAGCGGAGGAAAGCCAAGACGGGCAGGTTCGTTGAGGACGACGGCCCGAACGGGGCCCGCTCCGGCGCACGAACCCGGCACCGCCCCTGCGGACGAGGTCGACAGCGACGCTGAACACGCATGAGAGCCGAGCCCGACGCCCAGCGAACGGTATCCCACTGCGACGAAGCCTTCAGTTGCTCCCTGCCTGGCCTCTTCCATCCCCTCGCCTCCTCTCTCCCCACCCACCCGGGAAGGGGAGCCGCATCGTGGCGGCCCAGGCGCGCCCGAGTGCCCCGCGTCACCACGTGCGCAGGACTGTCAGCCGCCTCCACCCGCGCGGAGACCACCTCCTCACCTGCGGATATGTAGCTTCTCCGCCGTCTCATCGGGCAGTCCGCCGTCGCGCACCGGGCCCTGTTGTCAGTGGCTCGTGCTGGAGTGAGAGGAGTGGACGTCGGCGACAGTGCGGGAGGGCCGTGGTGGTTGACAGCCGGTTGTGGGGCAAGGCCAAGGGTCTGAGGCGGCCCTACCCGTTGATGGGGCATCTGGTGGATACGGCCCTGATTGCCGGGGTGTTGTGGGACGAGGTGCTGGAGGCGGGGCAGCGCGAGCGGATCGCGACGGCGCTGCGTCTGGAGGTGCGAGATGCCCGGCCGGTGGTGATGCTCTGGGCAGGTCTCCACGACATCGGAAAGATCTTGCCCGCTTTCCAGGACGCGGCGCGTGACGAACATCCGGGACACTGCGGCTTTCTCGGCGAGCCGCGCTACACGCACGACCGGAGCAGGGACAGTCAGGTCGGTCGGGTCGGCCACGAACACGCCACGGCCAAGGCGGTTCCGGGACTGCTCGGCGGGCTCGGCTATCCCGAGGACGGCATGGCCGAGTACCAGCTGCGTTGCCAGGTGGGGCAGATCCTCGGCGGGCACCACGGACGCTACCCCCTCGGGATCGAGGAGGACGAGCTGGAGCTGGCCGACGGCGGCATGGTGGAGCTGGGCAGTGGCGCCTGGGCCCGGGAAAGGCGTGAACACGTCGCGCTCTTGCGGGAACTGCTGGGAAAGCCGCCTGTCCCCCAGGTCGAGGCGGTTCCGGTGGCGAGTGCCGTGGTGATCGCGGGGCTCGTGATCGTCGCCGACTGGCTGGCCAGCCAGGAACACGTGGTGGAGGAGCGGCTGACCGCTTGGTTCAACCGTCCGGAGCCGGGCACGCCCGGAGCCGTACGGGCCCATGCCACCGAGATGAGCGCGCTCGCGCCCGGGATCGTCGCGGACGCCGGGCTGGGCCGCGCCGTCTTCCGGACCCATGACTTCGCTGAGCAGTTCCCGGAGATCACGGATCCGCATCCATTGCAGCGCAGCGTCGAGCAGGGGCTGCGGAACAAGGTCTCAGGGCCGGGGATCCTGCTGGTGACGGCACCCACGGGGGAGGGGAAGACCGAGGTCGCGCTGCACGCCGCGACGGTGATGGGGGACGCGGTCGGGGGCAGCGGCGTGTTCTTCGCCCTGCCGACCCAGGCCACGGCGAACCAGATGTACGAGCGCGTAAGCGATTTCGCGCTGCGGAATCTCACGGACAGCGCACAGGTCACGCTCACTCACAGGGACGCCGACCTCCACGAGCGCTATCAACCGGCCGACGGGAGCAGCGGGACGAAGGGAGCGGACGCCCCGGAGTCGCGTGTCCTGTCGCACGACGCCGACCACTCGGCCGCCTCCGGAGGTGACGGTGTATCGGTGGAGGCGAGCCGCTGGCTGCGGCAGCGGTGGCGTGGCCTGCTCGCGCCGATCTCCGTCGGCACGATCGATCAGGCCCTCATGGGCGTACTGCCCTTGCGGTACAACGCGTTGCGGCACCTGGGGCTGGCCGGCAAGACGGTCGTGGTCGACGAGGCGCACTCCTACGACGCCTTCACCCACGCGTTGCTGCTCCGTCTGCTGAACTGGCTCGGCGCGATGGGCGTACCGGTCATTTTGCTGTCCGCGACTCTGACCGGTGAGACGGCGCGTGGTCTCGTCCGCGCGTATCTGACGGGCGCCGGCATCGGCAGTGGGGCCGGGCTGCCGACGCCGGGTTACCCGGGATGGCTCTACGCGGACGGGCGCACCGGCGCGGTCATCACGCCGTCGACGCCGGTCGGCACAGTGCGCTCCCGCGCGCTCGACATCACCGTCCGGCGGGTGACACACACCTATGACCCGTCCGTTCCCGACGGCCGACTGAGCGTTGTGTTCGAGGAGTTGGAGCAGGTCGCGCGAGCAGGCGGATGTGCCGCCGTCATCTGTACGACGGTCGGCGAGGCCCAGGACACGTACACAGCCCTGCGCGCACACCTCACGGGAATCCACGGTCCGGGGTACACCGGCTGGGACGACCGGGCGAGCGGTACGGGCGAAACGCCGGGCGAGGGCACACTGCTGCGCCTGCTGCACTCCCGCTTCCCGGCCTACCGCCGTGCTGAGCTGACCGCCGAGGCGGAATCCTGGTTCGGCCGCGGCGACAAGAAGGAGACCCGGAGGCCACCGCTCCCACGCGGCGCGATCCTCGTCGCCACACAGGTGATCGAACAGTCACTCGATCTCGACTTCGACCTCGTCCTCTCCGATCTGGCGCCCATGGCCCAACTGCTCCAGCGCGCCGGCCGCGTCTGGCGGCACTCCGCGACCCCGCGTCCCGCGTGGGCCGTCGGCCCCCGCCTCGTCGTCCTGGCTTCTCCGGCGCAGGGGACGACGAAGGCGCCGAGGAGCTGGGGCGATGTCTACTCGGACTCGCTCTTGCAGCGCACCGAGGAGCCGCTGGCCGCGCGGCAGGGGACAACGGTCGCGATTCCCGGAGATGTCCAAGCTCTCGTGGACGGTGTCTACAAAGCGGAGTTCTGTTCACAAGACCCGGAGGAACTCCTCAAGCGTGACATCGACCGGCTGGGCGACGACATGGCACGCCAGGGGCTCGCGAACCTGGTCATGATCCCTCCGCCCGCTGCGGCCGACCTGCACGGCCTGACCAACAGCGAGGCGGACGCCGACCTCATCGCCACCCGCCTCGGCGCGGACACGGTTCAGCTCCTGCCGGTCTACCAGGACGCGGACGACCACCGCTGGCTGGACGAGGCCCGCACGATTCCGTTGCCCGCGCGCGGCAGCGGACGAGACGGCCGCTTCACCCGTGCCGAGGTCCGCACCCTCCTCAACCTCGTCGTGCCCTACCGCCACGGCGCATGGCGTGCGGCATGCACAGCCGAACACCGTCCCCCGGCAGCCTGGCGGAAGGAACCACGGCTGGCCCGCCTCGTACTCCTCCCCCACCGCGTGACGTCCCAGGGCGTCCGCGGATCCAGCTTCGGGGACCTCGACCTCAGGGTGGACCACGCCCTCGGTCTCCGGGCGGAGAAGGGGTGACGGGATCCTCAGTTCTTCGCACGCCACGTAGCGTCTTCACGTACTCTGCTGATGGCTGGTCAGGAGACCCTGTTCCTGACCAGCCGTCCCCGCTTGCCCGGGACCACCCCCGCCTGCGCGGGGAGAAGGCCGACTCCTCGACGGAACGCCACGGAGCGTCGGTCCACCTCCGCCTTCGCGGAGCGCCTTCACCGTACGTCACACCGAGTGCTTCGGCTCCCGTCACCTCTCTCCGAGGAGGCCACGTCACCTTGTCCGATCCGCCCGACCCCCGTTTCGACATCTGTACCCGCCCCTGGATTCCCGTTCGCGCCGATGACCGCATCAGCGTGGTGGGACTGCGTGAACTGCTCCTCCGTTCGCATGACTTCACCGCACTGGCACTCCCCCTGCCCCCGGCGGCCGCCGGGCTGATGCGGATGCTGTACGCCCTCGCGGCCCGCATCGTCGGGCTCGACACCTGTGACGACGCGAAGGCGTGGAACAAGAAGCGCTACGCCCTGTTGTCCCGTCCGGTCGGATTCCCCGCCGAGGCGGTCGACAGCTACCTCGACTCCCACCGCTCACGTCTGTTTCTCTTCGATCCGCGACGCCCGTTTCTGCAAGATCCACGCCTGGCGGAAGAGTCGCCGTCGCGTTCGGGTGTGAACAAGCTGGTCATGGCGCGGCCGTCCGGGAACAACCCCGTCTTCCTCGGCCATTTCACGGACGACGCCCCTGTCCCGCTGCCGCCGGAGGAGGCACTGCACCACCTGATCGCACAGCTGTACTACGGCCCGTCCGGCCAGTGCACTCCTCGTACGGTCGACGGTAAGCGGTACGGCAATGTCATGGGCGGCCCGTTGCGGCGAACGATCTCGTTCCACCCGCAGGGCCGAACGCTCTACGAGTCGTTGTTGCTGGGCATCCCGAAACCCGCGCACTGGCCCCAGGCCGAGAGCGGAGCCGGTACAGACGGCTGTCCGTGGGAGCGGGAGGAACTCCTCGACCCGCTCGCCCCTCCGCGGCCCGCGGCCGGACCGCTGTCCATGCTGACGGAACGGCACCAGCACGCGATCCTCTTGACCCCGGACGAGCAGGGCACGGCGGTCACCGATGCCACCATCACCTGGGCACTGCGCGAGAAGCGTCCGGACACAGGGAAAGAGCCGTACCTGATCTGGGACGAGACCAAGGACGGCACCGTCCGCCCCCGGGACGCGAGCGCGGAACGCGCCCTCTGGCGCGACCTCGACGCGCTCATCCTCCTGCACCGTACCGAGCCGCCCGGCCGCAGGCCACCGGTGATCGACGGGCTCACCGGCGGCCTGCCGGCCGCGGTCCGCAGGGCACTGCACATCACCGCCTACGGCTTCGACCAGGACGGGCAGACCCGCGACCGCAGCTACTTCTCCGCCACCACCCCTCCCGTCCTCCACAAACTCCTCTCGCCCCCGCCTGCGGATCCCGTCGACCCGGCGAACGGTGACTCTGGCCCGGTGAACGACGTCACCGCCCTGGCGAACGAGGTCAAGGACGCGCGCGTCGCGGCCGAGAAGGCCGCTTCCCGGCTGCGTTACGCGCTCCACCTGGCCTGGCGGGCCTACACCAGCCCCTTCACGGCCGACCGGGCAGGCGGCGGCAGGGCCCCGGAGAAGGGGGAGGGCCCCTGGCCCGGCGAGGCACTCGCCCACTACTGGCCCGCAGCCGAGCAGCACTTCTGGGGGGCCCTGCACACCGACGCCTTCCTTCACCCTCAGCAGGAGTTCGGCCGCCTGGCTCTCGACGCGTACGACGAGGTGACGCGGACTGTCGCCGCCACCCCACGTGGCGCCAAAGCCCGCGAGGAGGCCCGAGGGCTCGTGCGCAGCCTGCTCAAGCCGCCCCCGCCCCCTTCGGCATGACCGATCCGCCCGACCGACGACCCCTGAGGACACGGTGCTCCCATGACCGCCCCAGATGACACCCGTATCACTGGCGAACCCGCGGAGACCCCGCCGCAGCGCGCCGAATCCCTCCGGTCCCACGACCTCTTCGTGACGCGTGTGATCGCCGTGTGCCGTAATGCCGGCGAACAGCAGGCTCTCCGTCGCGCCCTGGGCAAACCCGTGAACGAAGTCCCCGCACGCACTCACGCCGTCCTGCTCAAATCGCGGCAGACCGAGGACGACGGACCCGACCTCCCGCTCGTCCCGTACGAGGCGGGAGACAAGCGCCCGTTCTACGCGGTCGCCGCCCTGATCGCGGCTCGGCCGCGCGCCCAGCGGGTGGACACCGGCACACCGCGCGACGACGAGGAGGAGGGCCACTCCGCCCCGGCAGCAGACAAGGGACCCGGCGCGAACCGCTTCCGTCCGACCGGTACCAATCTCGGCGAGAGCCTCGCTTTGGCCGTCACCCGCCGCGATGACGCCATCAAGGAAAAGGGGGCGGAGAACAGACTTCACCTGATGGTCCGCCAGGACATCGAGGGTCTGCATCGCATGCTGCCGTCCGTTGTCCGTCTCGTGAGCGGCGCGGGCGTGCACGTCGACTACGCCCGCCTCCTCAGAGACCTGCGCGCCTGGCCCACGTACCGCGACGATGTCGTCACCCGCTGGCTGGAGAGCTACTACCGCACTCTGGGCGCCGAACGCGAGAAGGCGAAGGCCGTCACGGACCGCTGAACCGTCACCCGCACCGCTGAACCGTCGTGCCGCTCAGCCGAAACTCCCTCCGGTACAACCGCCGCCCCGGCACACCGACCGCTCCATCGCCCACGAAGGAACTCCGCTCATGAACACCTCGATCAACCGCGCCCGCTTCCTGGACGTTCACATCCTCCAGACCCTGCCCTACAGCAACGTGAATCGTGACGATCTCGGTTCGCCGAAGACCGTCACCTTCGGCGGGACGACTCGAACGCGCGTCTCCAGCCAGGCGTGGAAGCGTCCGACCCGCAAGGCAGTGGAGGAGTTGATCGGCGAGAAGGCCCTGCGTACGCGCAGGCTGCCGATGCAGGTGTCCACGCTCTTGAACGAGGAGCGCGGATGGCCCGCGGAACTCGCGCAGTTCGCCGGGGCACAGGTGGTGATCTCCACCGCCAGCAAGCTCGCACTCGACAAGGAGCGGGACAAGGCCGACCAGGCCACCGCTTCGCTCCTCTTCCTCCCCGAGGACGCCGTCGGCCGGCTCGCCGACATCGCCGAGCAGCACCGCGCCGCGCTGGAGAAGGCCCTCGGCACGAAGTCCGCCGCCGGCAAGCCGGTCCTGCCCAAGGACGAGGTGCACGAGGTGCTGCGCTCGCGCAACGGGTCGATCGCCCTGTTCGGTAGGATGCTCGCCGAGATTCCCGGCGCCGGGGTCGACGGCGCCGTACAGGTCGCTCACGCCTTCACCACCCACAGCACCTCGGTCCAAGGCGACTTCTTCACCGCGGTCGACGACGTCGACCAGTGGGCCCAGGACGCCGGTAGCGCACACATGAACACCGCCGAATTCAGCAGCGGCGTCTTCTACCGCTACGCCACCATCGACCTGCGCGACCTCGCCTCCACCGTGACCGACCCGGCCACCGCCCGCGAGCTGACCACGGCGTTCGTCTCGTCGTTCATCAGCTCCATGCCGAGTGCGAAGAAGACCTCGACGGCCCCCCACACCATCCCCGACCTCGTCCACGTGAGCGTGCGCGCCGACCGGCCCGTCTCCTACGCCGCCGCGTTCGAGAAGCCCGTCTCCCCCGGCGAGGGCGGCTGGGCGGGACCCTCGCGCTCCGCACTCTCGGCGTACGCGCAGAAGGTCGACGTGCTCCTGGGCAGCGACGCCCTCGTGCACCGCGCCTACGCCGGCATCGACCCCGCCGCCCTCGACGGACTCGGGGACCGCGCGGAATCCTTCCCGGGCCTGGTGGCCAGCGCGGTCGAAGCGGCCTGGAAGACCGAGGCCGTCGCCGCATGACCGGCTTCCTGCTCCAGCTCGGCGGGCCGTTGCAGTCCTGGGGTGAGCACAGCGACTTCACTGACCGTGACACCGCCGCGCACCCCACCCGTTCCGGTCTCATCGGTCTCCTCGCCTCCGCCTTGGGCATCACCCGTGACCAGGCCCGCGACGGGGCGGGCCCCGGCGCCGCCGGAGTCCCCTTCGCCGATCTCGCCCGTCTCCGCTTCACCCTTCGCGTGGACCGGCCGGGGACCCGGCTGCGCGACTTCCACACGGTCGGTGGCGGATTCCCGCGCCACCGCACCGTCCCCACGGCCTCGGGTGCCCGTCGCCAGGCGGGGTCGGCCACCGTCGTGACCAATCGCCACTACCTGGCCGACGCCGTCTTCACCGTCGCCGTCACAGCCGAGGGCCCTGGCCACGCGGAGCTGCTCGCCGACTGCGGCTCGGCCCTGCGCCGCCCGCACTGGCCACCCCACATGGGCCGACGCTCCTGCCCGCCCGGTGCCGTGTTCGTGCTGCGAACCGACGTCGACGACCCGCTGACGGAACTCTTCGCCCGCGTGCCCCTGGCACGTCCCGCGTCGGACGCGCCCCCGCACGTGCACTACACCTCCGACACCCCCTTTCCGCCCCAAGGGGACGAGGCCACGGGCCCGCAGGCGGTCGTCACCGTCCTCAACGACGACCCCGTACGCCTCACCGCGCACGACCGCCGGTACCGGCAGCGCACCGCCTACGCGACGGTCCGCCCCTTCACAGGACCCTGCGGCGGATACGGCACCGACTACCTGGCCGCCCTCGACACCTATCTGAACGGCCCGAGCACCGGGGGGACTCCATGACAGCCACGCCCATTCCCGCGCCCCGAACCGCGTACGCCGAGGAGGCGGTGCCGCAGGCATGGCTCACCCGCCTGGTTCTTAACCCCGCCCATCGCCAGGTCCACAGGGACCTGGGCAACACCGCCGCCCTCCACCGGCGTGTGATGTCGCTGCTCCCGGACGGCCTCGGCGACAGCCCCCGTGCCACCGCCGGAGTCCTCTTCCGCCTCGACACCGCCCATATGGGGCCGCCCGTCCTGCTCGTCCAGACCCGCGTCGCCGTCGACACCGGCCGTCTGCCCAACGGCTACGCCGAGACGCAGACCCGCGACATGACGCCCATGCTCACCGCACTGCGTCCTGGACTGCCCGTCCGCTACCGCTTCCTCGGCAACGCCGTCCGTCGATGCGGTCGCACCAGCACCGCCGGCTCCTGGAAACAGGCCATCCCGCTGAGCGGCGAGGACGCCGCCCGATGGTGGGCCGATCGCGCGTCGGCCTCCGGCCTGGCCTTGCGCAGCCTCCTGCCGAGCACCAGCGACCCCATGACCGCCTACCACGCGCCGGCCTCTCGGCGGGGCGGAAGGGGAGCGGGGACCTCACCCAGGCAGGACAAGGACATCCGGGTTCCCTACGCGGCCACCCTCTACGAAGGTGTGGCCGTGGTCCGCGACCCCGTCAAGCTCCGCGTCGCTCTGCTGGCCGGAATCGGCCGGGGAAAGTCCTACGGCTGCGGGCTGCTCAGCCTCGCCCCCGCCCGCCTCGACGGCTGAACCGGCTCGCGGGAACCTACGACACACCACGGCAGCCCCGGACCGTACGCGGCCGGTTGCCGTCCCTCTCAGGAGTAACCGCGCCATGCCCTCCCCGCACGACAAGAAGTCCGCCCGCCGCCGGATCGCCGCGCCCACGCTCGCCATGCTGCCGCGGGTGGGTGATTCCCTCTCGTTCCTCTACGCCGACGTCGTGCGCATCGTCCAGGACGACACCGGCGTCTGCGCCGAGACCACCACCGCCGACAACGAGACCACGCGCGTCTACATCCCCACCTCGGCGCTCTCCTGCGTCCTGCTCGGGCCCGGCACCTCCATCACCCAGCCGGCGCTGGCCACGTTCGCCCGCCACGGCACCACCGTCGTGTGCGTCGGGTCCGGTGGAGTGCGCTGCTATTCCTCCACGGTCCCGCCCGCTCTCACCACCCGGTGGCTGGAACAGCAGGTTCAGCACTGGAGTGACCCCGTCCTGCGTCTCGACGTGGCCCGTCGCATGTACACCATGCGCTTCAAGGTCCCGGTCCCCGCGGCCACCACGCTCCAGCAACTCCGCGGACTGGAGGGGCAGCGGATGAAGGCCCTCTACAAACTCCTCGCCCAGCAACATCGCATCGGCCGCTTCCGCCGCAGCTACGACCCGGACTCCTGGGACACCCAGGACCCCGTGAACCTGGCGCTCTCCTCAGCCAATACCTGCCTCTACGGCATCGTGCACGCCGCCCTCACCGCCCTCGGCTGCTCCCCGGC
This sequence comes from Streptomyces sp. PsTaAH-124, assembly GCF_000373685.1. NCBI lineage: Bacteria > Bacillati > Actinomycetota > Actinomycetes > Kitasatosporales > Streptomycetaceae > Streptomyces > Streptomyces sp. PsTaAH-124. The sequence continues at coordinate 374,850 of NZ_KB892158.1, read as the reverse complement.
CCTCGGCTACGTCCACCAGGGAACGCAACTCGCCTTCGTCTACGACATCGCCGACCTGTACAAGGCCGAGCTGACCGTCCCTCTCGCCTTCTCCCTGCACGACCGTCACGACCCCGAGGCCGCCGCCCGCCGAAGCTTCCGTGAACAGCTGCGCCTGTACAGGCTCCTGCCCCGCATCGTCGCCGACGTCCAGAGCCTCCTCGCCCCGGACGAGGCCGAGCCGCTTCCCGACGGGCACAGCGTCCGCATGGTCAACCTCTGGGACCCACGTGCCGGTTCGGTCGCGGCCGGCGTCAACTACGCACGTGACGCCGCCGGATCGCTGGCTGCGGACGACAAGCCCCTGCCAGACCTCTCCGGCCCGGCAGCCCCTCCTGGTGAACAGGACCCCGATCCGCTCTGACCGGACTCCTCCTCATCAACGAACCCCGGCTTTGTTCACCAGGGAGAGCCCTTGCCGATCATGACCGTCCTCGCCACCACTGCCGTTCCTGATCACGTCCGCGGAGCACTCACACGCTGGATGATCGAACCGACTCCCGGCCTCTACGTCGGAACCCTCTCCGCCCGCGTTCGCGAGGAACTCTGGTCCGTCGTCACGGCATCCATCGGCACCGGCGCCGCTGTCCTCCTCCACCCTTCCCCGACCGAACAAGGGTTCACTCTTCACACCGCAGGTGAACGCCGCCGGATTCCCCAGGACTTCGACGGCCTCACCCTCGTCGCCTTCCGCCCTGACGACGACGGAGACGAGGCGGTGGCGGATCCCTTCTGAATCCGACACCGGCGGCCACCCACCGCGTCGCGCCGCGCGGGATTCCTGTCGCCGACGGTGTTGTACCGCGCTCTTCCGAGCCATTGCGGCGGCAGGATCGAACCCAACCCATGCCCCTTGCCCTGCCCGCCTCATGCCGCACCACGACACCGAGAACACCCTCGCGATCCGGCGATTCTCCGCCCCTCGCACATCACGAGGCACAAACTCACCCGGTTCGTGCACCTCACCTCACAACAAGCCCACCCGGCAGCGCAACGGGATGAACTGTCCGGCACTCAGTCACGCGGTGCGATCGGTCAGCTTGCTCCTGCATTGACGAGGACAAGCTGACCAGCCACTCCTGTCCCCTGAAAGCCGGCGCCGACTACAGTGCATGCCATGCCTGCCACTCACTTGCCACCGAGCACCACCCCCGGCAAAGAAACAGCAAAGCCCTTCTGATACTGCAGGTCAGGAAGGGTGCTCTCCGCGCGAGCGGAGGTGGTCCGACCTGCGCGAGCGGCGAGGTGTCCCACAGGGAGTGCTCTCCGCGCGAGCGGAGGTGGTCCGCGTGAGCCGCTGGGGCCGCTCCCGAACACCAAGTGCTCTCCGCGCGAGCGGAGGTGGTCCGTGCTGCCAGGTCTCGTCCGGCGGGATGGACTCGTGCTCTCCGCGCGAGCGGAGGTGGTCCGACCCCGAGATGGTACTCACTCGCGCAGCAGTCGTGCTCTCCGCGCGAGCGGAGGTGGTCCGCCCCCGAGCGGCGTCTCATCGCTGCTCGGGGGGTGCTCTCCGCGCGAGCGGAGGTGGTCCGCGCACCGCCACACACCGCCCGGCCCTCCGCCGGTGCTCTCCGCGCGAGCGGAGGTGGTCCGCGAGTAGGTGCCCGACTGCCCTGCCGCCGGGCGTGCTCTCCGCGCGAGCGGAGGTGGTCCGTCGGAGCGCACCCGGTGCGTGGTGGCCATCCAGTGCTCTCCGCGCGAGCGGAGGTGGTCCGCCGGAATCCGAGATCTCGATCGCCCTGGCAACGTGCTCTCCGCGCGAGCGGAGGTGGTCCCGGCTCGGGCTCGGCCTCGGCGGCCAGCTCGGTGTGCTCTCCGCGCGAGCGGAGGTGGTCCGCACGATGACGTTGCCGAGGCCCTCGGATACAGGTGCTCTCCGCGCGAGCGGAGGTGGTCCGCAGGTGGCGGCATGAATGTAGAGCAGTGGAACGTGCTCTCCGCGCGAGCGGAGGTGGTCCGTTCTCGCACCGGCGGGCGGCCCGGTACGACGGGTGCTCTCCGCGCGAGCGGAGGTGGTCCGACGTACGCGAACCAGCCCCAGCCCCAGTCGAGGTGCTCTCCGCGCGAGCGGAGGTGGTCCGCCCGGCCGGAAGCCTCCGACGCCGGACCGGATGTGCTCTCCGCGCGAGCGGAGGTGGTCCGACGAGCGTCGTGTGGGCGTCAGCGGCCAGCAGGTGCTCTCCGCGCGAGCGGAGGTGGTCCGCGGTGGCAAGGGTGTGGCCCGGTGGAGGAACAGTGCTCTCCGCGCGAGCGGAGGTGGTCCGCACCACGACGACGCGTCCGAGGCCTACGCCGAGTGCTCTCCGCGCGAGCGGAGGTGGTCCGTCCTCGACCACGGCGACCGCGCCGATCGTCCAGTGCTCTCCGCGCGAGCGGAGGTGGTCCGTTCGAGCGGCCGGTGGACGAGGACCCGATCGCGTGCTCTCCGCGCGAGCGGAGGTGGTCCGGCCACCCCCATGACCATTCAGACCACCGAAGCGTGCTCTCCGCGCGAGCGGAGGTGGTCCGCTCCGGGGTGAGCGGGATGACCGGGAGGAGAAGTGCTCTCCGCGCGAGCGGAGGTGGTCCGTTGCGGTGCCGGATCACGCCGAGCCCGAACATGTGCTCTCCGCGCGAGCGGAGGTGGTCCGGATGAGGAGAACCTGATCACGGCGGTCGCGGCGTGCTCTCCGCGCGAGCGGAGGTGGTCCGCCCACTTGGGTGCCGCGACACGTCGTGGTCCGGTGCTCTCCGCGCGAGCGGAGGTGGTCCAGAACCGTCCAAGTAATAGGGGGATCAAGAGCCGTGCTCTCCGCGCGAGCGGAGGTGGTCCGTCCAGCCCGACGTCGCTGATGATGAACGCCCAGTGCTCTCCGCGCGAGCGGAGGTGGTCCGTAGTTGCTACGGTGGAGACCTCGTCGTTGCAGTGCTCTCCGCGCGAGCGGAGGTGGTCCGACGGCCCACGCCGCCTCCATGTCCCCGCTGTTGTGCTCTCCGCGCGAGCGGAGGTGGTCCGTCCGACCCTGCGCCGAGCGACGTCTGCTCGCCGTGCTCTCCGCGCGAGCGGAGGTGGTCCGACTCGGGCCCGCGCACGTAGTGTCCGGATCCGGTGCTCTCCGCGCGAGCGGAGGTGGTCCGGAGGCTCGCACGAGCCCCGTGCTCGGCGCGTGTGCTCTCCGCGCGAGCGGAGGTGGTCCGGCGTACAAGCGCGGGGATCAGGTTCACGTCCGGTGCTCTCCGCGCGAGCGGAGGTGGTCCGAAGGCGTATCGGGCCGGCGCCCTCGGACGCCGGTGCTCTCCGCGCGAGCCGAGGTGGTCCGCTCAGTGGCACACGATCAACGTTCGATGTCACGTGCTCTCCGCGCGAGCGGAGGTGGTCCAGAACTGCACTTTCTGTGCCATTGCTGCGGGGGGTGCTCTCCGCGCGAGCGGAGGTGGTCCGGAGATCAACCCGTGAGCGCCCTCCCCGTCGAGGTGCTCTCCGCACGAGCGGAGGTGGTTCGGCCGAGACCGAGCAGAAGGGCCCGCAGGGCACGTGCTCTCCGCGCGAGCGGAGGTGGTCCGACGACTGGCTGAACAGCGAGGGGCAGCGCATCGGCAGACGCATCCGCGACGTCCGTGAGTCCCGCAACCTGACCCAGGAGCGGGTGATCCTCGCGGTGCCGATGAACAGGGCCCACTACCAGGACATCGAGGCCGGCCGGGCGAACCCGACTTTGCGACCGCTGCTGCGTATCGCGCGGGCCATCGGGGTCCCTGTGCACGAGCTGGTCAGCTGAGCGGCCGCCCTGGCGGGGGATTGCGGGGGCGGCCGCTCTCCCGCGCCCGGCGCTGTCGGCAGCGAGCCAGGAGCGGGGGGCTCGGCCGACCTACCGCCGCAGCCACCGTGGCATCGACTCCGGCACGGTCTGCTGCGGCGCGGGAGGGGTGCACGGCCAGCGGTGACGGTGTACCGGGGCGGCCACCCCCGATCCGGTCTCGATGTCCGTGGTGTCGAACTGCTCACCGGGCTGGATTGGCATGGCACAGTGGTCGCAGATCATCAGGCGCTGGCCCTTCTGGGCTTGGGCTGTGGGCACGCCACGATGTGCGCGAACCCGCGGAGCGGCCGGGAGAATCCGATCGCGTTGACCGGCCTGCACCGCTCCGCCCAGGTCATCTCTTGGCCGCACGAGAGGCACATCATCGGCTGCCTGCCGGCCGTCTGCCGGACCTCCGCATAGTGGAGGCGCAGCACGTCGGCGTAGACGCACCGGGCGTCCGCCCGGCAGGTCTCGCATGACTCGCAATGCTCGTACCACTGGGCCCGGATGGTGTGCATGTCGGTGAGCGCTTGGTGACAGCGGGCGCAGCTGTGCGGGCGGAACGTGCCACGGCCTCCGAGGTCGACGCGGGCGTCATCGGTCAGGGGGGCGACGCACCAGACGCATACGGTTCCGGTGACCTGCTCCGCGGTGAGGGGCAGGCCGGGCGGGACTTCGAGAAGGAGAGCTGAGGTGATCCCTGCTTCGGTCACTGGCTGCCCTCCAGGAGCAGGAGGTGAAGGGTCCTGTTGATCTGGCAGATGTGCGGGTCGTCGGTGCACTGCTCGCACAGCGGAGTGTGACGGGCGAGGGCGCGGCGGGCGCGGTCGCTCACGCAGCTGCGGCAGGAGCGCGGGAACCAGGCGCGGTCTGGGGTGGCGTGCTGCTCGCCGAGGTTGACGGCGGCGGCCACGCTCAGGGGGCCGTCCGCGCACCAGACGCAGTCCGCGCCACGGGACTGGTCGTCGGTGAGGCCGTCGAGCATTGGCAGATCCAGCAGCCCGCGTGCGTCCGCCGGCAGCTCCAGGACACTCACCGCAGTGCCTGGTCAGATGTGGGAGTGGTGGTCATGAGGCGATGGTGACCGCCCGGTCCGGGCGCGCGGCAGTGTGTGCAGAGGGTGGGCCGCATTGCGTGATTCACACACTGTGTGAACCAGGGGTGGTTAGGCTCCGCACACTGAGTGACACAAGGGGCACGCTATGGAACCGAACACCCTCCTGGACGCCGCACTGGACGAGGCCGGGATGTCCCGCAAGGGACTGGCCGCCCGCGTGAACACGGCTGGCCGGGCCCGCGGCCGGACGATGCGCTACGACCACAGCTCGGTGATCCGGTGGCTCAAGGGCCAGCGGCCCCGCGGCATCGTGCCCGAGCTGATCTGCGAGGTCCTCGGGGAGCGTCTCGCCCGCCCGGTCACGCTTGACGACATCGGCATGGGCACCGCCACCGGACAGCAGGCCACGGTCACCCCGCTGGGCGGGTTCATCGAGCGCTCTACCGCCCTGTGGCGCGGAGACATGCAGCAGCGCGCCGACCTCCAGGCCGCCCTAGTCATCACCGGGCTGCCCGCCGTCGGCCCCGTCTGGGAGTGGGAGCACCCGCCGGACGACGCGGACGTCTCCCGGGACGGCACGCCCCGCGTCGGCCTGTCCGACGTCGACCTGCTGCGTAGTGCCCGCGGGCACTACGAGCAGATGTACCGGAAAGCCGGCGGCGTAGCGACGCGCGCCCGCATCCTGCGGTTCCTGACCACGGAGGCCGCCCCGCTGGTGCGCGGCGCCTACACCGACCAGGTCGGGCGCGAACTCCACCGCGCCACCGGCGGCCTGGTCGCGATCGCCGGGATCTGCTCGTACGACTCCGATGCCCAGGGCCTGGCCCAGCACTACTTCCACCAGGCCCTGCGCCTGGCCAAGGCCAGCGGCGACCGCGCGTTCGGCGGGTACGTCATCGCGGTGCTGGTCAACCAGGCGCTGTTCATGAAGCAGCACCGCCAGGCCGTCGCCTTCGCCGAGGCCGCTGTGCGCACCGCGGGCCACGCCATCTCCCCGGCCCTCGCCTGCGACCTGCACGCCATGCAGGCCAAGGCGTTCTCCCGGATGGGCGACCAGAGCGGCGCGCACCGGGCGATGACGCTGGCCGAGACCGCGGCCGGACAGATCCGCCCGGCCGAGGAGCCCGACGAGACCGGCTACGTCGGGCCCGGCCTGCTCCAAGCTAACCTGGCCGACGCCCTCATGCGGCTCGGCGACACCCGGCCCGCCGAGGCATACGCCGCCGAGGCCGCCGCCACGCAGACCCACGCCCGCGGCCGCGTGCACCGGCTCGCCACACTCTCCGACGTCCACCTGCGCGCCGGCGCCGCCGACCGCGCGACCGAGACCGCCGTCACCATGCTCGACACGATGCAGGGCATGGAGTCCCAGCGGCTACAAGGCCGGCTGACCACGCTGCGCCGCAGCATGGCCCGGCTCGGGAGCCGGGCGACGGCCGATGTCGTCGACCGGATCGACGACATGCTGCGCATCCCGCTGTAGCCGGTGTGCTGGGATGGGCCCGTACCCGACGAGAGGTCCTGACGTGTCTGTGTGGCGCAACGTGGGTGAGCGCACCGTGTACGAGAACCGCTGGCTCAAGGTGGCGATGGCCGACGTCGAGCTGCCCGACGGCCGGCACCTCGACCACACCGTCATCAGGCTGCGCCCCGTCGCGGTCGCCGCGGTGGTGAACGAGGCCGACGAGGTCCTGCTGCTGTGGCGCCACCGCTTCATCACCGACGCCTGGGGCTGGGAGCTGCCCTCGGGCGGCACGAGCGAGGGCGAGGACCCGGCGGCCGCGGCGGCGCGCGAGTTCGAGGAGGAGACCGGCTGGCGGCCGGGCCCGATGCAGCTGCTGCTCGCCGTCGATCCGATGCCGGGGATCTCGACCAGCCATCACCGGGTCTACTGGTCCGACCGCGCCGAGCGCATCGGCGAGCCCCGCGACGCCTTCGAGTCCGCGCGCCGGGAGTGGGTGCCGCTGAAGCGGGTGCCCGAGCTGGTGGCCCGCGGCGAGATCCGGTCAGCGTCTGCGGTGGCGGCGCTGTTGATGCTCCACCAGCAGCGCATCAGGTAGCCGCCGCTCACGCCCAGGTACGACGAAAGGGCCTCCGCCCTCCCGAAGGAGGACGAGGGCGTGCTCTCCGCGCGAGCGGAGGTGGTCCACCCTTGAACTCGCCCAGCTCGGGGCGCCGAAGCCGCAGTTCGTCCGGGCGGGCGCGTGGGCCGGGTCCGCGCCCTCCAGGTACCGGAGCCCGCCCTGCTCGTCCTCGCCGCTCTCACCGCCCCGCCACCCGCCACCCCGCCATCCGCAGCCATAGCCATAACCGCAGCCGCAGCCGCAACCGCAGCCGCAGCCGCAGCCGCAACCACGTCACACGACAGCGGCCCGCGCACCAGCCGTCACTCTCCGCACCCCCCGACTCACCCCTTGGTGCCCGTTGATCGCCACCCCCTCGCGCTCGCGCCCCGCTCGAAGGACACTTGCAGGCGAAGGAGTTGCCGCCGGAGGGGGACGGGACATGCGGGACGCTCATCGGGCGGAGGCCGAACGGCTGCTGGTGCGGGCGGTGGAGGAGGAGGTGCGGCGGTCGGGCGGGCGGACGGACGGTGCCGTGCTGCTGTCGCGGGCGAGGGCCGGGCTCGACGCGCTGGCGCGGGCGGCGCAGGAGGAGTACGAGGCGTACACGCGGGCGCTGGACGAGGCGGCGGCCGGGCAGCTCACCTTCGGGCAGCGCTACGCGCGCGAGGGCGCCGGAACTCCCCTGCTGGTGGCGGCCGTAGCCGCCGTCGCCGCCGCGGTGGCCGACCTGGCGCTGGGCACCGGCACGGGCACCGCGCTGGGCGCGGGCGCCGTCGCGGGGGTGGCCGGGGCCGCCGCCACCGTCGTCAAGGCGGGTGCCGCGCATCTGCCCGCCGCCCACCACCGGGCGGGCGCGGCGGGTCAGCCCGGCGGGTCCGAGCAGTTGCGGCTGCAATGGCTGACCGCGCTGGAGGTGCGCGGTATCCGGCCCTTCCTGGACCAGCAGCGCCTCCTGACCGCGTCCACCACGCCGAAGAAGAAGGCCGCGCCCCGGCTGCGCGGCACCGACAAGAGCGCGGCGGCCCGCAGGCGCAGTGTGCTGGAGCAGTCGTTCGGGCAACTGCCTGAGCCGGTCGGTGTGTTCGCCGGGCGCAGGGCGGAGCTGGCCCGGATCAGGCAGTGGGTGCAGGCGGCCCGCGCGCACACCGAGACCCGGCCCACGGTCGTCGTCCTGCACGGCACGCCCGGCTCCGGCCGTTCCACGCTCGCCGTACGGGCCGCGCACGAACTGCGCGACCAGTTCCGCGGCGCGGTCGTCGTCGACCTGCGCGGCGGCAGCGCGGACGAGCCGCCGCTGCCCACCCGGGACGCGCTGCTGCATCTGTTGAACCGGCTCGGCGCGCCCCGCGAGCAACTGCTGTTCCGCGACCGCTCCTCGGCCGAGCAGCAGGTGAGGCGGCTGGGCGAGCTGTACGACCAGCATCTGACCGGGCTGCCGGTGACGATCGTGCTGGACGACGCCTCGGACGCCGGGCAGGTCCGGGCGCTGGTGCCCGAGCGGTCCGACAGCCTGGTCCTGGTCACCGCCCCCGCCCCGCTGGAGCTGCCCGCCGAGCTGTCGGCCTGGGTGCACCAGCTGCCGGTGGAGGCCCTGGACGAGGCGGGTTCCGAGGAGCTGCTGGGCGCCGCGGCGCAGGACGGGTCCGGCCCGTACGACGCGGAGTCCGCCGAGCGGATCCGCGAGCTGTGCGGCGGGCTGCCGCTGGCGCTGCGCGTGGCGGGCTCCTCGCTCGGCCCGCGCTCGCCCCGCCGACTGGCCGCCGACCTCGGAGCGTACGGCCCGGTGGAACCGGTCGAGCGGGCGCTGTGGCTGCGCTACACCGACCAGTCGGAGGCGGCCCGGCGGCTGCTGCGCCGGCTGGCCCTGGCGGGCCGGGCCTCGCTGGGCGGCGCCGCGGCGGCCGCGCTGCTGGCCACCGACGAGGCGGAGGCGGGCCGGCAGCTTGAGGCCCTGGCCGGCGCCGGTCTCCTCGACCATGTGCGCGGCAGCCGCTACCGGCTGCACGACCTGGTGCGGGCCTTCGCGCACGCCCGGCTGCTGGACGAGGAGGAGCCCGCCGAGCGGACGGCCGCGCAGGAGCGGCTGATCGGGAACTACGCCGAGCTGGCCGACTCGGTGCTGCGCCTGGTCGACGGCAACAACTCGACCCGCTCGGACCGCTTCAGCCCGCACGGCTTCACCTCCCTGGACGAGGCGCTGCGCTGGCTGGACGACGAGTCGAGCTTCATCACGGCGGCCCTGCGGCACGCGGAGGGCGTGAACCAGGCGGCCGTGCTGAATCTGCTGGGCGCGCTGTGCGACTACTGCCTGCTGCGCGGCGACCTGTACCGGCTGGGCGAGATCAGCGAGCTGACGCAGGCCGTCGACCAGGGGCTGCTGGTGCGCTCGGTGCAGTGGCGGACCGGCATCGCCGCCCGGCAGCTCGGCGAGCTGGACAAGGCGCGCACCACCCTGGCCTCGGTGGTCGACCTGTACCGGGAGGCGCACCACGACGCGGGCGCGGCCCGCGCGCTGAACTCGCTCGGCATCACCCTGCACCACCAGGGCAACCTGACCGAGGCGGCGGCCCGGCTGCGCGAGGCCATGGCGCTCCAGGACGTACCGGAGCTGGCCGGTGACCGGGCGTGGACGATGCACGCGCTGGCGGCCGTGGAGCGCGACCGGGGCCGTCTCGCCGAGGCGCTGGACCTGCTGACGCGGTCCCTGGTGCTGCACCGGGAGGGCGGTTCGGTGCACGGCGAGGCGTGGGCGCACTTCCAGCTCGGGCAGCTCGCGCTGCGCCAGGGCGAGGTGGAGCGCGCCGAGGAGGATCTGCGCGAGGCCCTGGAGCGCTACGGCCGCACCCGGGACGCGCGCGGCGAGGCGTGGGCGCTGACCCAGCTCGCGCGGGCCCGGCTGCTGGCCGGGGAGACGGCGGAGGCCGTGGAGGCGCTGCGCGGCGCGGCGGGGCGGCACCGGGACAACGAGGACGCGCGCGGCGAGGCGTGGTCGCTGTACTACCTGGGGCAGGCGCTGGAGGAGACCGGCGACCTGGACCGGGCGGTGCGCGAGCTGGAGCGGGCGCGCACGATGTTCTCCCGGATGCGGGACGTCTACGGGCTGGCCTGCGCCCGGCACCACTCGGCCCGGGTGACGCGCGACCAGCGGGCGGCGCAGACCGGTTCGCTGCGCAACTCCGGCTTCGCCCGTCAGCTCCTGGTCGACGCCCGCGCCGACTTCCAGCGCATCGGGGTGGCGCACGGCGAGGCGTGGACGTGCCTGGAGCTGGCCGTGGTGGACGCGGGCAACACCCGTACACCGCAGGCGCTGGCCCTGTGCGACGAGGCGCTGGCCCTGTTCACGTCGTACGGCGACCGGCGCGGCGAGGACTGGGCGCGGTTCCTGCGCTGCACGCTGCTGCCGTACGCGGCGCCGGGCGGGGTGGAGGTGGGTACGGCGGTCGCCCAGGAGGACCTGTCCGCGCTGGCCCGCGCCGGGCACCGGCTGCGGGACCGCAAGCTGGAGGGGTACATCGACGCGTATCTGCTGGTGCTGGAGCGCGGGGTGAGCCTGGAGGCGGGCTGGCAGGCGTGGCCCCTGGGGATGGTGCCGGACCGGCACGCCCGCGAGGTGATGGGCGTGGAGGCGGTCCCGGCCGGTGGGTCCGGGCACGCCTGAGGATGGTTCCGCCCGTCCCTGGACCGGCCTCACCGGCCCGGCCGGCGGGCGGAACCACCCTCGGGGCCGGACGCGATCATCCCCGGGGCCGGACGCGCGGCCCGGCCCGGTCCTCGCGGCGGACTCAGGCCCGGTCCCCGCGGCGGACTCAGCCCTTGGAGGGGTGCGCCCGGCCGGTGCCCGGGGCGCCCGGACCGCCGGCGGTGCTCCCGTCCGTCTCCGGGGTCTCCTTGAAGTCGACCTTGCCCATGTGGCGGTTCATGGACTTCATCAGGAACCACACCGCCAGGGCCATCACCGCGAAGACGATGAAACCGAGGACGCCGGGGGTGACCTTGTTCTTGTCGAACTCGGCCAGGGTGACCAGATGCGTCGTTGCCAGGCTCGCGCTTGCGCTCATGTCAGGCATTCTCCCTCAGGGCTACCGGACACCCGCAAAGAGGTCGTCCTCGGGGAGCGAGGTGTCCACGAGCGACTTCGCCAGCTCGTACTCCTCGGTCGGCCAGACCTCCTTCTGGACGTCCATCGGCACCCGGAACCAGCCGCCGTCCGGATCGATCTGCGTGGCGTGCGCGATCAGCGCCTTGTCGCGGATCTCGAAGAAGTCCGCGCAGGGCACGTGCGTGGTCAGGGTGCGGTCCTTGTGGCCGGACTTCTCCCAGCGCTCCAGCCACTCGCCGTAGGGCGACTCCAGGCCCCGGTCGAGCAGCGCCTTGTGCAGGGCCTCGGTGCGGGCGCGGTTGAAGCCCTGGTTGTAGTACAGCTTCACCGGCCGGTACGCCGGGCCGTACTCCTCCTCCGGGTACGTGCCGGTGTCCGCCGCGCCCTCGAACGCCACCATCGTGATCTTGTGGGTCATGATGTGGTCGGGGTGCGGGTAGCCGCCGTTCTCGTCGTAGGTGGTGATCACCTGCGGGCGGAAGGAGCGGATGCGGCGCACCAGCTCACCGGCCGCCCGGTCGACGTCCTCCAGGGCGAAGCAGCCCTCGGGCAGCGGCGGCAGCGGGTCTCCCTCGGGCAGGCCCGAGTCGACGAAGCCGAGCCAGTCCTGCTTGACGCCGAGGATCTCCCGGGCCTCGTCCATCTCCTTCTTGCGCACTTCGTGGATGTTCTCCTCGATGTACGCGTCGCCCTGGAGCTTCGGGTTGAGGATGGAGCCGCGCTCTCCGCCCGTGCAGGTCACCACCAGCACGTCCACCCCCTCGGACACGTACTTGGCCATGGTGGCCGCGCCCTTGCTCGACTCGTCGTCGGGGTGCGCGTGCACGGCCATCAGTCGCAGCTGGTCAGTCAAGGCTCAATCCTCAAGGTCAAGTCGGTGCCCGGTGCACCGGGCGTTCCACAGGTGCCGCCCCGGGTGGGTCGTCGGGCCGGGGTGGCGGGTCGAGCGGCGGGCCGGGGCTTCTATAGTGACCGAATCGGAGGACGAATAATTCCGGGGTGCGGCTCCGGAGTCCCCGCGCGGGACGGCCGTCCCGCCCCTGCCGAGAGGACGATCATGAGTACGGCGAGCACCCGGCTCCCCGAGGGCCGCTACGGCCGCTCCGCGGACGAGCGCGCCGACCACAAGCTCAAGATCGCCGGTGCCGTGCTGGGCGCCCTGCTGCTCGCCCTGGTCGGTTACTTCGCCTACCACTACGTCGGCGAGAACAAGATCAGCGCGCAGGTCGTCTCCTTCCAGGCGTCCGACGACGCGGTGCGCATCCATCTGGAGGTCCACAAGGACGCCGGGGCGCGCGGCTACTGCACGCTGCGCTCGCAGGCGGCCGACGGCACCGAGGTGGGCCGGGCCGACTTCCGCTTCGACCAGGACGCCAAGCAGATCGACCAGGTGCTGACGCTGCGTACCACGTCCCGGGGCACGACCGGCGAGCTGCTGGGCTGCCACGCCGGCTGACACCGGGGCGTCATCCGGAATACGTAGGCCCTGACCTGCGTTGACGTAATTTAGATGCCTTATGTCCTCCCCCTTTCGCCGCTGAATTGTTAGGCTCGTGGTTTCGCCCATCCATGAGGGACCATTCTTCTGGGTAGGGCGATGCTTTGTATTCCCAGTACCGACGAGGAGCACCTGTGACCCAGACCAGCGAGAACGTCACCTGGCTGACCCAGGAGGCGTACAACAAGCTCAAGGACGAGCTTGAGTACCTTACTGGTCCTGCGCGCACCGAGATCGCCGCCAAGATCGCGGCCGCGCGCGAGGAGGGGGACCTGCGCGAGAACGGTGGGTACCACGCGGCCAAGGAGGAGCAGGGCAAGCAGGAGCTCCGCGTGCGCCAGCTGACCCAGCTCCTGGAGAACGCCCAGGTCGGCGAGGCTCCGGCCTCCGCGGACGGTGCGGTCGCGCCCGGCATGGTCGTCACGATCGCCTTCGACGGCGACGAGGACGACACGCTCACCTTCCTGCTGGCCTCCCGTGAGTACGCGAGCGCCGACATCGAGACCTACTCCCCCCAGTCCCCGCTGGGCTCCGGAGTGCTCGGCCACAAGGTCGGCGAGGAAGCGGAGTACGAGCTGCCGAACGGCAAGAAGGCCTCGGTGACCATCCTCAAGGCGGAGCCGTACAACGGCTGAGTCCGCGCACCGGCGGGCCGACCCGCCGCACGGACGGACGGCCGAAGCCCCCCGTGCTCCTTCCTGGAGCACGGGGGGCTTCGCCGTGGTGCGGCGGGTCATCGCCCGAGCGCCGGCGTGCGCCGGTGCTCGGGCGATGACCGTGTGCCCGGCGCCCAGGTCAGGCGATGACCGTGTATCCGGCCTCGCGCAGCGCCTCGCGGACCTCGGCGCAGTGCGCGGGCCCCTTCGTCTCCAGGTGCAGTTCCACCTCGGCCTCCGTGAGCCCCAGCCGCGGATCGGTCCGTACGTGGCTCACGTCGAGGACGTTGGCGTCCGTCGCCGACAGCACGCCCAGCAGGGTGGCCAGCGCCCCCGGCCGGTCCGTCAGCCGCAGCCGTACGGCCAGGTAGCGGCCCTGCGCCGCCATCCCGTGCCGCAGCACCCGCTGGAGCAGCACCGGGTCGACGTTCCCCCCGGAGAGCACGGCCACCACCGGGCCCTCCAGGGCCGCCCCGGCACCCCGCTCCCCGCCCAGCAGCGCCGCGACCGGGCTGGCACCGGCCGGTTCCACCACCAGCTTGGCCCGCTCCAGGCAGAGCAGCAGCGCGGCGGAGAGCTGGTCCTCGCCGACCGTGCACACCTCGTCCACCAGCTCGGACACGATCTCGAACGGCACATCGCCGGGGCGGCCGACCCGGATGCCGTCGGCCATCGTCGTCGGGTTCCCGATCGCCACCGGGCGCCCGGCCGCCAGCGAGGGCGGGTACGCCGCCGAGCCCGCCGCCTGCACCCCGATGATCCGCACCTCGGGGTGGAGCGTCTTGACCGCCACCGCGATCCCGGCCGCGAGCCCGCCGCCGCCGATGCCCACGACGATCGTGCGCACCTGCGGGCACTGCTCCAGGATCTCCAGCCCGACCGTGCCCTGGCCCGCGATCACGTCCGGGTGGTCGAAGGGGTGGATGAAGACCGCGCCGGTCTCGGCGGCGTACTCCTGCGCGGCGGCCAGCGTCTCGTCGACCACCTGGCCGTGCAGCCGCACCTCGGCGCCGTATCCGCGGGTCGCGCTGATCTTCGGCAGCGGGGCCCCGACCGGCATGAACACCGTGGCGTGCACCCCGAGCAGCGCCGACGCCAGCGCGACGCCCTGGGCGTGGTTGCCCGCGCTCGCGGCGACCACGCCCGCGGCGCGCTCCTCCGGCAGCAGCCCGGCGATCCGGACGTAGGCGCCGCGCAGCTTGAAGGAGCCCGTGCGCTGGAGGTTCTCGCACTTCAGGAGCACCGGCGCGCCCGCCAGCTCCGACAGGTGCCGGTTGCTCTCCAGGGCGGTCACCCGCGCCACGCCCGAGAGCATCTTCTGCGCGCCCCGCACGTCGTCCAGCGTGACGGACGGGAAGGACGGGAAGGACGCAGCCGTGCCGTAACTCATGTTTCGAGTCTCGCAGCTCACGGTCGCGGCGCGCTGGTGCGACCGAACCGCGAGACCGGTTTGCGCAGCGCCGGTACGGCCCGCCTCCCGGCCGCGTACCCTGTCCCCCAACCCAGCAGCCCGTCAGAAGTGAGCCTCCGGCCATGCCCACTACACCTGAAATGTCGATGGACATGACGACCGTCGGTGACACCGGTCTCCTCGAAACCCTCCAGCACGAGGTCGCGCTGTTCGCCCGCCGCGCGGAACAGACCCGGCTCGGCGGGGTCGGGCAGGTGCGCAACTCCATGGACCGAGCCGCGTACCTGCTGCTCAACCGGCTCGACAAGGAGGGCCCGATGGGCGTCAAGGCGCTCGCCGGGAGCATGGGCATCGACTCCTCCACCGTCACCCGGCAGGTGGCGCCGCTCGTGGACACCGGGCTCGTCAAGCGCACCTCCCACCCCGAGGACGGGCGGGCCGTGGTGCTCCAGCTCTCCCCGCGCGGGCTGGCCCGGCTGGAGGAGGTCCGCACCTCGCGGCGCCGGCTGATGGCCGAGCTGACCGAGGACTGGACCCCGCAGGAACGGGCCGCCTTCTGCTCGCTGCTGACCCGCTTCAACGGCGCGCTGTCCGCCCGCCAGGCGCCGCAGGGCGGTACGGCGGGCCGCGAGCCGGGCGCTCCGGACGCCACGGACTCGTCGGGCTGCCAGACCTCCTGACCCCCGGCCGTTCCCCCCTCCGCCTTCCCGGCGGTTCCGCCGCCGCGCCACCCCCGGCCGGGGCCGGTCCGCCGGGCCGCCTCCCGCGCGGCTCTTGCTCCCGCGCGGCTCTTGACCGGCGGGCCGCCGCTGGCCTGGTATGAGACCCGGGGCCCCGGGCGCACCGGTTCTCGGGGCGCGTGCGCGGCCGGATCCCCGTCTTCCGGATCGCCTGGCAGGAGGCGCGGTGCGAGAACGGCAGGTGTCGAACGGCGTACGCCGGGCGCGGGACTTCGAGGCGTTCGTCGCGGGCGCGGCCGGACGGCTGCTGCACACCGCCACCCTGCTCACCGCGGAGGCCCCGGACGGCAACCCGCGCGCGCGGCGCCTGCTGACCCTGGCCCTCGCGCACACGTACGCGTGCTGGGACCGGCTGCGCGGCGAGGACCCCTACGAGCGGGCCCGGCAGGCGCTGGCCGCGCGGTTCGCCCGCGAGGCGTGGCACCAGCACGGGGTGCGGGGCCGCGGCCGTCCGGAGCCGCCCGGGACCCTGGCCGTGCTCACCCCGCAGGAGCGTCTGGTCGTCGTCCTCCGGCTGTACGAGGGCGTCGCCGAGGAGCAGGCCGCCGCGCTGCTCGGCCTGCCGCCCGAACGCGTCCGTGTCATCGGCGACCGGGCCATCGCCACCCTCACCCGGGCGCCCGCCCGTCCCGTCCCGGCCGCGAGCGGAAGCAGGGCGGCGCCCTCGTAGACGTAGACGTAGACGCAGACGCGGGGGCGGGGAACGCAGAGGTTCGGGCGCAGAGGAACGACGGGGGCGGATGTGAACAGAGCGGAACGTGAGGCGGCCGTACGGCGGCTCCTGGAGCAGACACCGCCGCAGGTGCCCGCCGGGCTGTACGAGGACGCCGTGCGCCGCGGCGGGCGCATGCTGCGCCGCCGGACGGTGGCCCGGCGCGCCCTGTGGCTGCTGCTGTGCGCCACGGCGGTGGCGTTCACCGTGTGGGCGCTGACGGTACGCCCCTGGGCTCAGCCGCCCTCGCAGACGACCCCGCCCGTGACCGGCTGGTGAGGCGCCGAGGGGCCGCCGGTGAGTCCCCTGGGGGCGACCGGTGGGGCACCGGGGGCGCCCCACCAGCGGCTCGTACCGGCTCGTACCGGCTAGCCGAGGGCCTGCTGGAGGTCCTCCAGCAGGTCGTCGACGTTCTCGATGCCCACGGAGAGCCGGACCAGGTCGGCCGGGACCTCCAGGGCGGAGCCCGCCGCGGAGGCGTGGGTCATGCGCCCCGGGTGCTCGATCAGGGACTCGACACCGCCCAGCGACTCGCCGAGCGTGAACACCTTCGCCCGGTCGCAGACCGCCACGGCCGTCTCCTCGCCGCCCTCGACGCGGAAGGAGACCATGCCGCCGAACGCCTTCATCTGCTTGGCGGCGACCTCGTGGCCCGGGTGGTCGGGCAGCCCCGGGTACAGGACCCGCGTCACCCGCGGGTGCCGGGACAGCATGTCGGCGACCTTCGTGGCGTTCTCGCTGTGCCGGTCCATGCGGACCGCGAGCGTCTTGGTGCCGCGCAGCACCAGCCAGGAGTCGAAGGGCCCGGCGACCGCGCCCATGGCGTTCTGGTGGTACGCCAGCTCGTCCCCGAGTGCGGTGTCGCTCACGATCAGCGCGCCGCCGACGACGTCCGAGTGGCCGCCCATGTACTTGGTCAGCGAGTGCACGACCACGTCGGCGCCGAGCGCCAGCGGCTGCTGGAGGTAGGGGGTGGCGAAGGTGTTGTCCACGACCAGCTTCGCTCCGGCGTCCCGGGCGACCTGGGCGACGGCGGCGATGTCGGTGATGCCGAGCAGCGGGTTGGAGGGGGTCTCCACCCACACGACCTTGGTCCGCGGGGTGAGGGCGGCCCGTACGGCGGCCGGGTCGCTGGTGTCGGCGACCGACCACTCCACGCCCCAGCGGGAGACGACCTTGGCGAACAGGCGGAACGTGCCGCCGTAGGCGTCGTTCGGGATCACGACGTGGTCGCCCGGGGCGAGCAGCGTGCGCAGCAGGCAGTCCTCGGCCGCCAGCCCGGACGCGAACGCGAGGCCCCGGCGGCCGCCCTCCAGGGCGGCGAGGTTCTCCTCCAGGGCGGTCCTGGTGGGGTTGGCGCTGCGGCTGTACTCGTAGCCGCCGCGCAGACCGCCCACGCCGTCCTGCTTGTAGGTCGAGACCTGGTAGATCGGCGGGACGACCGCGCCGGTGAGGGGATCGGCGGTGTTGCCCGCGTGGATCGCGAGGGTCTCGAAGTGCTGACTGATGTGCTCGTCGCTCATGGGCCCGAGCGTAGTGCTCCCGGGGCACCGGCGCGGGACACCCGGCACGACGGCGGTGCCGCCGGGGTTATCCACAGGCCGGGGCGCAGGTTGGCCAATTGTCGGCGCGGTCTGGTTCGCTTGAGGCATGGAGATTCTCTGGGTCCTGACAGCAGTGGTCCTGCTGAGCTTCGTGCTGCTGCCCTTCCTCAGGCGCAGGCGCGGCGGCATCGAGCAGGTCCCGCCGGGACACCCGGACGCCGCGGACCCGGCGGACTACGGGTTCGTGCGCCAGGAGGAGCTGGACGTCCGCATGCCCGGCCCCGACCAGGACCTGCTGGACGTGCTGGACCTGGTGCAGCGCACCCAGGACTACCGCGCCGCGGCCCAGCTGCTGGCGGGCACCGAGGCGGCGGGCGAGCTGCGCTGGCAGCGCGTGCAGGCGTTCGCCGGTGCCGCCTCGCTGGAGTTGCAGCAGCGTCCGGGCGGGGTCAGTGAGACGCCCGGCGGCCAGTGGCTGCGGGTGTGGCGGGCCGAGGCGCCCAAGGACGCGGGCGGCGCGGCGGTGCACGCCGAGTTCCTGGTGCAGCAGGCGTGGCGGACGTCGACGCCGGGGACGGACGAGTTCCGGATCATCATGGAGGAGGCCAGGGAGTCCTGCGGCCGGGCCGCGCTGCTGGCCCCCGGCGACCCCGTGCCGTACATCACCGAGCTGTCGGTGGCGCGCGGCCTGGCCTATTCCCGGCCGGAGTTCGAGCAGCTCTGGCTGAAGATCCTGGACCGCGCCCCCACCCACATGGGCGCCCATCTGGCGGCGCTGCACTACTGGTGCGAGAAGTGGCAGGGCTCGCGGGAGCTGGCCATGGAGTTCGCCGAGGCCGCCGCGGCGCGCGCCCCGCGGGGCTCGCTGCTGGCCGCCATGCCGCTCTTCGCGGTCTTCGAGCACCTGCCGGAGGTGAACCTGGTCCGCGGCTTCTACCAGAGCGAGGTCGTCACCAAGGCGGTCCACGGCGCCCTGCACGCCCTCCACGGCGCCCGCCCCGGCGACCCGATGGCCGCGCACGTGCGCCATCTGCTCGTCTTCTTCCTGGTCCGCTCCGAGCGCTGGGCCGAGGCCATGAACCAGCTCATACACGTCGACGGCCATGTCGGCGCCCTCCCCTGGATCCTCTCCGAGGACCCCGCCGCCGAGTTCGCCGTCTACCGCGCCCTCGCGGTGGCGGGCTACGAGGCGAACGGCGGAAGCCCGGCGACCCTGCCCCAGTGACCGCCCCGGGGGCACTCGACGACCGGTCGGGGCCGGGGCCGGGTTCAGGGCCGGGCGGCACCGGCCCGCTCCGCCCGGAGGCGACGCGCCACCGCCTCCGCCCGCGCGGTGCGGGCGGGGGCGGTGGGACCAGGACCGGGGCCGGTCCCGGGGCCGGTCGGGGTCAGATCGTCGAGGTGTCGATCACGAAGCGGTAGCGGACGTCGCTGGACTGGACGCGTTCGTACGCCTCGTTGACGCGGGACGCGTCGATCAGTTCGATCTCGGCGCCGATGCCGTGGGCGGCACAGAAGTCGAGCATCTCCTGGGTCTCGGCGATGCCGCCGATGTTGGAGCTGGTGAGGTTGCGGCGGTTGCCGAAGAGGGCGCCGTAGGGGATCTGCACCGGCTCCTCGGGCAGGCCGACGTTCACCATGGCGCCGTCCAGGCGCAGCAGGGACAGGAAGGCCGGGAAGTCGAGCGGCGCCGAGACGGTGTTGAGGATCAGGTCGAAGCTGCCCCTGAGCCGCTCGAACGTCTCCGGGTCGCTGGTGGCGTGGTAGTGGTCGGCGCCCAGGCGCAGCCCGTCGTCCTGCTTGCGCAGGGACTGCGAGAGGACGGTCACCTCCGCGCCGAGCGCGTGGGCGAGCTTGACGCCGACATGGCCCAGGCCGCCGAAGCCCACCACGGCGACCTTCTTGCCGGGGCCGGTGTTCCAGTGCCTCAGCGGGGAGTACGTGGTGATGCCGGCGCACAGCAGCGGGGCGGCCACGTCCAGGGCCAGGCCGTCGGGGATGCGGACGACGTAGTTCTCGTCGACCACGATCTTCTGCGAGTAGCCGCCGTAGGTGGGCTCCCCGTCCTTGCCGACGGCGTTGTACGTCCAGGTGGGGCGGCTGGTGCAGTACTGCTCCAGGCCCGCGGCGCAGTTCTCGCAGGTGCGGCAGGAGTCGACCATGCAGCCGACGCCCACCCGGTCCCCGACGGCGTGGCGGGTGACGCCGGGGCCGACCTCGGAGACGACACCCGCGATCTCGTGGCCGGGGACCATCGGGAAGAGGGCCTCGCCCCAGCCTTCGCGGGCCTGGTGGATGTCCGAGTGGCAGATGCCCGCGAACTTGATGTCGATCAGCACATCGAACTCGCCGACTGCCCGGCGTTCGATGGTGGTGCGCTCCAGCGGTGCCTTCGCTGCGGGCGCGGCGTATGCGGCGACGGTGGTCATGCGGAGGGTTCTCCTCGGTGGTTGCCTGCCGTGCCCGGCTGCCTTCTGCGCTGCCTGTCGGCTGCGTTCTGCGCTGCCATTGCCTTCGTGCCGGGCACGCCCTCCACAGTGCCCGCTCGGGCGCCGTTCACCCAGGCCACGCCTCTGCCTACGACCAGCGTGCCTACCACTGGCGGGGGCAGGATGCGGTGCGTAGGACCGGTGATACTGGACGTATGGACGACAAGCCGGACAGCGCACCCGGAGCCGCCCCCGGAGCCGGCCGGGGCGTCGGCGTGGACGCCGGGGCCGGTCTGGAGCGCCGGGCCGAGCTGAGCGAGTTCCTGCGGACCCGCCGCGCCCGGCTGCGGCCGGAGGACGTCGGGCTGCCGCACTACGGGCGCCACCGCCGGGTCCCCGGACTGCGCCGCGAGGAGCTGGCCCAGCTCGCCGGGGTCTCGGTGGCGTACTACACGCGCCTGGAGCAGGGCAACGGCCGCAATGTCTCCGCCGAGGTGCTGGACTCCATCGCCCGCGCGCTGCGCCTGACCGACGCCGAGCACGCCCATCTGACCCATCTGGCCAAGCCCAAGCACAAGAAGCGGCAGAGCGCGCCGACCCAGCAGGTGCGGCCCTCGCTGCGGCAGCTCCTGGACACGATGGACGGCGTCCCGGCGTACATCGTCGGGCGGCGCTCGGAGCTGCTGGCCTGGAACCGGATGGCGGCGGCCGTCTTCGGTGACTGGTCCCGGCTGCCCGCCCCGGAGCGGAACTGGGCCCGGCTGGTCTTCCTGCATCCGGAGACCCGCGACCTGTACGCCGACTGGGAGCAGAAGGCGATCGACGTCGTGCTCTCGCTGCACATGGAGGCCGGCTGCTATCCGGACGACCCGCGGCTGTCGGCGCTGGTCGGCGAACTGTCCGTGAAGAGCGAGGACTTCCGCCGTCTGTGGGCCACGCACGACGTCAAGGAGAAGAGCCACGGCGTCAAGCTGCTGCGCCATCCGCTCGTCGGCGAACTGGCCCTGCGC
Organism: Streptomyces sp. PsTaAH-124; assembly: GCF_000373685.1. Taxonomy (NCBI): domain Bacteria; kingdom Bacillati; phylum Actinomycetota; class Actinomycetes; order Kitasatosporales; family Streptomycetaceae; genus Streptomyces; species Streptomyces sp. PsTaAH-124. The sequence goes on along the minus strand of NZ_KB892158.1, from coordinate 353,807 downwards.
TACGAGTCGTTCAAGGTCGCCGACGCCGGTGAGCTGACCATGACCGTCTACCACCCCGAGCCGGACTCCCCGTCGGTCGAGTCGCTGCGCCTGCTGGCCAGCTGGGGCGCGGACGCGACACGGACGGGGAGCGGCAGCCCGACGCCGTAGCGGCGCCGGGGGCGTGCGCGGGTCAGGCCGTGACCGGGCCCGCGGTGTTCTCCTTGACGGTGATGCGGCCCTTGCGCAGGGTCGCCAGGCGCGGGGCCCTCTTCGCGATCGTGGAGTCGTGGGTGACCATGACGAACGTCAGCCCGTGCTCCTTCCACAGACCTTCGAGCACGCCCATGATCTCGTCGCGGGTCGACTCGTCCAGGTTGCCGGTGGGTTCGTCGGCGAGCAGCACCTTGGGCCGCTTGACCAGCGCGCGGGCGATGGCGACGCGCTGCTGCTGGCCGCCGGACATCTCGCCGGGCAGATGGCCGAGCCGTTCGCCGAGGCCGACCGACGTCAGCGCCTCGGCGGCGCGTTCGCGGCGTTCGCGGGCCTTGACGCCGAGCGGGACGAGGGCGGTCTCCACGTTCTCCTGCGCGGTCAGCGTGGGGATCAGGTTGAAGGACTGGAAGACGAAGCCGATGTTCTCGCTGCGCACCCGGGTGAGCCGGGCCTCGGAGAGTGCGGCCAGGTCGGTGCCGTCGAGCACGACCTCGCCCGAGGTCGGCCGGTCCAGTCCGCCGAGCATCTGGAGCAGGGTCGACTTGCCGCCGCCGGTGGGTCCCTGGATGACCAGCCGGTCGCCGTCGCCGATGGTCAGGTCGACCCCGTCGAGGGCGTGGACGGTCTGCTTGCCCCGGGTGTAGTGCTTGGTGACGCCTCTGAGTTCGTACATGTGGATGGCTCCTGGGCTGCTGGAGAGGACGGGGGCGGGGGGCGCGGACGCCGGGGGCGTACGGAGACCACGAAAGCCTCCGTACGCGGGCGCGTGACACATGGGGCACGGGCCCCTCCGTACGCGGGCGCGGGGCCCTGCGTACGCGGGCGTGCGGGTGCTACGCGACGCGGCGCAGTGCGTCCGCCGGGCGCAGCCGTGAGGCGCGCCAGCCGCCGAACGCGCCCGCGATGAGGCCGCCGGCCACCGCGAGGCCGACCGCGACGGCGATGGTGGTGAGACCGACCGGCGCGGTGAGCGCGACGTCGAGGGACTTCGCCGCCTGCCGGCCGGGACCGCCGAAGCCGCCTCCGCCACCGCCGCCGAAGCCACCGCCGAAGCCGCCGCGCCCGCCGGAGCCCGCGCCCGAGGAGCCGAGCTGTGCCTGGAGCGTCGGGCTGATCGCGCTCACGGCGTATGCGCCCGCCAGGCCGAGCGCGATGCCGAGGACACCGCCGATCAGGCCGTTGACGACGGCCTCGCCGACCACCTGCCGGGTCACCCGGCCGGACCGCCAGCCCAGCGCCTTGAGCGTGCCGAACTCGCGCACCCGGCGGGAGACCGCCGAGGAGGTCAGCAGCCCGGCGACCAGGAACGCGGCGATCAGCACCGCGACGGACAGCCACTTGCCGACGTTGGAGGCCAGGTCGGAGGCGGTGGACAGGGACCCGGAGACGGTCTTCGCGAGGTCGGCGGAGGTGGTGACCGTGGTCCCCGGGACGTTCTTCTGGATGGCGCTCTTGACGGCGTCGATCTGCTGGGAGCCGGCCGCCTTGACGTAGACCGTGGTGACCTTGTCCTTGTCGCCGCTGAGCGTCTGCGCCTGCTTCAGCGGCAGGTAGAGGTTGGCCGCCGCGTCGCCGCTGGTGGCGGTGGCGATGCCGATCACCTGGTACTTCACGTTCTTGACGGTGACCGTGGAGCCGACCGCGAGCTTCTTCTCCTTGGCGTAGGCCGCGTCGGCGACGGCGACCTCGGCGTCGGTCTCGGTGGTCTTGAAGGTGCGGCCGCCGGTGATCTTCGAGGAGGTCAGCGGGCCGAGCGCGGGCTGGGTGACGTCGGTGCCGTAGACCGTGTACTGGTTGACGTCGAAGTCGGCGCCGCCGCCCTCGACCTCGCCCTGCGGGGTGGGCTGGGCACCGCGCCGGCCGCCCTCGCCGCCCCCGCCGCTCTCACCGCCGCGCATCCGGAACTGGCCGCGGGTGAACTGGCCGTCGACCTTGACGACGTTGAGGCTGAGCCCACCGACGGCGGCGGAGACGCCCTTCTGCCCGGCGACCTGGGTCACCGTGGCGGCGGGCAGGGTGGTGAAGCCCTGCGCCCGGACCATGTCGCTGCTCTGGCTGGAGCTGTCGCCGTCGCCCTTCGCGTCGAACTTGAAGCGCGGGCGCTGGGACGCGCCGGAGGTGGGCGTGGCCGCCTTGGTCACGGTCATGTCCGTGCCCAGCCCGTAGAGCGACTGGAGGACCTTGTCCTGGGCCTTGCTCATGCCGTCGGACACGGAGGTGACCACGATGACCAGGGCGATCCCCAGCGCGAGACCGGAGGCGACGACGAGGGCCGCCTTTCTGCGGCGGCGCAGCTCGCGCCTCAGGTAGGTGAAGAACATGCGCCGCAAGCTAGGGACGTCCCGTGATGAAGGGATAAGCCCGCCATAAGAGAAGGATGAGAAGCCCGGCGGACGGCCGCGGCACGGCGAACGGCGCCGCCCCTTTCAGAAGGAGCGGCGCCGGTGCGCGGTACGGGCGGGTCAGGCGGGTCAGGCGGGTCAGGCGGGTCAGGCGGCGGAGCCGGCCTTCCACTGGGACCAGCTCATGTTCCAGCCGTTGAGGCCGTTGTCCGGGGAGACCGTCCTGTCACCGGTGTGCTGGACCACGACGACGTCACCGATCAGGGAGTGGTTGTAGAACCACGCGGCGGGCGTCTTGGTGTCCTTGGCGCCCTTGGTGTCCTGGAGGCCGACGCAGCCGTGGCTGGTGTTGGCGCTGCCGAAGACGGACGGCGCGTTCCAGTAGGCGCCGTGGATGAAGGTGCCGGAGGTGGTCAGGCGCATGGCGTGCGGGACGTCCTTGATGTCGTACTCGCCCTTGCCGTCGGAGTCCGTGAAGCCGACCGACGCGCCGTTCATCCGGGTCTGGGTGAACTTCTCCGAGATCACCATCGCGCCCTCGTAGGTGGTGTGCTCGGGCGAACCGGCGGAGATCGGGATGGTCTTGACGGTCTTTCCGTTCCGCGTGACCTTCATCTGCTTGGTCTTCGCGTCGACGTAGGAGACCTGGTTGCGGCCGATGTGGAAGGTGACCGTCTTCTGCTGGACGCCGTAGACGCCCTGCGCGCCCTGGACGCCGTCGAGGTCGAGCTTGAGCGTGACGGTGGAGCCTTCCTTCCAGTACTGCTCGGGGCGGAAGTCGAGGCGGTTGGCGCCGAACCAGTGGCCGACGACCTGCTGGCCGCCGGAGGAGCTGACGGTGATGTGCTTCTGCACGGCCGCCTTGTCGGTGATCGACTTGTCGAAGTTGATCGAGACCGGCATGCCCACGCCGACGGTGCTGCCGTTGTCCGGCGTGAAGGTGCCGATGAAGCTGTGCGCCGGAGCGACCGTGGTGAACGAGGCGTTCTCGTGGGCGGCGCGGCCCTTGGCGTCCGTGGCGGTGGCGGCGACCTTGTAGGTGGTGGAGCGGGCCAGCGGGGCGCTGGGCTTCCAGCTCGCCTTGTCGGCGGATATCTCGCCCTTGACGGCCTTGCCGTCCGCGGTCGTCATGGTGACGTCCGTCAGCGTGCCCTTGGCCACGGTGACCGCGGCCGAGTTGTTGATGGAGGCGTCGGCGGAACCGTCCGCCGGAGTGATCTTGATCTGGGCCTCCGACGTCTGCTGGGCCGCGGCCTTGTCGGCCTTGGCCTGCGAGGGGTCGCCGTCGCCTCCGCCGGCCGCGTTGCTGCTGCCGGAACAGGCCGTGAGCACCAGTACACCGCCGAGCAGTGCGGACGAGCCCATCAGGGCCCTACGCCGCCTACTGTTCGTCATCACACGCTTCTCCATCGTTGCCGTAATCCCCAGGACCCCCGATTCCCCCCGTCGCGAATCATCAACGCTACGACCGTTTCGTCCCGTTCCCCAGGGCGCCCGAGTGTGGGCCTCGCCACGTCGGCACGGCCCCGGGCGCCGCCCGTCCCGCCAAGTCCCTGCCCCGGCTGGACGGCGTCATGCCGGACGGCCGCCCGCGCCGGTACGGGCCGTCCCGGTGTCGTGCGTCACACCGGCCGCACTCGTACACCCGGAGCGGACGAAACGGTACAAAGAGTGACAGTCCACGACGCCCGCCACGACCGGCCGGATCTCAAACCTCCCGTGACTTTCCCGTGACCCGTGACGTTCACTACGATCGCCCCACACGGCCAATTCGCCAGTGCCACAAGGGGATCGATATTCCGTGTCAACCGCTCGCCGTACGCTGCTGACCGCCACCGCCGCGGGCACCCTGCTGGGCGCCCTGTGGTTCGTCCCCTCCGCGAGCGCGAGCGGGGACGCGCCGACGAGAACGGTGGCCGACGCGGTACCGACCGCGCAGGCCACCCGGCAGGGCCGGGCCGCGGGTACGCCGACGGACGGCACCGGGATGCGGACCACGGCGGTGCGCACCTCGGCGGCGGACACGTCAGCGGACACGACGGCCGTCAGCACGGCCGGGGACGCGGCGGCCTCCGCCGGATCCCTCCCGGCCGACGGCACTGAGCTGGCCGACACCGGAAGCATCGACACCACCCCCTACGTCATCGGCGGATCCCTCTTCCTCGCCGCGGGCGCCGGCTTCGTGGTGTATTCGGTACGCCGGGAACGCCTCGGCTTCTGACGGCCCCTGGCGGGGCGGCCCCGGCGCTCCCACCCGACCCGAGCGGGTCGGCCCCACCAATCCTGCCCACGGGTGGGACGGAGGGCGCGGCCGCGTGAGCGCGCACTTCTTCCGCCCGACCACGCACCGAGGCCCCGACCGGCAGGCCGGCCGACCCGTGGACGCCTCCCCGGCCGGGCGGGCGCGGACGGACACCTGCCCCGTGCCGGGCGGGCACGGACCCCCGCGGGTGGCCCGGCATGGGGCAGGTGTCCGCCCCGTCCCGCCCGGCGCGGACAGGGCTCAGTTCAGCGGGCCGGTGACCGTCTCCGCCGCCGCGACCAGCGCGCCCTGGGCCACGAAGGTGTCGGCGGCGGCCAGGTCGGGCGCCAGGAAGCGGTCCGGGCCGGGACCGCCCACCCCGGCGGCGCGCGCGGCCTCGATGACCGCCCGGCTGGCCGGGGCCGGTTCCAGGCCCGCCCGCAGCTCGACGGCGCGCGCGGCGGCGTACAGCTCGATCGCGATGATCCGGGTCAGGTTGCCCACCGCCGTGCGCAGCTTGCGCGCCGCCGACCAGCCCATGGAGACGTGGTCCTCCTGCATGGCGGAGGACGGGATGGAGTCGGCGGAGGCGGGCACGGCCAGCCGCTTCAGCTCGCTGACCAGCGCGGCCTGGGTGTACTGGGCGATCATGAGCCCGGAGTCCACGCCGGGGTCGTCGGCGAGGAACGGGGGCAGGCCGTGGCTGCGGTTCTTGTCCAGCAGCCGGTCCGTGCGGCGCTCGGCGATGGAGCCGAGGTCGGCGGCGGCGATGGCGAGGAAGTCCAGTACATAGGCGACCGGGGCGCCGTGGAAGTTGCCGTTGGACTCCACCCGGCCGTCCGGCAGGACGACGGGGTTGTCGACGGCCGCGGCGAGTTCGCGTTCGGCGACGAGCCGGGCGTGCGCCAGGGTGTCCCGGCCGGCACCGGCGACCTGCGGGGCGCAGCGCACGGAGTAGGCGTCCTGGACGCGCGGCGCGTCGTCCTGGTGGTGCCCGGTGAGCTGGGAGCCCTTGAGCACGGCGAGCATGTTGGCGGCGGAGGCGCCCTGGCCCGGGTGCGGGCGGATGGCGTGCAGCTCGGGGGCGAGCACCTTGTCGGTGCCGAGCAGCGCCTCCAGCGAGAGGGCGGCGGTGATGTCGGCGGACTTGTAGAGGGTGTCGAGGTCGGCGAGGGCCATGACCAGCATGCCGAGCATGCCGTCGGTGCCGTTGAGGAGGGCGAGGCCCTCCTTCTCGCGCAGTTCGACGGGCGCGATGCCGTGCTCGGCGAGCAGCTCGGCGGCGGGCCGCACCGTACCGTCCGGGCCCTCCGCGTCGCCCTCGCCCATCAGCGTGAGCGCGCAGTGCGAGAGCGGGGCCAGGTCACCGGAGCAGCCGAGGGAGCCGTACTCGTGCACGACCGGGGTGATGCCCGCGTTGAGGACGTCGGCCATGGTCTGCGCGACCTCGGGGCGCACCCCGGTGTGGCCCGAGCAGACGGTCTTCAGCCGCAGGAACATCAGAGCGCGTACGACCTCGCGCTCGACCCGCGGGCCCATGCCCGCGGCGTGCGAGCGGACGATGTTGCGCTGGAGCCGGGCACGCAGCTCGGGGCTGATGTGCCGGGTCGCCAGGGCGCCGAAGCCGGTGCTGACGCCGTAGACGGGCTCGGGCTTGGCCGCCAGCGCGTCCACGACCTCGCGGGCCGCCGCGAGGGCCGCCACCGCCTGCTCGGAGAGTTCGACCCGCGCGCCGGCGCGCGCCACGGCGAGGACGTCGGACGCGGTGACACCGGACGTCCCCACCACCACAGTGTGCATATCCATATTCAGGAGCGTACGCAGTGAATGCGACGGTGTCACTAGTGGGTGCCGGGAGTGCCCCTTACCCAGCGGATGGCCCGGCGGCCCGCCCGGCCTGCCCGGCTCACCCGGCTCACCCGGGGCCAGGGCCTCACCGGGGGCGGCCCCGGAAGCTGCGCCGTTCGACCGGCGCCTCGGGCGTGGGCGAGGGCTCGTCGGCCAGCCGGACCACCGGATCCCCGGGGCCCTCCCGCCCGGCGACCACCGGATGGTCCGTGCGCAGCGCCTTCGCCCGGTACTGCGCGGCGTCCGCGAGCCGGAACAGCCGGCGGGCCGAGCGCACCGGCCCGACCGCGTCCTCGGTCGACGCCACCCCGCAGGCGACGCCCTCCCCCAGCTCCAGCCCGGCCGCGCGGCGGCACAGCTCGTCCGCCGCCTTGACCACCTCCTCGACGGAGGGGCCGACCGCCAGCAGGCAGAACTCGTCCCCGCCCAGCCGGGCCGCGAGCGCCCCCGGCACCATCGCCCCGCACAGCGACAGCACCGAGCCGAACCGTTCCAGCAGCCGGTCGCCGACCGCGTGGCCGAGGGTGTCGTTGACCCGCTTGAGGCCGTTGAGGTCGCAGACGACCAGGCTCACCACGACCCCGTCCTCCCGGTGCCGCTCGATCGCCTCCTCCAGCCGTACGTCCACCGCGCGCCGGTTGGCGAGCCCGGTGAGCGCGTCCGTGAAGGCCAGCCTGTGGGCCTCCTCCAGCCGCTCCGTCTGGGCGAGGCCCGCCGCGACCACCGCGGCCAGGACCGTGGCGAAGTCGGCGTCGGCCCGCCCGAAGAAGGGGGCACCGGCCGAGCGGGCGACGTACAGCTCGCCCCAGGCCCGCCCGTGCAGCACGATCGGCGCGACCACGCAGCTGCCGCGCCCGCGCCTGCGCAGCGCGGCGACCCGCTGGTGGCAGTAGCCGGGCCGCCCCTCGGCCGGCCCCTCGGCGGTCTCCACCCAGGCGTCCGGCTCCCCGCCGGACGCCCACCGCTCGTGCAGGAACTCGGCGATCTCCGGGAACTGGTGCACCGGGTACGCCTCGCCCTCCGGGAACTCCTCCTCCCCGGGAGAGCGCTCCCCCACGTTCACCAGCACCCGCAGCCGCCCGCGCTCGCGCTCCCACACCGAGAGCGCGGCGAAGCTTCCCTCCAGCGCCCCGCACGCCCCGAGCGCCGCCGCCCGCCACGACTCGCGCGGACTGTGCGCCGCGGCCATCCCCTGTGCCAACGCCACGACGGCGGCCAGCCGCCTGTTCTCGCCCATCACCCCAGGCTAGGGATGTTTCGCGCGGACCGGGACATCGGTGGGGGCGCCCGGGGGACCCGCCGGGGACCGGCCGCGCGTCAGGCCGGGCCGCCGGGCGCTCTCACTCGCCCGGCCAGCGCGGGGCGCGCTTCTCGTTGAAAGCCGCGACGCCCTCGGCACGGTCCGCCGAGAAGGCCGCCGTACGCCAGGCCGCGTCCTCGACCTCCAGGCCCGCGCGCAGGTCGAGCCCCTGGCCGAGCCGCAGCGCGCGCTTGGCGGCGCGCAGGCCGACCGGGGAGTTGGCCGCCATCCGGGCGGCCAGTTCCAGCGCCTCGGTACGGTCCCGGCCCTCGTTCACCAGCACGTCCACCAGCCCCAGACCGTGCGCCTCGGCCGCCTCCAGCCGCCGGGCGGTGAAGATCAGCTCCGCGGCCCGCGCCGCGCCGACCCGCCGGGGCAGCAGCTGCGTACCGCCGCCGCCGGGAATCACCCCCACGGACACCTCGGGCAGCCCGACCACGGCCGTGCGGTCGGCCACGATCACATCGCAGGACAGCGCCAGCTCGAACCCGCCGCCGAGCGCGAAGCCGTGCACCGCGGCGACGGTCGGCATCGGCAGCTCCAGTACGCCGGTGTACGCCCCGCGCGCGACCGGCCGCTGGCGCCGGAGGTCGGCGTCACTGAAGGAGTTGCGCTCCTTCAGGTCGGCGCCGACGCAGAACGCCCGTTCGTGCGTGGAGGTCAGCACGACCACGCGCGCCCCGGGATCGGCGGCGAGCGCCGCGCACGCCCCGGCGATCGACCGGGCCATGTCCGTGGACACGGCGTTCATGGCCTGGGGCCGGTCCAGGACGAGTTCCGCCACCTGGTCGTGCCGCCGCACCAGCACGAACTCCCCGAACCGCTCCTCGCTCATGACACCCTCCGGTTAACGCGGGTTAACAGCATCCGGCCCCGATCATCTCAGCCGCCCCGCGCGCGACGGAAGGGGCGACCCCGAGGGCCCGTACGGGCTCGCACGGACTTGCACAGACTCGTGCGGACTCGTGCGGACTTGTACGGACTCGGGGCGGCCCGGCCACCCGTTCGGGTGACATCCCGCCCAACCCCCGTGAAACCGCCTGCGCCGACGCATAACGTGCGTCGCGCCAGGCGCGACGGGGGCGCGGGGCGTTCGGGGAGGGTGCGGCGATGACGACGGACACGGCCGGTACGGGACGGCAGGGTGCCCGGGACGGCATGGGCGCCATAGGTGCCGCGGTCGGCGGCCCCGGGGCGCCGTTCCGCCTCCCGCACGTCCGGGGCCGGCACCGCAGGCCCCGGCCCCGCCGGGTACTGCTCACCGCCGGGGGCCTCGCCCTCGCCGCCGGTGTGCTGAGTCTCGTACGCCTGACACCGCAGAGCGCGCAGACCTCGCCGCAGGCCGGCGGTCCCGGGGCGGCGGAGGCGGCGCCGCGCGCGGACACCGGACCGGGCACCCGGCCAGGGGGCGGCCCGGGTGGCGGGCCCGCCGGAATCGCCACCACGGCGTCCCCGGGATCCGCGGCCCCGGACCGGACGGGCCCCTCGGCACTGCCCACCGCGCCGCTCCCCATGGGCGGGATCGGCACCGTGGCCGCCCCGGGAGCGGGAGCGGCGCCGCCCGCTCCCCTGCCCGGTATGAGCGGGCCCACGGCCCCGGCTCCTCCGCCGGGAGCCACGCACGCGTCCGGGGGCGGTCCGGCGCGCCCGGCCGCTTCCGCCGGTACGCCTCGGACACCCGCGCGGACCACCGCCCGCCCGACCGCCCCCGCGCAGCAGACCCGCCCACCGTCCCCCAGGACCACACCGGCATCCGCGCCCCCGGCCCCGCCCTCAGGCGGCGGTGACGGCGGGCGCCTGTGCCTGCCGTTCATCAAGCTCTGCGTCGGACTCCGCTGAAACAAGCTCTGCGTCGGACTCCGCTGAGACGCACCACCGCGCGCACCCGCACGCACCCCACGCGCCCGTCCGGCACGCCCGGCCGCGCCCCCGCCCCCGTCACTGCGGCGCGTCGGCCCGCCGGGTGAGCAGCCACGGTTCCACCACGCCGAGGCCGCGCACCGGGCGCTGCCAGGTCGGCTGGAGGGCGAAGCGGTACACCGGGGGCTCCGCGCCCTCCTTCTCCGCCGCTGCCGCGGCCTCGGCCGCCGCCGCCTCGGACGCCGGGGAGTCGCCCGTGCGGATCAGCTCCTCGGCGAAGGCGCTGTCGACGAGCACGGCGTCGCGCGGGGCTATGGAGGTCAGCCGGGAGGCGAGGTTGACGGTCGTGCCGAAGACGTCGCCCATGCGGGTGGTCACCGTGCCGAAGGCCATCCCGACCCGCAGCTCCGGCATGGTCTCGTCGTTCTCCATGGTCTCGACCAGGCGCAGCGCGATGTCGGCGGCGGTGCCCGCGTCGTCGGCGGCGTACAGCACCTCGTCGCCGAGGGTCTTGATCAGCCGTCCGCCGCGCGCGGCCACCAGGTCGGCGGCGGTCGTCTCGAAGGCCTCGACCAGCTCGCCCAGCTCCTCCTCCTCCATCCGGCGGGTCAGCCGGGTGAAGCCGACGAGGTCGGCGAAGCCGACGGCCAGGCGGCGGTCCACCATCTCCTCGTCGTCGGCGACCTGCACGACCCGCCCGGCGGAGGCGGCGAGCTGCCGCCGCCAGACGTAGACCAGGAACTCCTCCAGCTCGGGCAGGAGCAGCTCGACGATCGGATAGGTGACCTCGGTGCGGGTCATGCCCGGCTCGGGCGGCTCGGTCAGGCCCTCCAGGAAGGAGTCGATCTGCCATTCGGCCAGCCGGGCGGTGGTCTGCCCGGTGGAGCGGGCGACCTGCACGGCCATGGCCTCGCTGAGCAGCCCGGCCTCCACCAGACCGGCCAGCCGCCGCAGCGCCAGGACGTCGGCCTCGGTGAGCGCCTTGGCCTGGCCGATGTCCGCGAAGCCCATGGCCCGCCAGAAGCGGGAGGCCAGCTCCATGGAGACGCCCGCGCTGCGGGCCGCCTGGAAGGGGGTGTAGCGGCGCTCCGCGCCCAGGATGAGCTGTTCGAGACGGAGCGCGAGCGGGTCCTCGCCGGAATCGGCGGGGTCGGCGGCGTGGGGGTCCCCCCGGCCGTCCGCGTCCTGCGCGCCCGAGCCCGTGTCGTCGACGGTCACGCCTGCTGCCCTTCCGATCTGCCACGGTCAGGTACCGACCGGCCTCAACTCTACGGCAGATGTGCCCCAGCTCACTCCGCCAGTCCGCCCCGAAGGGTGACCTGAACTGGGCCGTCACCGTCCGCGCACCCGCGCGACCCCCTGCTCCCGCGCCCTTCGCGCCCCGCCCGGGAAGCGCCCTCCGGGCCCCCTCCTGGCCCCCCTCCGGGAGCACCCCGGCGCACGGAGCGCACACCCACCGCGCCAGGCGCACGCCCGGCGCACAGACCGCCCGCCCCTCCCCTGTTCCCCTCCCGCTGCTCCTCTGCCGTTCCCCTCCGCCCCTACGTCCCTACGTCCCTACGTCTCTGCGCGCCTAACTCCGCTACTCCCCCCTACTCACCTACTCGCCTGCTCCCCTACGCGGGCCGCAGATGCACGATGTCCCCCGCCCCCACCGGCTGCTGCACCCCGTCCTGGGTGGCGAGGACCAGACGGCCGTCGCCGTCGACCGCGACCGCCTCGCCGACGAGGGAGCGGTCCCCGGGGAGTTCGGCGCGCACGGTGCGGCCCAGGGTGGCGCAGCCTGCGGCGTAGGTCTCCTGGAGGCCCGCGGCGGCCGGATCGCCGTCGGCAGCGCGCCACCGGCCGTACCACTCCTCCAGGGAGCGCAGCACGGCGCGCAGCAGCGGATCGCGGTCGGTGCTCACGGCCCCGGCCAGCGCCAGGGAGCCGGCCTGCGGCACGGGCAGTTCGTCCTGGCGCAGGGTGACGTTGATGCCGACGCCGATGACGACGCCGCCGTCACCGGCGCCCTCCGCCAGGATGCCGCCGGCCTTGCGCTCCTCGCCGTCCACGGTGACCAGCAGGTCGTTGGGCCACTTCAGGGCGGTGTCGACCCCGGCGGCCCTGGCCAGACCGGTGGCGACGGCCACGCCGGTGAGCAGCGGCAGCCAGCCCCAGCGGGCCACCGGCACGCCGTCGCCGGGCCGCAGCAGCACCGAGAAGAAGAGCCCGGAGCGGGCGGGCGCCGTCCAGCGGCGGTCCAGCCGGCCCCGCGCCGCCGTCTGCTCCTCGGCGATCAGGACGGTGCCCTCGGCCGCCTCGCCCGCCGCGGCGCGCGCCACCAGATCGGCGTTGGTGGAGCCGGTGCGCTGCACGACCTCCACCCGGGTCCACAGGCCGCCGTCGCGCACCAGACCGCGCCGCAGCGCGGCCGCGTTGAGGGGCGGCCGGTCCAGGTCGGACCAGCGGCCGGACCGCCCGGAGTCGCCCGGTGTGCCGTGGCTGTCGTCTGCTGCATCTCGCGGCGTCATGCAACCCACCCTAGGTGTGGGAAACGCCGCACTGCCGGACGGAGGGGCCCCCATTACTCTACGGATGAGTAACCGTCCCCCCGTTTTTGAGCAGGCAGGGAGCCGCGATCCCGATGTCCGAGCCGGAAGAGCGCCAAGAGATCGACATCCACACGACCGCGGGCAAACTCGCGGATCTCCAGCGGCGTATCGAGGAAGCGACGCACGCCGGTTCGGACCGCGCGGTCGAGAAGCAGCACGCCAAGGGCAAGCTGACCGCCCGCGAGCGCATCGAACTGCTCCTGGACGAGGACTCGTTCGTCGAGCTGGACGAGTTCGCCCGGCACCGCTCCAGCAACTTCGGCCTGGACGCCAACCGCCCTTACGGGGACGGCGTGGTCACCGGCTACGGCACGGTCGACGGCCGTCCCGTCGCCGTGTTCTCGCAGGACTTCACGGTCTTCGGCGGCGCGCTGGGCGAGGTGTACGGCCAGAAGATCGTCAAGGTCATGGACTTCGCGCTCAAGACCGGCTGCCCGGTCATCGGCATCAACGACTCCGGGGGCGCCCGCATCCAGGAGGGTGTGGCCTCGCTGGGCGCGTACGGCGAGATCTTCCGCCGCAACACGCACGCCTCCGGTGTCATCCCGCAGATCAGCCTGGTCGTCGGCCCGTGCGCGGGCGGGGCGGTCTACTCGCCCGCGATCACCGACTTCACGGTCATGGTCGACCAGACCTCGCACATGTTCATCACCGGCCCGGACGTCATCAAGACCGTCACCGGCGAGGACGTCGGCTTCGAGGAGCTGGGCGGCGCCCGCACCCACAACACCGCCTCCGGTGTCGCCCACCACATGGCGGGCGACGAGAAGGACGCGGTCGAGTACGTCAAGCAGCTCCTGTCGTACCTGCCGTCCAACAACCTCTCCGAGCCGCCGGTCTTCCCCGAGCAGGCCGATCTCGCGGTCACCGACGAGGACCGGGAGCTGGACACCCTGGTCCCGGACAGCGCCAACCAGCCGTACGACATGCACACCGTGATCGAACACGTGCTGGACGACGGGGAGTTCTTCGAGACGCAGCCGCTGTTCGCGCCCAACATCCTCACCGGCTACGGCCGGGTGGAGGGCCACCCGGTGGGCCTCGTCGCCAACCAGCCGATGCAGTTCGCCGGCTGCCTGGACATCGACGCCAGCGAGAAGGCCGCCCGCTTCGTCCGCACCTGCGACGCGTTCAACATCCCGGTGCTGACCTTCGTCGACGTCCCCGGCTTCCTGCCCGGCGTCGGCCAGGAGCACGACGGCATCATCCGCCGCGGCGCCAAGCTGATCTTCGCCTACGCCGAGGCCACCGTCCCGCTGATCACCGTCATCACCCGCAAGGCGTTCGGCGGCGCCTACGACGTGATGGGCTCCAAGCACCTGGGCGCCGACCTCAACCTGGCCTGGCCCACCGCGCAGATCGCCGTCATGGGCGCCCAGGGCGCCGTCAACATCCTGCACCGGCGCACCATCGCGGCGGCCGACGACGCCGACGCCACCCGGGCCCGGCTGATCCAGGAGTACGAGGACACCCTGCTCAACCCCTACACCGCCGCCGAACGCGGCTATGTCGACGCGGTGATCAGGCCCTCCGACACCCGCGCCCACCTGGTGCGCGGCCTGCGCCAGCTGCGCACCAAGCGGGAGTCCCTGCCGCCCAAGAAGCACGGCAACATCCCCCTCTGAGCCCGCCGGGAGACCACATGACGATCAAGGTCCTACGAGGCAACCCGACCCCCGAGGAGCTGGCCGCCGCACTGGCGGTGGTCAGGGCGCGCGCCGCGGCGGCCACCGCCGAGCCGTCCGGCGCGCCCGGCCCCCGCGACTCCTGGTCCGACCCGTCCCGGATCGCCGCGCACCGCACCCCGCGGCCGGGCCCGGCGGCCTGGGCCCGCACGTACTGGCCCGGCTGAGCAGCCCTGGGGGCGCCCGGCGGGCCCGGCCGCCAACTTGAGTACGCGTACTCAGGCGCCGGACCCGTCCCCCGCCGGACCATCGAGGGATGCTGTGGTCCGACCCCGACAACGAGCCGCCGAAGGAACTGCGCGACATGCAGGCGATGTTGCGGCGGCTCGGTGTCCTCATGGCGCTGGCCATGGTGCTCGCGATGTTCGCGATCGGGCTGAGATGAGCGGTCCGGGACGAGCGGGCCGGGACGGACGGGCCGGGACGAGCGGGCGGGCGGCCCGCGCCGATACGCTGACCGCATGACTGACCAGCCGCGCCGCCGACTCGTACTCGCCTCCCAGTCCCCCGCCCGGCTCGGTCTGCTGCGGCAGGCCGGACTGGACCCCGAGGTGATCGTGAGCGGGGTCGACGAGGACGCGGTCAGCGCGCCCACGCCCGCCGAACTGGCGCTCGCCCTGGCCCAGGCGAAGGCGTCCGTCGTGGCGGCCCGGCCGGAGGCCGCCGGTGCCCTGGTGATCGGCTGCGACTCGGTGCTCGACCTGGACGGCCGGGCGCTCGGCAAGCCCGCCGACGCCGAGGAGGCCGTCGCCCGCTGGGAGGCGATGCGCGGCCGGGCCGGCACCCTCCAGACCGGCCACTGCGTCTGGGACACGGCCACCGGCCGGCACGCCGCGGCCACCGCCTCCACCGTGGTCCGCTTCGGCGAGCCGACCGACGAGGAGGTCGCCGCCTACGTCGCCTCGGGCGAGCCGCTGCACGTCGCGGGCGCCTTCACGCTGGACGGCCGATCGGCCCCGTTCATCGACGGCATCGACGGCGACCACGGCAACGTGATCGGCATCAGCCTGCCCCTGGTGCGCCGACTGCTGGCCGGACTGGGCGTGGGCATCACCGAGTTGTGGTCGAAGCGGGACTGAGAACCGGCTCAGGACGCCTCGGGGGACACCGGGGCGTCCGCCGGAGCGGGGTCCGCCGCCCGCCCCTCCTGGTCGTACGTCATCAGGAGCAGCACGATCAGCGCCAGTACGACGATCATGAACACGAAGGCCGCGGGACCCACCGGACCCCACACGAAGGCGGCCAGCAGCCCGTGCACCACGGCCGCGCTGATCAGCAGGCCGCGCCCGAGCCCGGCCGGACCGCGGCCGCGCACGGCGACGAGCAGGGCGGCCAGCGCGCACAGGACGAAGTACAGGCCGAAGACCAGCCCGGCGACCTTCGAGGACGTCGACATCACGTCCGGGTCCAGGCCGGCCAGGGACATCCGCTGCCGGTGCACGACCTCGCCCAGGATCCAGTTCAGCGCGACGAGTCCGACCGCCTCGGCGAGGAGCACGACCGCCACGACCCATGCCACCGGTCTGCGCACCACCGGATCCACCCACTTCCGACCGCCGCTCCACCCGGAGCCCTGTTACCGCCAGTACCGTCCAGACATCGCGAACGCTACTAACGGGTAAACCAAGGGACAAGAGTTCCGCCGAGGGCAAAGATTCATTGGGCCATTCGTAGGGACTCCACAAAGAAACGAAGTGGGCCGCAGCACGCTCTCACAGAGACCTTGACCACACCGTGGGGCTAGGGTTTTCCGGAGGAGTCCTGCGTACCGAGGTACGACAAGGGCTTTCGCGGGTCGAGCGAGCCTCGAATCACGCTCCGTGTGGGCAAGCTCACCATTGGGGACGGGTCGAAGTGCCGTGTCGGCAGTCCCTAAACTCGGCTTGTTTCAAGGAGGGAGCCTCAATCGTGCGCAAGGTGCTCATCGCCAACCGTGGCGAAATCGCTGTCCGTGTGGCCCGCGCTTGCCGGGACGCCGGAATCGCGAGCGTGGCCGTCTACGCGGACCCCGACCGGGACGCTCTGCATGTCCGCGCCGCTGACGAGGCGTTCGCCCTGGGCGGTGACACCCCGGCCACCAGCTACCTGGACATCGGCAAAGTCCTGAAGGCGGCCGAGGAGTCGGGGGCGGACGCCGTCCACCCCGGCTACGGCTTCCTCTCGGAGAACGCCGAGTTCGCCCAGGCCGTCCTGGACGCCGACCTGATCTGGATCGGCCCGCCGCCGCAGGCCATCCGCGACCTCGGCGACAAGGTCGCCGCCCGGCACATCGCCCAGCGCGCCGGCGCGCCCCTGGTGGCCGGCACGTCCGACCCCGTCTCCGGCGCCGAGGAGGTCGTGGCCTTCGCGAAGGAACACGGCCTGCCCATCGCGATCAAGGCCGCCTTCGGCGGCGGCGGACGCGGCCTCAAGGTCGCCCGCACCCTCGACGAGGTCCCCGAGCTGTACGACTCGGCGGTCCGCGAGGCCGTGGCCGCCTTCGGCCGCGGCGAGTGCTTCGTCGAGCGCTACCTCGACCGGCCCCGCCACGTCGAGACCCAGTGCCTGGCCGACAAGCACGGCAACGTCGTGGTGGTCTCCACCCGCGACTGCTCGCTCCAGCGCCGCCACCAGAAGCTCGTCGAGGAGGCCCCCGCGCCGTTCCTCTCCGACGCCCAGGTGGCCGAGCTGTACCGCGCCTCCAAGGCCATCCTCAAGGAGGCCCGCTACGAGGGCGCCGGCACCTGCGAGTTCCTCGTCGGGCAGGACGGCACGATCTCCTTCCTGGAGGTCAACACCCGCCTCCAGGTCGAGCACCCGGTCACCGAGGAGGTCGCGGGCGTCGACCTGGTCCGCGAGATGTTCCGCATCGCCGACGGCGAGGAACTCGGCTACGGCGACCCGGAGCTGCGCGGCCACTCCTTCGAGTTCCGCATCAACGGCGAGGACCCGGGCCGGGGCTTCCTCCCCGCCCCCGGCACCGTCACCCGCTTCGACGCCCCCACCGGCCCCGGTGTCCGCCTGGACGCGGGCGTGGAGGCCGGCAGCGTGATCGGCCCGGCCTGGGACTCCCTGCTGGCCAAGCTGATCGTCACCGGCCGCACCCGCGCCGAGGCCCTCCAGCGCGCCTCCCGCGCCCTGGAGGAGTTCCAGGTCGAGGGCATGGCCACCGCCATCCCCTTCCACCGCAAGGTGGTCACCGACCCGGCCTTCGCCCCGGAACTGACCGGCTCCACCGACCCGTTCACGGTCCACACCCGCTGGATCGAGACCGAGTTCACCAACGACATCAAGCCCTTCACCGCCCCCGCCGACGGCGAGGCGGACGAGGAGACCGGCCGCGAGACCGTGGTCGTCGAGGTCGGCGGCAAGCGCCTGGAGGTCTCCCTGCCCTCCTCACTGGGCATGTCCCTGGCCCGCACCGGCCTGGCCGCCGGCGCCAAGCCCAAGCGCCGCGCCGCCCGTAAGTCCGGCCCGGTCGCCTCCGGCGACACCCTCGCCTCGCCCATGCAGGGCACGATCGTCAAGATCGCGGTCGAGGAGGGCCAGGAGGTCAAGGAGGGCGACCTCATCGTGGTCCTGGAGGCCATGAAGATGGAACAGCCCCTCAACGCCCACAAGGACGGCACCGTCAAGGGCCTGTCCGCCGAGGTCGGCGCGTCCATCACGTCGGGCGCCGCGATCTGCGAGATCAAGGACTGACCCCGCAGCACCCGTAGCACCGGGAGGCGCCCGGCGGACCGCGACAGCGGCCGCCGGGCGCCTCCCGTCGTCACGAACGAACACCCCACCGCCCCGCACCACGCCCGAGAGGCACGACGGAGGACCGGCGACCGCCCCGTACGAACCGGACCGGACCGACAGCCGCCCCGTACGACCCGGACCGGCAGCCGACCCCTACGGACCGAACCGAACCGGACCGAACCGCCGCGCTCCCGCCGCGCTCCCCGCGGAGCGGCTCAGCGCCGCCGCAGATCCGCCACCCGGGCCGCCCGCTCGGCGCCCGCCGAGGGGTCCTGCCCCAGCCCCGCCGAGCGCAGCGCCGCGGCGGCCTGGCCCGTGACCTGACCGCGGCGCGGTGCGGGCAGCGGAACGTCCCTGCGGCGCTCGCCGCGGCCCGGCACCTGCTCACCGCCCACCGGGTGGCCGCTCGGACCGGCCACGGCGATCTGCACGCCCTGGTCGGCGAGCGCCTGGAGCTCGGTGCCCGCGCGGTCGTCGTGGGCCGGGGGCTCGTCCGTGACCAGCCGGGTGATGAACTCGGTCGGCACGGTCTGGAACATGGTGTCCGCGCCCAGCTTGGTGTGGTCGGCGAGGACGACGACCTCGGCGGCGGCCTGGACGAGGGCGCGGTCGACGGAGGCCGAGAGCATGTTGGAGGTGGACAGCCCCCGCTCGGCGGTCAGACCGCTGCCCGAGAGGAACGCGCGGGAGACGCGCAGCCCCTGGAGCGACTGCTCGGCCCCCGACCCCACCAGGGCGTAGTTGGAGCCGCGCAGGGTCCCGCCGGTCATCACGACCTCGACCCGGTTGGCGTGGGCCAGCGCCTGGGCGACGAGAAGCGAGTTGGTGACCACCGTCAGCCCCGGGATCCGGGCGAGCCGGCGGGCCAGCTCCTGGGTGGTCGTACCGGCCCCGACGACGATGGCCTCGCCCTCTTCGACGAGGCCCGCGGCGAGGTCGGCGATGGCCGTCTTCTCCGCGGTCGCGAGGTGCGACTTCTGCGGGAAGCCCGACTCCCGGGTGAAGCCGCCCGGCAGTACGGCACCGCCGTGCCGGCGGTCGAGGAGTCCTTCCGCCTCCAGCGCCCGCACGTCCCGCCGTACGGTCACTTCGGAGGTCTGGACGACGCGGGCGAGTTCACGGAGCGACACGGCACCGTTCGCTCGCACCATTTCGAGGATCAATTGGCGACGTTCAGCAGCGAACACGAAACTGACAGTAACCCCAGCGACCGTCTGCTTTCAGCAGTTTGCGCCGGATAACAGAAATTGTTCGCATGGCAGGTCACGGAGTGGTATAAGCACTACTCCGGCCTATGCCACGCGCAAGAGCCGCGCCCCGCCCCGCCCTCCGGGCTACGCCCCTCCGGTCTCCTTGCGCCCGTGCAACTGCCGGGCCACCTCGGCGATCGAGCCCGACAGCGAGGGGTACACGGTGAAGGCCTTCGCGATCTGCTCGACCGTCAGGTTGTTGTCGACGGCGATCGAGATGGGGTGGATCAGCTCGGAGGCGCGCGGTGCCACGACCACACCGCCGACCACGATCCCGGTGCCCGGCCGGCAGAAGATCTTGACGAAGCCGTCCCGGATGCCCTGCATCTTGGCGCGCGGGTTGCGCAGCAGCGGCAGCTTCACGCAGCGGGCGTCGATCTTCCCGGCGTCCACGTCGGCCTGGGTGTAGCCGACGGTGGCGATCTCGGGGTCGGTGAAGACGTTGGAGGAGACCGTCTTCAGGTTCAGCGGGGCCACCGCGTCGCCGAGGAAGTGGTACATGGCGATACGTCCCTGCATCGCGGCCACGGACGCCAGCGCGAAGACGCCGGTCACGTCACCGGCCGCGTAGACACCCGGAGCCGTCGTGCGCGAGACCTTGTCGGTCCAGATGTGCCCGGAGTCGCGCAGCCGGACACCGGCCTCCTCCAGACCGAGCCCGGCGCTGTTGGGGACGGCGCCGACGGCCATCAGGCAGTGCGAGCCGGTGATGACGCGCCCGTCGGCCAGCGTCACCTCCACCCGGTCCCCGACCCGCTTGGCCGCGGCGGCGCGCGAGCGCGCCATGACGTTCATGCCGCGGCGCCGGAAGACGTCCTCCAGGACGGCCGCCGCGTCCGGGTCCTCGCCCGGCAGCACCCGGTCGCGGGAGGACACCAGGGTGACCCGCGAGCCCAGCGCCTGGTAGGCACCGGCGAACTCGGCGCCGGTCACACCGGAGCCGACCACGATGAGTTCCTCGGGCAGCTCGGTGAGGTCGTAGACCTGGGTCCAGTTCAGGATGCGCTCGCCGTCGGGCTGCGCGTCCGCCAGCTCGCGCGGGTGACCGCCGGTGGCGATCAGCACCGCGTCCGCGGTGAGCGTCTCCTCGGTCCCGTCGGCGGCGGTGACGACGACCTTGCGCGAGCCGTCCAGGGCCTGCATGCCCTCCAGGCGCCCGCGCCCGCGCAGCACCCGCGCACCGGCCCGCGTCACGGACGCGGTGATGTCGTGCGACTGGGCGAGTGCCAGCCGCTTCACCCGGCGGTTCACCTTGCCCAGGTCGACACCGACCACCCGGGCGGCCCGGTCGATGTGGGGGGTGTCGTCGGCGACGATGATCCCCAGCTCCTCGTACGAGGAGTCGAAGGTCGTCATCACCTCGGCCGTGGCGATGAGGGTCTTGGACGGCACGCAGTCGGTCAGCACCGACGCCCCGCCCAGTCCGTCGCAGTCGACGACGGTCACCTCCGCGCCGAGCTGAGCGCCCACCAGGGCCGCTTCGTATCCGCCGGGTCCGCCACCGATGATCACGATCCGAGTCACGTACTCCATTGTCCCGCACTCCTCAAGATGCTCACCCCCGGGGGCACCGCCCGGGGCAGGAGACGCCTTCTGTGCCGGATGAGCCGCCCGCGTCGCTGCCGTACCCTTCGACCCATGTCGCTCTACGCCGCGTACGCCGGCAATCTCGACGCGCGGCTGATGTCCCGCCGCGCCCCGCACTCGCCGCTGCGCGCGACGGGCTGGCTGAACGGCTGGCGGCTGACCTTCGGCGGCGAGCACATGGGCTGGGAGGGCGCCCTGGCGACCCTGGTCGAGGACCCGATCTCCCAGGTCTTCGTCGCGCTCTACGACCTCGCGCCGATGGACGAGGAGCCGCTGGACCGCTGGGAGGGCGTCGGCCTGGACATCTACCGCAGGATGCGGGTGCGGGTGCACACCCTGGACGGCGAGGAGCCGTCCTGGGTCTACGTACTGAACGCCTACGAGGGCGGCCTGCCCTCCGCCCGCTACCTGGGCGAACTGGCGGACGCGGCCGAGTCAGCGGGCGCCCCGCACGACTACGTGATGGAACTGCGCAAGCGCCCCTGCTGAACCCCCCGCCGCAAGAGCCCCGCCGCTCGTCGGAAACGACAAGACAACGATCCCGTTCCCGTCGACTCCGTCATCTACGCGCGTAGGCGAATTGCGGCTACCCTCGTCCGCGTGAACGCATCTCTTCTTCCGGACGACATCCAGGGCGACCCCTACGCCGCCGCCGACGCCGCCGCCGCGCGCCTGCGGGAACTCACCGGCGCCGAGACCCACGACGTCGCCCTCGTGATGGGCTCCGGCTGGGCTCCGGCCGTCGACGCCCTGGGCACCCCCGACGCCGAGTTCCAGGTCACCGAGCTGCCCGGATTCCCGCCCCCGGCGGTGGAGGGCCACGGCGGCAGGATCCGCTCGTACAGCACGGGGACCAAGCGCGCCCTGGTCTTCCTGGGCCGCACCCACTACTACGAGGGCCACGGCGTGGCCTCCGTGGCCCACGGTGTGCGCACCGCCGTGGCGGCCGGGGTCAAGACGATCATCCTGACCAACGGCTGCGGCGGCCTGCGCGAGGGGATGCGTCCCGGTCAGCCGGTCCTGATCAGCGACCACATCAACCTGACCGCCACCTCCCCGATCGCCGGCGCGAACTTCGTCGACCTGACCGACCTCTACTCCCCGCGCCTGCGCACCCTGTGCAAGGAGGTCGATCCCAGCCTGGAGGAGGGCGTCTACGCCCAGTTCCCCGGCCCGCACTACGAGACGCCGGCCGAGATCCGCATGGCCCGCGTGATCGGCGCGGACCTGGTCGGCATGTCCACCGTCCTGGAGGCCATCGCCGCCCGCGAGGCAGGCGCCGAGGTCCTCGGCATCTCCCTGGTGACCAACCTCGCCGCGGGCATGACCGGCGAACCCCTCAACCACGAGGAGGTCCTCCAGGCGGGCCGCGACAGCGCCACCCGCATGGGCTCCCTCCTGGCCCAGGTCCTGGAGCGCCTCTAGCCTCCGGCGGGACCGCCGCACAGGCGGTCCCGCACGCCCCCGGAGGGGCGCCCCCGTACGACCCGCACCGCAGCACCCGTCAGTGCCCGGGAAGGGGCCCCGCACCCGCGTACGGCGGGAAGGGGACGTGACGGGGGGTGTCCGCCCGCAGCGGTTGGCGCGTCCACGAGGCCCACCCAACAACCGACCGATTCCGCGCCGTTCCGAGGACGGACACCCCCCGGCGCGGCCCCGCCCCACCCCGCCCCGGAAGGCGCGAGGCGCACCCCCACGACCCGCAACGGGCCGCCGCAGGCACCCACCGCACACGGCCCGGAAGCGCACCACGGACCGGAACCCGCACCTCGCACCGCACTGACCGCACGGACCGCACCGACCGACCACGAGAGGCTGACCCGACGTGCACGACGACCTCATCGCACGGGCCAAGGCATGGCTGGCCGAGGACCCCGACCCGGACACCCGTGACGAACTCGCCGCGCTGCTCGACGCCGGGAACCACACGGAACTGACCGCCCGCTTCAGCGGCACCCTCCAGTTCGGCACCGCCGGCCTGCGCGGCGAACTCGGCGCCGGCCCCCAGCGCATGAACCGCTCCGTCGTCATCCGCGCCGCCGCCGGCCTCGCCGCGTACCTGAAGAAGCAGGGCCACACCGACGGCCTCGTGGTGATCGGCTACGACGCCCGCCACAAGTCGGCGGACTTCGCCCGCGACACCGCCGCCGTCATGACCGGCGCGGGCCTGCGCGCGGCCGTGTTCCCCCGCCCCCTGCCCACCCCCGTCCTCGCCTTCGCCATCCGCCACCTGGGCGCGGTCGCCGGCGTGGAGGTCACCGCCAGCCACAACCCGCCCCGCGACAACGGCTACAAGGTGTACCTGGGCGACGGCTCCCAGATCGTCCCGCCCGCCGACGCGGAGATCGCGGCGGAGATCGACGCGATCACCACGCTCACCGCGGTCCCCCGCCCGGACTCCGGCTGGGACACGCTCGGCGACGACGTCCTGGACGCCTATTTGGCCCGTACGGACGCGGTCCTCGCCCCGGACTCCCCGCGCACGGCCCGCACGGTCTACACCGCGATGCACGGCGTCGGCAAGGAGACCCTGCTCGCCGCGTTCGCCCGCGCGGGCTTCCCGGAGCCCGTCCTGGTCACCGAGCAGGCCGACCCGGACCCGGACTTCCCGACCGTCGCCTTCCCCAACCCGGAAGAGCCCGGCGCGATGGACCTGGCCTTCGCCACGGCCCGCGCCGCCGCACCCGGCCCTGACCTGATCATCGCCAACGACCCGGACGCGGACCGCTGCGCAGCCGCCGTCAAGGACGGCGCCGACTGGCGCATGCTCCGCGGCGACGAGGTCGGCGCGCTGCTCGCCGCCCACCTGGTGGCACGCGGCGCGCAGGGCACGTTCGCCGAGTCGATCGTCTCCTCCTCGCTCCTCGGCCGGATCGCGCGGAAGGCGGGCCAGCCGTACGAGGAGACCCTCACCGGCTTCAAGTGGATCGCCCGCGTCGAGGGCCTGCGCTACGGCTACGAGGAGGCCCTCGGCTACTGCGTCGACCCGGACGGCGTCCGCGACAAGGACGGCATCACCGCGGCCCTGCTGATCACCGAACTGGCCTCACAGCTCAAGGAGCAGGGCCGTACGCTGCCCGACCTGCTGGACGACCTGGCCGTCGAGCACGGCCTGCACGCCACCGACCAGCTCTCGGTCCGCGTCGAGGACCTCTCCCTCATCGCCGACGCGATGCGCCGCCTGCGCGAGCAGCCCCCGACCGCCCTGGCCGGTCTGCCCGTGACCCGCGCCGAGGACCTGACGCGGGGCACGGAGGCGCTGCCCCCGACGGACGGCCTGCGCTACACGCTCGACGGCGCCCGGGTGATCGTCCGCCCGTCCGGCACGGAGCCGAAGCTGAAGTGCTACCTGGAAGTGGTGGTCCCGGTACCGGACCGCACGCACCTTCCGGCGGCCCGCGCGAAGGCGGCGGAGCTGCTGGCGGCGATCAAGCGCGACCTGTCGGAGGCGGCGGGCATCTGACACACAAGGCGCCCCCCCCGGGGGGGCGCCTTGTACACAGGCCCGGTACGCAGCACAGACCCCGTACGCACCCGCAGACCGCGTACGCACCCGCAGAACCCCGCCCTCGCCCTCACCCCACCGCGAGCAGAATCGCCAGCACCACCGCACCGGCGACCGCGGGCCCCGCGATCTCGTAGGCCCACCGGACGGTCACCTCGCCCTGGGCGCCCTCGGCGTGCGCCCGGTTCTCCTGGAGTTCGCGCAGGTCGTTCATGAACTGGTCGCCCTCCGCACGGATGGGCGCGCCGGGCGCGCCGGACGCACCGCCGCGCCCCGCACCCCCACCGGCGATCCCGCCGAGCCCGCCGACACCGGCGCCGCTCCGGCCGAAGAGACCGCTGCGCCGCTCGGCCCCGGGCTCCCCCGCGGCGGCGGCCCGCGCCTCTTGCCGGGCGGCACGCTTGCGCGCCCGCAGCGACACGGGCACGGCCCACAGCTGGTACCGCTTCCCGGACACGGTGACGACCTCGTTGGAGTAGCCGGACCGCAGACCGGCGACCTGGCTCCAGGGGAGCACGACCACCCGGAAGGGATTGCGGATGCGCAGCCGGTCGTCGTTGACGTACACGGCGGGCCGGAAGGTGAAGGCGGTCACGAGCGGCACGGCGAGGATCATCCCGGCCAGCGCCAGCCACGGGACGCGCCCGCTGCCGGTGAACATCGCGTCGAAGCCCAGCCACAGGATGATGGCGAGCAGCAGGACACCGCCCGCGATGGCGCCGGACGACCGGCGGACCCGGTCCGGGAACTCGGGGGCCGTCGGCTGCGGCGCGGAGGGCTCGTGCTCGGGCGTCGTCATGCCCCCGATTCTGCCCGACCCACGTTTTCCCCCCGCACCACCACCCACCGCAACCACCCCACGAGCACCACCCCCCACCGACCCAGCCCCCGCCCGGCACCCACCCCCGCCCCCATCCCACAAGCAGCCCCCGGCTCCCCCTCCCCACACCCCGCCCCCAGGGCTGTACAGCCGCTACGCGCGTAGATATGCTCCTCTGGTGACCATGCCCACCACTGCACCCTCCGCGCAGCCGCTCTCCGACGTCACGGCGTCCGACAGCTCCCTGCGCCGCTTCCTGCACGGGCTGCCCGGCGTCGACGCGGTCGGCCTGGAGGCGCGCGCCGCCTCGCTCGGCACCCGTTCCATCAAGACCACCGCGAA
The DNA here is from genome assembly GCF_000373685.1 of Streptomyces sp. PsTaAH-124. NCBI lineage: Bacteria > Bacillati > Actinomycetota > Actinomycetes > Kitasatosporales > Streptomycetaceae > Streptomyces > Streptomyces sp. PsTaAH-124. The sequence goes on along the minus strand of NZ_KB892158.1, from coordinate 328,514 downwards.
GGCGTACGCCATCGACCTCGCCATCTCGATGGTCGACCTGACGACGCTGGAAGGCGCGGACACCCCGGGCAAGGTCCGGGCGCTCGGCGCCAAGGCGGTCCGTCCCGACCCCACGGACCGCACCACGCCCGCCACCGCCGCGGTCTGCGTCTACCCCGACATGGTGGCCGCCGCCAAGGAGGCCGTCGCCGGCTCGGCCGTCAAGGTCGCCTCGGTCGCCACCGCCTTCCCGGCCGGCCGCGCCGCCCTGGACGTGAAGCTGGCCGACGTGCGCGAGGCCGTCGCCGCGGGCGCCGACGAGATCGACATGGTCATCGACCGCGGGGCGTTCCTCGCCGGCCGGTACCTGAAGGTGTTCGACGAGATCACCGCGGTGAAGGAGGCGTGCGGGAGCGCCGCCCGGCTGAAGGTCATCTTCGAGACCGGCGAGCTGTCGACGTACGACAACATCCGGCGCGCGAGCTGGCTCGGCATGCTCGCCGGGGCGGACTTCATCAAGACCTCCACCGGCAAGGTCGCCGTCAATGCGACCCCCGCCAACACCCTGCTCATGCTGGAGGCCGTCCGCGACTTCCGGGCGCAGACCGGCGTGCAGATCGGTGTGAAGCCGGCCGGCGGCATCCGTACCAGCAAGGACGCGATCAAGTTCCTCGTCCTGGTCAACGAGACCGCGGGCGCGGACTGGCTGGACAACCACTGGTTCCGCTTCGGCGCCTCCTCGCTGCTGAACGACCTGCTGATGCAGCGCCAGAAGCTGGCCACCGGCCGCTACTCCGGCCCCGACTACGTGACGGTGGACTGATCCCCATGGCTTCCGCATTCGAGTACGCACCCGCGCCCGAGTCCCGCTCGGTCGTCGACATCGCCCCCTCCTACGGCCTGTTCGTCGACGGCGAGTTCACCGACGCGGCCGACGGCAAGGTCTTCAAGACGGTCAGCCCGTCGACCGAGGAGGTCCTCGCCGAGGTCGCCCAGGCCGGTGCGGCGGACGTCGACCGCGCGGTGAAGGCCGCCCGCAAGGCGTTCGAGAAGTGGTCGGCGCTGCCGGGCGCCGAGCGCGCCAAGTACCTGTTCCGCATCGCCCGGATCATCCAGGAGCGCAGCCGCGAGCTGGCCGTCCTGGAGACCCTGGACAACGGCAAGCCGATCCGCGAGACCCGCGACGCGGATCTCCCGCTGGTCGCGGCGCACTTCTTCTACTACGCGGGCTGGGCCGACAAGCTCGACCACGCCGGTTTCGGCGCCGCCCCGCGCCCGCTGGGCGTGGCCGGCCAGGTCATCCCGTGGAACTTCCCGCTGCTGATGCTGGCGTGGAAGATCGCCCCGGCGCTGGCGACGGGCAACACCGTCGTCCTGAAGCCCGCCGAGACCACTCCGCTGTCCGCCCTGTTCTTCGCGGACATCTGCCGCCAGGCGGGCCTGCCCAGGGGCGTCGTCAACATCCTGCCGGGCTACGGCGACGCGGGCGCCGCGCTCGTCGCGCACCCGGACGTGAACAAGGTGGCGTTCACCGGCTCCACGGCCGTCGGCAAGGAGATCGCGCGCACGGTCGCGGGCACGGCCAAGAAGCTCACCCTGGAACTGGGCGGCAAGGGCGCCAACATCGTCTTCGACGACGCCCCGCTCGACCAGGCCGTCGAGGGCATCGTCACCGGCATCTTCTTCAACCAGGGCCAGGTCTGCTGCGCGGGCTCGCGCCTGCTGGTGCAGGAGTCGGTCCAGGACGAGCTGCTGGACGCGCTCAAGCGGCGGCTCTCCACGCTGCGCCTGGGCGACCCGCTGGACAAGAACACCGACATCGGCGCGATCAACTCCGCCGAGCAGCTGGCCCGGATCACCGCACTGGCCGACCAGGGCGAGGCGGAGGGCGCCGAGCGCTGGTCCCCGGCCTGCGAACTGCCCGGCTCCGGCTACTGGTTCGCCCCGACGCTGTTCACCGGCGTGACCCAGGCGCACACCATCGCCCGCGACGAGATCTTCGGCCCGGTGCTGTCCGTGCTGACCTTCCGCACCCCGGACGAGGCGGTCGCCAAGGCGAACAACACGCAGTACGGCCTGTCGGCGGGCATCTGGACGGAGAAGGGCTCCCGCATCCTGGCGGTGGCGAACAAGCTCCGCGCGGGCGTGATCTGGTCCAACACGTTCAACAAGTTCGACCCGACCTCGCCCTTCGGCGGGTACAAGGAGTCGGGCTTCGGCCGCGAGGGCGGTCGCCACGGCCTGGAGGCGTACCTCGATGTCTGACCGATCTGACCGACTGTCTGTCTTCAAGACCTACAAGCTGTACGTCGGCGGGAAGTTCCCGCGTTCGGAGAGCGGCCGGGTGTACGAGGTGACGACGCGCACATCAGCCGCTGGCGCGGCGGGCAAGGGCAACTGGCTGGCGAACGCGCCGCAGGCGTCCCGCAAGGACGCCCGGGACGCGGTGGTGGCCGCGCGCAAGGCGTTCGGCGGCTGGTCGGGCGCGACGGCGTACAACCGCGGCCAGGTCCTTTACCGGGTCGCCGAGATGCTGGAGGGCCGCCGCGAGCAGTTCGTGCGCGAGGTGGCCGACGCGGAGGGCCTGTCGAAGGCGAAGGCGGCGGCGGTCGTGGACGCCACGGTCGACCGCTGGGTCTGGTACGCCGGGTGGACCGACAAGATCGCCCAGGTGACCGGCGGCGCCAACCCGGTGGCGGGCCCCTTCTTCAACCTGTCCTCCCCGGAGCCGACCGGTGTGGTGGCCGTCCTCGCCCCGCAGGAGTCGTCCTTCCTGGGCCTGGTCTCGGTGGTGGCCCCGGTGATCGCGACCGGCAACACCGCGGTGGTGATCGCGAGCGAGCGGTCCCCGCTGCCCGCGCTCTCCCTGGCCGAGGTGCTGGCCACCTCGGACGTGCCCGGCGGCGTGGTCAACGTCCTCTCCGGCCGCACGGCGGAGATCGCGGCACCGCTCGCCGCCCACCAGGACGTCAACGCGATCGACCTCGCGGGCGCCGACGAGGCGCTGGCGAAGGAACTGGAGATCGCCGCGGCGGACAACCTCAAGCGCGTACTGCGTCCACAGCCTGTGGACAACATCGACTGGACGGCCGCCCCGGGCACCGAGCGCCTGACGGCCTTCCTGGAGACGAAGACGGTCTGGCACCCCACGGGCTCCCTGGGCGCCTCGGGCTCGTCGTACTGACACACCCCGGAGGCGGCACCACCGCCCCGGCGAAGCCGAGAGCCGCGCCTCCCCTCCGTCCGGGGGAGCGCGGCTCTCCGCACGCGAGCGGTCGGCGCGACCGGGTCAGCGCACCGCGCCGAGCACCTGCCCGACCACCGGCACACTCCCGACCGACGGCGCCTGCGCCACCGGACCGGTGAGCATCTGCGAGGTCAGCGGCTTGAAGTCGGCGAGCTGGGTGCCGACGCCGTTGTCCAGCGGGTCGACGCCGGTCCCCGCCAGCGGGTTGGGCTTGAGCCCGGCCACCGGCCCGGTGATGTACCCGACCGTCCCGGCCAGCGCCTGGGCCCCTGCCTGCGGGTCGACCTTGCCGAGCGACCCCGTCTCGTAGTCACCGCCCACGACCGGCAGGCTCGCCGCCTCGGCGGACACCACACCCGCCCCCAGAGCGACACCGATGGTCGTCACGGCGGTCAGTACACGCCGGACGGCGGAACGGGAAGCGGACGCGTGTCGGGCCATTTCTGATGCCACCTTCTGATGCGCAGAGTAACGAGAACAACGCACAGGGTAGTTGAGACCCATCCCACGCACCAAAGCCGACCCGCCCTCTCGGCACCCGGGCAACCATGCGTCAAACTGGTGTTCCGTGAGCCTTCATCCCCCGTCACCCGCCCGCGTCGTGCTGCTCTGCGGCCCCTCCGGTTCGGGCAAGTCCCTGGTCGCCGCCCGTTCCGGGCTGCCTGTGCTGCGTCTCGACGACTTCTACAAGGAGGGGGACGACCCCACGCTGCCGCTGGTGGCGGGGAGTTCGGACATCGACTGGGACCATCCCGGCTCGTGGGACGCGGAGGTCGCCGTGGAGGCGATCGTGCGGCTCTGCGCGACGGGCAGCACCGGGGTCCCGGTGTACGACATCGCGTCCAGTTCCCGGACCGGCGAGGAGACGCTGCACATCGGGCGCACGCCGCTGTTCGTCGCGGAGGGGATCTTCGCCGCGGAGATCGTGGAGCGCTGCCGCGAGCGGGGCGTGCTGGCCGACGCGCTCTGTCTGGCCCGGGGGCCGGTGACCACCTTCCGGCGGCGTTTCCTGCGGGATCTGAAGGAGGGGCGCAAGTCGGTGCCGTTCCTGCTGCGCCGGGGCTGGCGGCTGCTGCGGACCGAGCGGGCGATCGTCGCCCGCCAGGTCTCCCTGGGCGCGCACGCCTGCGGCCGCGACGAGGCCCTGAGCCGGCTCGCGGCCGCCGCGGCGGGCCGGCAGGTGCGGACGCGTACGGCGGCGTAGCCGCACCCCGCGGCGCCGCGCCCCGCACAGCCGCACCCCGGGCGCGCACACGGAAACGGAAAGCGGGGCCGGAAGGACCCCCCGGCCCTCCAGCCCCGCTCGTTTCCCCCGTGTTCCCTGCTTCCCCTGTTCCCCCGTATCCCTTCTCTTTCCTTTCCCCCTGCTTCCCCGTCCCCCGTGCTTCCCCCGTGCTTCCCCCGTTCCTCCCCCAGACCTCCGGTGGACCGGCTCAGGCGACCAGTTCGCCGAAGGACTCCTCGTGGTCACGGCCGAAGCTGAGGACCTCGTCCTCGCGCAGCCGGCGCAGCGAGCGCCAGATGCTGGACTTCACCGTGCCGACGCTGATGCCGAGGATGTCCGCGATCTCCGGGTCGGTGCGGCCCTCGTAGTAGCGCAGGACCAGCATCGTGCGCTGGAGTTCGGGCAGCCGGGCGAGCGCCTGCCACAGGACGGCGCGCAGTTCGGTGCCGCGCATCGCGTCCGTGTCGCCGGGCGTCTCCGGCAGTTCCTCGGTCGGGTACTCGTTGAGCTTGCGGCGCCGCCAGGCGCTGATGTGCAGGTTGGTCATGGTGCGGCGCAGATATCCGCCGACCGCCGCCTTGTCACTGATCCGGTCCCACGCCCGGTAGGTCGAGAACAGCGCGCTCTGGAGCAGGTCCTCGGCCTCGTAGCGGTCGCCGGTGAGGTGGTAGGCGGTGGCGTACAGGGAGGCGCGGCGCTCCTGGACGTAGGCGGTGAACTCCACCTCCGACACGGTGCGGCGCTCCCCCGAGCCCTCCCCGTACGCGCTTCCCCCGTGTGTCTCCCCCGTGGGTGCGTCCACGACCGTCATATAGGCGGCGTGCTGACGCCCGGTGCCGCGAGCACACCCCCGCAGGCTCTGGGCACCGGACTTCTCCGATCCGCGGGTCACGTCGTGCAGACGCGTGACCACTGCGCTGGTGCTGGTGCTGTGCAGCGGGTTCATCTCGCGCCTCCCGTCGGTGGACCTCTGGTGTTCGGATCGCTCTCGTGCTGTGTCGAAAAGCCTGCCGGGGGCACTTCATGGCGATGTCCGCCGACTGTCACAGACCTGTCACAGGGGTCCGGTCCGGCGGCGGAGGGGTGCGAAGCCGTACGGGTGTCGAAACCCCGGGCCCGCATGGGCCAGAATGAGGCCCGTGCCTTCCCTGTTGCTGATCGAGGACGACGACGCCATCCGGACGGCCCTGGAGCTCTCACTGACGCGCCAGGGTCACCGGGTGGCCACCGCTGCCAGTGGTGAGGACGGTCTGAAGCTGTTGCGCGAGCAGCGGCCGGACCTGATCGTGCTGGACGTGATGCTGCCCGGCATCGACGGGTTCGAGGTGTGCCGGCGCATCCGGCGCACGGACCAGTTGCCGATCATCCTGCTCACGGCGCGCAGCGATGACATCGATGTGGTGGTCGGTCTGGAGTCCGGTGCCGACGACTATGTCGTCAAACCCGTGCAGGGGCGGGTGCTCGACGCCCGGATCCGGGCGGTGCTGCGGCGCGGCGAGCGGGAGGCGAACGACGCGGCGGCCTTCGGCAGCCTGGTCATCGACCGGGCCGCGATGACGGTGACGAAGAACGGCGAGGACCTCCAGCTGACCCCGACCGAGCTGCGGCTGCTGCTGGAGCTGAGCCGGCGGCCCGGTCAGGCGCTGTCGCGGCAGCAGTTGCTGCGGCTGGTGTGGGAGCACGACTACCTGGGCGACTCGCGGCTGGTGGACGCCTGTGTGCAGCGGCTGCGGGCCAAGGTGGAGGACGTGCCGTCCTCGCCGACGCTGATCCGGACCGTGCGTGGCGTCGGCTACCGCCTGGACGCGCCTCAGTGACGAAGGAGCAAGGGGGGTCCGGCGGCTGGGCCGCGGGACGCAAGGGTGTGCTGTCGCGGTGGCGCTTCACGAGCCTGCGGCTGCGGCTGGTCGTGGTGTTCGCGCTGGTGGCGCTGACGGCGGCGGTGTCGGCGTCGGGGATCGCGTACTGGCTCAACCGCGAGGCGGTGCTGACGCGCGCGCAGGACGCGGTGCTGCGGGACTTCCGGCAGGAGATGCAGAACCGCGCGGGCACGCTGCCGGTGCACACCACCCAGGACCGGTTGCAGCACACCGCCGGGCAGATGGCGGGCAGCAGCCAGCGGTTCAGTGTGCTGCTGGTGGGCCAGGACGCGGACGGGCACGCGGTGTACGCCAGTTCGGGCGGGCTGAGCGGTTTCTCGCTGGCGGACGTGCCCGCCTCGCTGCGCGCGGCGGTGGACAAGGCGCAGTCGCTCTCCTCGTCGAACAAGTCCCCGTACCACCTGTACTGGCAGCGCGTCACGCTGCACGGCACGCCGTATCTGGTGGCCGGTACGAAGGTGATCGGGGGCGGTCCGACCGGCTACATGCTGAAGTCGCTGGAGCCGGAGGCGAAGGATCTCAACTCGCTGGCCTGGTCGCTGGGGATCGCGACCGCGCTGGCGCTGGTCGGCGCGGCGCTGCTGGCGCAGGCCGCGGCGACGACTGTGCTGAAGCCGGTGCACCGGCTCGGGGTGGCCGCGCGGCGGCTGGGCGAGGGCCGGCTCGACACCCGGCTGCGGGTGTCCGGTACGGACGAACTCGCCGATCTCTCCCGTACGTTCAACAACGCGGCGGCAGCGCTGGAGAAGCGCGTCGCGGACATGGCCGCCCGGGACGAGGCGTCGCGGCGTTTCGTCGCGGACATGAGCCATGAGCTGCGGACGCCGCTGACCGCCATCACCGCCGTGACGGAGGTGCTGGAGGAGGAGCTGGAGTTCGAGGGCGGCGGTATCGATCCGATGATCGAACCGGCGGTCCGGCTGGTGGTGAGCGAGACCCGGCGGCTGAACGACCTGGTCGAGAACCTGATGGAGGTGACCCGCTTCGACGCGGGCACGGCGCGGCTGGTCCTGGACGACGTCGACATCGCCGACCAGATCACCGCGTGCATCGACGCGCGGGCCTGGCTGGACGCGGTGGAGCTGGACGCCGAACGGGGCATCCACGCGCAGCTCGACCCGCGGCGGCTGGACGTCATCCTCGCCAATCTGATCGGCAACGCGCTCAAGCACGGCGGCTCGCCGGTGCGGGTGTCGGTGCGGGTGTCGGACGGCGGGGAGCCGTCCGGGGCGCCGGAGTCCGCCGGGGAGCGGGAGCCGGGCGCCGTGGCGGAACAGGGCGCGCAGATCGTCATCCAGGTGCGCGACCACGGGCCGGGCATCCCGGAGGACGTCCTGCCGCATGTCTTCGACCGGTTCTACAAGGCCAGCGCGTCCCGGCCGCGTTCGGAGGGCAGCGGTCTCGGTCTGTCCATCGCGCTGAACAACGCGCACATCCACGGCGGCGACATCACCGCGGCCAACTCGCCGGACGGCGGCGCGGTGTTCACGCTGCGGCTGCCGCGCGACGCCTCCGCGCTCACCGGGGACGGCGCGGAGGGCGACGGACGGCACGGCGCGGGCGCGGCGGGCAACGCGAAGGGGGGTGCCCGGTGAGGGCGCGCGGGACCCGAGGGCGCTGGGCGTCCGCACACCGGAACCACCGGAACCACCGAAGTCACCGCAGCCGTCGGCCGAGCGGGGCGCTGCTGGCGCTGCCCGCGCTGGCCCTGCTGCTGGCCGGCTGCGGGATCCGGCCGACCGGGGTGCCCACGGACTTCGGCGGCGCGCCGTCGCGGGTGCCGTGCTCGCTGTCCCAGCCGGACGTGGTGACGCAGACCTCGCGCGGGGTGCCGGTGCAGGCGTTCCTGCTCTGCGGTGCCTCGCTGGTGACGGTGGACCGCGTGGTGCCGGTGCCGGAGGGCGCGGCGGACGCGCAGCGGCGGCTGATCGTGGCCCGCGGGCTGCTGGGCCAGCTCGCGGCGCCGCCCTCGGCCGCCGAACAGGCCGCCGGGTACACCACACATGTCCCGGCCGGTCTGACCGTCGCCGGGCCGCGTCCCAAGGATCCCGAGGACAGTCTGCGGCTGAGCACCGCGCCGGGCGGCCTCGATCCGTACGCGCTCGCGCAGATCGTCTGCACGCTCTCCGACTCGGCGGCGGCCGAGGGCGACGGCTCGGTGGTCCTCGGCGGCCCCGGCGACGTCCGCCTGAGCCGCTACGCGTGCACCGACGAGCTGCGCTCCCGCCCCGGCACGACGAAGCCCCCGTCCTCGGAGGTCACGGGCTCCTGAGAGCCGTACGGCAGGGGCGGGGCAGGGGGCAGGGGCCGGACGGGTCCGTACGCGCCGGGCCGTACGCATTGGGCCGTACGCGCCGGGCCGTACGCGCTGGGGCCCTGCCCGCCACCGTACGGGCCGGACGGGTCCGGGTGTGGCGCGGGACTCACCGGGGTACGGGCCGGGGGCGGAACCGATCGTGGGGAGCGCCGCGTCTTGGGGGGCGTGCAGCTTGAAGGGTCCGCCTGCGGCAGTGCCGCGTTCCGCGTCCGTGTGGCAGGGAGTGTCCTCCTTGCCGCCCATCTCGCCTTCGTCGCCTGGCTGATGCTGCGTCCGCTGGACGTCCCCTGGGTGATGCCGGCGAATCTGCGCCCGCTCACCACCCTCCGCGCCGATCTCGCCCTCGGGGGCGCCCAGGCGGTCCGGCGGATCGGGGAGGGGCTGGTGCTGCTGGCACCGCTGGGGGTGCTGCTGCCGATGGCGCACGGCCGGATCGACTCCCGTCCGCTGCCGTCCGGGCTGCGGACGACCGCGGCGGGCGCGCTGGTGTCCGTGGGGATCGCGCTGCTTCAGTCGGGGGTGCCCGGCCGGGTGGTGGACGTGGACACGATACTGCTGAACACCGCGGGGGTGGCTCTCGTGTACGGGGCGGTCGTCCCGGCGGTCCGTGCCCGGCTGCGCCGCAGGGCCGGGCGGCCGCAGCGGCGGACCGTGCCCGTGGAGGAGACGGCTCAGGGTCGGACCCCGACGATTCCCAGGGTCGGGATCGCCCCGTAGAGCGACGCTTCATCCCCTTCGTCTCCGTAGCGTGGAGGTCATGAGGGGGTCCCGCCGGGGCCCGCACCGACAGCCCACGGAGGCATCGAGATGAGCGCCCTTGCCCGTCCCACCAACGGCCGCGTGATCGGCGGGGTGTGTGCCGCGCTGGCCCGGCGCTTCGGCACCTCCGCGACGACGATGCGCGTGATCTTCCTGCTGTCCTGCCTGCTGCCCGGACCGCAGTGCCTGCTCTATCTCGCCCTGTGGATCCTGCTGCCCGCCGAGGGCAGGCCGGGCCGTACGGCGTGGTAGCCGACGCGGTGGACGTACGCCGCCGGGGCGCACCCTGAAGCAGGGGTGCGCCCCGGCGGCGTACCGGCCGGACCGGTGTGCGGCCGGACCGGCGTACCGGCCGGACCGGAGGGGTCGGCCGGTCGGCCGGGTGCGCCGGATCAGCCCAGCGGGAGGCCGTTGACCGGGAGGCCGTGCGTGGGCAGGCCCTTGACCGGGAGGCCGCCGAGCAGACCGGCGACCGGGGCGGTCGGGCCGTGTTCGAGCATGCTCTGGGCCACCGGCTGGGCGGCGGCGAGGCCCGTCGCGACGGTCGGCTTGGCCTGGTCGAGCGCCTGACCGGCCCCCGGCAGCGCCTTGGTGACGTTCTCGGTGGGGAGCGCCTTGCTGACGGTGCCCAGCGCCTGGCCGGCGTCCGGGGCGGCCGGGGCGGCGTTCGCGGCGCCGGCGCCCGCCGCGGCGAACGCGGCGCCGAGGGCGGCGACACCGAGGGTCTTGACGGCAGACTGCTTCATGTAAACGCGTCCTTGACTGGAAGACGGGGGACTGAGCGGTTCTCGACCGTAAACACGGCGAGTGCCGTACCGCAAACATCGAATTGCGGACGGATGGTGAAAGCCACTCTCCCCGCCGTCACCCCGGATATCCCGCCGTCAGCCTTCCGGGGTGGAAGAACCGCTGGTGGAAGCGGTCTGCCGGAACAGCCATTCGGATTTCAGTGCCGCATATCCGGGCTTGATCACATCGTTGATCATGGCCAGACGTTCATCGAAAGGAATGAACGCTGATTTCATCGCATTGACGGAGAACCACTGCATGTCGTCGAGCGTGTAGCCGAACGCGTCGACAAGGTGCTCGAATTCCCGGCTCAGGGTGGTGTGGGACATCAGACGGTTGTCGGTGTTGACGGTGGCGCGGAAGTGCAGCCGCCGCAGCAGCCCGATCGGATGCTCCGCGTAGGAGGCGGCGGCGCCGGTCTGGAGGTTGGAGCTGGGGCACAGCTCCAGCGGGATGCGCTTGTCGCGGACGTACGCGGCCAGCCGGCCGAGCGCGACCGTGCCGTCCTCGCGGACCTCGATGTCGTCGATGATCCGCACCCCGTGCCCGAGCCGGTCGGCGCCGCACCACTGGATCGCCTGCCAGATGGACGGCAGCCCGAAGGCTTCGCCGGCGTGGATGGTGAAGTGGTTGTCGGCCCGCTTCAGGAACTCGAAGGCGTCCAGATGCCGGGTGGGCGGATGACCGGCCTCGGCGCCCGCGATGTCGAAGCCGACGACCCCCGCGTCCCGGTACCGGTCGGCGAGTTCGGCGATCTCCAGCGAGCGCGCCGCGTGCCGCATCGCCGTGAGCAGCGCGCCGATCCGGACCCGCCGCCCGGCGGCGAGCGCGGCCCGCTCCCCTTCCCGGAAGCCCTCGTCGACCGCCTCGACGACCTCCTCGAGACCGAGGCCGCCCTCCAGGTGCTGCTCGGGGGCGTAGCGCACCTCGGCGTAGACGACACCGTCGGCGGCGAGGTCCTCGGCGCACTCGCGGGCCACCCGCACCAGCGCGTCGCGGGTCTGCATCACGCCGACCGTGTGGGAGAAGGTCTCCAGATACCGTTCCAGCGACCCGGAGTCGGCGGCCTCGCGGAACCACAGGCCCAGCTTCTCCGGATCGGTGGTGGGGAGGCGGTCGTAGCCGGTGGCGCGGGCCAGGTCGACCACGGTCGCGGGCCGCAGCCCGCCGTCGAGGTGATCGTGCAGCAGCACCTTGGGCGCCCGGCGGATCTGGTCACGGCCCGGCGCGTTCCCCGGGCGGGCAGGCTGGCTCGTCATTTTCGCACTCTATGCCCTACGCGCGTAGAAAGCGCCGTGCGCGCGCCGCTCCCTCCGGTCCGGTACGGGCCTTCGCACAGCCGCCGATACGTAACGGTGACCGCACGGACGGGTCGCGTACACGGAGCCTTCTGACACTGTTCTGCCATGGCACAGCAAGCGACGCCGGTTCGCACGGCCCGGCTGGGAAGGACGCTCGGCCCGGAGCCGGCCACGGTGAGCGCGGTGGTGCTGCTGCTCCCGGCCGGCCGGGAGACGTCCGCGCGCAGACCCTCCGCGGTGCTGGCCGCCGCCTCGGTACGGACCCTGGGGCGCGGGCTGGCCCGCGCGGGCCGCGCCGAGGGGCTGGCCGCGCACGTGGTCCACTACCGCTACAGCGGCTGGAACGGCGGCGAGGCGCATCTCGCGCAGGACGCCACCTGGGCCGTCGAGGAGACCGTACGGCGCTACGGCGATGTCCCGGTGTGCCTGGCCGGGCTCGACATGGGCGGCCGGGCGGCGCTGTGCTCGGCCGGTCACGAGGCGGTCAACTCCGTGGTGGCCCTCGCCCCTTGGCTGCCCGAGGACGACGTCGCCGCCTCACCCGAACCGGTCCGGCAGCTGGCCGGCCGCCAGGTGCTGATCGTGCACGGCACCAACGACGAACGCACCGACCCCGAGCTGTCCTTCCGCTTCGCGGAGCGCGCGAAGAAGGCGAACCGGGACGTGTGCCGTTTCGAGGTCCACTCCGACCGGCACGGGTTACGCCAGTACCGCAGCGAAGTCGCCGCGCTCACCGCCGACTTCGTGCTGGGCGCGCTGTTCGACCGGGGTTTCTCCCGGCCGGTGCAGGACGCGCTGGCCGCGCCGCCACCGCTGGGACTGCGGATGCCGCTGGCAGCGGGCTTCGGCACGACGCTGCGGCGGCGGTAGCCGGTCGCGGTGGTGCGGCCCGTGTGCGCGGGCCGCACCGGGCCGTCCCGTGTCACGGCTGTCACGGCAGCAGTCTGCCGCGCCGGGAGAGCAGGAACTTCTTGAACGCGGCCACCGGTGGGGTGTCCGGATGTCCCTCCAGCCAGGCCACGCCGATCTCGCGGACCGCGCGCGGAGCGGTGACCGTCAGCTCGGCCACGCCGGGCCTGGGGACCGCGGGCGGAGGCAGCAGGGCGACGCCGAGCCCGGCGGCGACCAGGCCCCGCAGGGTCTCCGTCTCCTCGCCCTCGAAGGCGATGCGCGGGGTGAACCCGGCCTCCCGGCACAGCGCGTCGGCGATCCGGCGCATGCCGTAGCCCGGTTCCAGGGTCACGAAGGTCTCCTCGGCGGCCTCGGCCAGCCGGATCCGGCGCCGGGCGGCGAGCCGGTGCCCGGCCGGGACGACCAGGCGCAGCTTCTGCTCGTCGAGGCGGCGGGCGACCAGGTCGGGGGCTTCGGGCACCGGAGAGGTGAGGCAGAGGTCCAGCTCACCGGCGCGCAGCCGCTCCAGCATGGCCTCGCCGTAGTTCTGGACCAGGCTGAAGCGGACCCGGGGGTGGTCGGCGCGGAACGCCTGGAGGAGGCCGGGCACGGTCTCGGCGCCCATGGTGTGCAGAAAGCCGAAGGCGACCTTGCCGGTGGCCGGGTCGGCGTCGGCGCGCACTTCGTCGGCGGCGCGGGCGATCTCGGCGAGGGCGCGTTCCACGGAGCCGAGGAAGGTGCGTCCGGCGGGGGTGAGGGAGACGGTGCGGCCGCGCCGGGCGAACAGGTCGACGCCGAGGTCCTGTTCCAGCCGGACCATGGCCCGCGACAGCGTGGACTGCGGGACCCGCATCTCCTGCGCGGCGCGGGTGACGTGCTCGGTGCGGGCGACCCCGGCGAAGTGGGCGAGCCGGGGCGCGAGCAGCCGCGTGATCTCCTCACTGGTCCGCTCTGTCATGACTTCTGTGTCACCGGACGGTGACAGACGCCCCTGTGACCTCTGCTGATGCACGATGGGAACGATTATGGCGAGTCCGTGCATTGGACGGATGAAGGCGTCCTTCCTACCGTCGAAGCATGTCTCCCGCCGATACCGGGGCGTCCACCGCCGTGGACGCCTCCCCCGCCGTCTCCTCCGCCTCCCCGGCCTCGTCCCTCTCCTCAGCCTCCTCCGTCTCCTCCGCCGACTCGCGGATGGCGCCCGGCGGTCCCGGCTACCGCCGGATGAGCCTCGCCCTCTTCCTCGCCGGGGTCGCCACCTTCGCCCTGCTGTACTCCACGCAGGCGCTGCTGCCGCTGATCTCCGGCGAGTTCGGGGTCGCGGCGAGCGAGGCGAGCTGGACGGTGGCGGCGGCGACCGGCGGCCTGGCCCTGTTCGTCCTGCCGATGAGCGCGCTCTCGGAGCGTTTCGGACGGCGTACGGTGATGACGGCGTCGCTGGTGGTCGCGGTGGCCGTCGGCCTGGTGGTGCCCTTCGCCCCGTCGCTGGGCGCGCTGGTGGTGCTGCGGGCCCTCCAGGGCGCCGCGCTGGCCGGGGTGCCCGCCTCCGCGCAGGCGTATCTCGCCGAGGAGGTCCGGCCCAAGGCGCTGGTCACCGCGATCGGCCTGTTCGTGGCGGGCAACAGCGTCGGCGGGATGAGCGGCCGGGTCATCACCGGCTGGGCCGCCCAGGAGTGGGGCTGGCGGGTCGCGGTCGGGCTCGTCGGGGCGATCGCGGTGGCGTGCGCGGTGGCCTTCCGCCTGCTGCTCCCGGCGCCGCGCCACTTCACGCCGGGCTCGCTGCGCCCGCGGGTGCTGGCCGGCACGGTCCGCGACCACCTCTCGAACCCGCTGCTGCGCCGCCTGTACGCGATCGGCGCGCTGTTCATGACGGTGTTCGGCGGCGTCTACACGGTGATCGGCTACCGCCTGACCGAGGCGCCCTTCTCGCTCCCGCAGGGCATCGTCGGCTCGATCTTCCTGGTGTACCTGGTGGGCACGGTGTCGGCGTCGACGGCCGGCCGTCTGGTGGGGCGGCTGGGCCGCCGGGGCGCCCTGTACCTGGCGGGCGCCACGACGGCGGCGGGCCTGCTGCTGTCCGTGCTGGACTCGCTGGTGTCCGTGCTGCTGGGCCTGGTCCTGATCACCGCGGGCTTCTTCGCCGGGCACGCGGTGGCCTCCTCGGCGGTCAGCAGGACCGCGTCGCACGGCCGTGCCCAGGCGTCCGCCCTGTACCAGTCCGCGTACTACATCGGCTCCAGCGTGGGCAGCACGGTCGGTGCGACGGCCTTCCACGGCCAGGGCTGGGACGGCACCGTCGGCGTCGGACTGCTGGCCGTGGCGGGGGTCGTGGCGATCACGGCGCTCGGCTCGCACGCGGCCCGGCGCGCCGCTCGGCGCGAGACACGGCGCGAGGCGGCGGTGGCCTGAGCCGGACCGGCACCGGCTCCCTCGCCCCCCTCCTGACCTGCCGTTCTCCCGGCTCCGGGGGCCGTTGTCAGTGGGCTGCGGTAGCTTCCGGGGTGTCGGGTGCGACGACGCACTCCGGCGGGACGGCCACAGGGGTGGGTGGACGACGATGGGCGACGGCACGGCGGCGACGGCGGACCTCGCGACACAGCTGGAGAAGCACCGCGTCGAGCTGACCGGTTACTGCTACCGCATGCTCGGCTCGTCCTTCGAGGCGGAGGACGCGGTCCAGGACACCCTGGTGCGCGCCTGGCGCAGCCACGACCGGTTCGAGGGCCGCTCCAGCCTGCGTTCCTGGCTGTACCGGATCGCGACGAACGTGTGCCTGGACATGCTGAAGGCGGGCGGCAAGCGGGCCAGACCGATGGACCTGACCGAGTCGGCACCGCTGGCGCAGGCGGCCCTGGCGCCCCGCCCGGACCATGTGTGGCTGGAGCCGGTGCCCGACAGCCGGGTGCTGCCCGCGGCCGGGGACCCGGCGGAGGCGGCCGTCGCCAAGGAGTCCGTGCGGCTCGCCTTCATGGCCGCGCTCCAGCGGCTGCCGCCCAAGCAGCGGGCCGTGCTGATCCTGCGCGAGGTGCTGGCCTGGCGGGCGAGCGAGGCCGCCGAGCTGCTCGGCACCACGGTCGCCTCGGTCAACAGCGCCCTCCAGCGGGCCCGCGCCACCCTCGCCGAGCGGGCGGAGAGCGGCGCGGACGCCGAGGTGTCCGACCCGCTGGACGAGGAGCAGCAGAAGCTCCTGGAGCGCTATGTGCAGGCGTTCGAGGGGTACGACATGACGGCGCTGACCGCGCTGCTGCACGAGGACGCGGTCATGACGATGCCGCCGTTCGACCTGTGGCTGACCGGGCCGTCCGACATCACCGGCTTCATGTCGACGATGGGCGCGGCCTGCGCGGACTCCCGGCTGGTGCCGGTGCGGGCCAACGGGCTGCCCGCCTTCGCCCAGTACAAGCCGGACCCGGAAGCGGGCGGCTACGCGCCGTGGGCGGTGCAGGTGCTGGAGATCTCAGCGGGCCGGATCACCGGGTTCCACTGCTTCCTGGACACCCAGCGGTGGTTCCCGCTGTTCGGGCTGCCCCTCCGTCTCGAAGGCGAGGCCGACCAGGTCGAGCAGCAGGGGTAGCGCGGGGTCGGGGTCGCGCAGCCGGATCCGGCCGCCGGACCGGCGGGCGGCCAGCTGGAGCCGTGCCAGCAGCTCCACGGCCCACAGGCCCGGCGGTCCCAGCCCGCCGACGTCGCAGACGACGACCCCGGGCAGCCTTCCCCCTTCCAGCAGCGCATGTACGGCGGCGCAGAGCCCGGCCACCTCGTCACGCGTGACGGGGCCGGTCAGCACGAGCACGGCGGGTGTCCTGGCATCCACGTGCGGTAGACGCCCGCGACGGCCCGGACTCATCGGCACGCCCCGGCCCGAACTCCTTTGCGCGGCCCGGTGTGTTCCGGTCCTGCGCCCACCCGGGAGCACCCCGCGCCTCCTTGAGTACGCCCTTGAGTACGCGGTGTGAGTACGCGCGCCCATGTCCGGCCCGCCGTCGCCCGGCAGCATGCTGCCCATGACACGAGGTCCGCTCGCCCCGTCCGCCCCGCCCATACCGCCCGCGCCGCCCGCGCGGCCCGTCGCGGCCGTCTCCGGTCCGCGTCCGGCCGGCTCGCGCCGTATCCGGGTGACGGTGGCCGTGGGGCTGACGGCGCTCGCCACCGTGCTCAGCCTCGGCGCGGGGCTGACGGCGCGGCAGTGGTGGGACGGCGACGCCTATCCGGTCGCCGACCCGGCCGTCACCGCCGACCGGCTGGACGCCCGCGCCCAGGAGGTCTACGCGGCCCTCGCCCTGCCGGACGCCGAGCTGGACGACGCGCCCACGAGCAGCCCGCGCCGCCGGGCCGAGTCCGACTGCCCCTACACCGGTCTGAGCCACCTGGCGGACCAGTTCAGCGACACGCCGCCGAACATGCCCGGCGTGGTCACCGTGAGCAGCCGGTGGACGCTGAAGAACGTCCCCGGTTCCGCGGGGCAGTCGGCGCTGCGGCGGGCGGCCACCGAACTGCGGCGGCAGGGCTGGGACGTCACCGAGAACGCGACCGCCGACCAGAGGACCACCCTGCGGACGGTGCCGCCCGGCGGCGGCGCGACCCTGTACGCCAGGGCCCTCCCCGGCGGCCGGCTCGCCGTGTCCGCCGCCGCGGAGTGCGCCCGCTACCCGGAGAACACCCCGACCGGCGCGGACGGGAACCCCGAACTCCCGCCGCAGCGGCTGCCGGACGGCCTGCGCCGCTGATCCGCGGGCGACCGGGCGGAGATCACATTGACCGCCCGCCCTCCCCCGCCGGAGGGTGGGCGGCATGCGCCACGGACCCCCGCCGCCCCCGACACCCGCAGGACCGCCGACCGCCGAGGGGGCCGTGTGCAGGGGGTGCTGACCGGTTTCGCGGTCATCGCCGTGGTCATCGGCGTGGGGTACGTCCTGGGCCGGCGCGGCTCGCTCGGCGAGCAGGGCCGCGAGGTGCTGACCCGGCTGGCCTTCCAGGTGGCGACCCCGGCCCTGCTGTTCACCACGCTGGCCCGCGCCGATCTGTCCGTGGTGTTCTCCAGCCGGCTGCTGGTGACGGCGCTGAGCACGGCGGCGGCAGCGGGGGTGTTCGTCGCTGCCGGTGCCGTAGGCCGCTGGGGCGTGGGCCGCACCACCATCGGCGCGCTGTGCTCCAGTTACGTCAACTCCGGGAACCTGGGCATCCCGATCGCCGCGTACGTCCTCGGTGACGCCTCCCTGGTGGCGCCGGTGCTGCTGTTCCAGCAGATCGTCGTCACCCCGGTCGCGCTGACGGTGCTCGACCTGACCGGCGCGGGCGACAAGGGGCCGCTGTGGCGGCGGCTGCTCACCCCGCTGCGCAATCCGATCGCGGTGGGCGCGCTCGGCGGCGTCCTGGTCTCGGGGACGGGGCTGCCCCTTCCCGGCCCGGTGCTGGAGCCGCTGACCCTGATCGCCAACATGTCCGTCCCGGCCGTCCTGCTGGCGTACGGCATCGCGCTGCGCGGCAGCGCCGCGCCCGGCCGGGGGCTCGACCGCCGGCCGGTGCTGCTGTCGGTGGCGTTGAAGGCCGTGGGCCAGCCGGTGGCCGCCTGGGCGCTGGCGGCGGGCGTCTTCGCACTGCACGGCGCCGCGCTGCTGGACGTGGTGGTGACCTCGGCGCTGCCCGCCGCGCAGAACCTCTTCACCTACGCGAGCCGGTACGGCGTCGGCGAGGACCTGGCCCGCGAGTCGATCCTGCTCTCGACGGTGCTGTCGGTACCGGTCCTGGTGGCGGTGGCGGCGCTGCTGGGCTGACGCCGCCTCGGCCCCGTGCCGGACACCGGGATCCGGGCCCCGTACGCCGGACGGGACCGGCGGCGCTCCACCGGTCCCGTCCGTCCGCGTACGCGGGCCGCGAGCCGCGGCCCGCGGGTCAGGCGATGCGCTCCAGGACCACCGGCGAGGCGCTGAAGTCCGTGCCCGCCGGGGCGACGTCGTAGGAGCCGGCCACGGCCTCCAGGGCGTACGCGAAGCGGTCCGGGGTGTCGGTGTGCAGGGTCAGCAGGGGCTGGCCCGCGGTGACCGGGTCACCGGGCTTGGCGTGCAGTTCGACGCCGGCCGCCGCCTGCACCGGGTCCTCCTTGCGGGCGCGGCCGGCCCCGAGACGCCAGGCGGCGACACCGACGGCGTAGGCGTCCAGACGGGTGAGGACACCGGAGGAGGGGGCCGTGACGACGTGCTGCTCCCGGGAGGTGGGCAGCGCGGCGTCCGGGTCGCCGCCCTGCGCGGCGATCATGCGGCGCCACACGTCCATGGCGGAGCCGTCGGCCAGCGCCTTGGCCGGGTCGGCGTCCTTCAGGCCCGCCGCGTCCAGCATCTCCCGGGCCAGGGCCAGGGTCAGTTCGACGACATCGGCGGGGCCGCCGCCGGCCAGCACCTCGACGGACTCGCGGACCTCCAGGGCGTTGCCCGCGGTCAGGCCGAGCGGGGTGGACATGTCGGTGAGCAGCGCGACCGTCCGCACCCCGTGGTCGGTGCCCAGGCCGACCATGGTGGAGGCCAGTTCGCGGGCGTCCTCGACGGTCTTCATGAAGGCGCCGGAGCCGACCTTGACGTCCAGGACCAGCGAGCCGGTGCCTTCGGCGATCTTCTTGGACATGATCGAGGAGGCGATCAGCGGGATCGCCTCGACCGTGCCGGTGACGTCCCGCAGGGCGTAGAGCTTCTTGTCGGCGGGGGCGAGGCCGTCGCCCGCCGCGCAGATCACCGCGCCGACGCCGTCCAGCACGGACAGCATCTCCTCGTTGGACAGCAGGGCCCGCCAGCCGGGGATCGACTCCAGCTTGTCCAGGGTGCCGCCGGTGTGGCCGAGGCCGCGCCCGGACAGCTGCGGGACGGCCGCGCCGCAGGCGGCCACCAACGGGGCCAGCGGCAGGGTGATCTTGTCGCCGACGCCGCCGGTGGAGTGCTTGTCGGCGGTGGGCCGCGACAGCGAGGAGAAGTCCATGCGCTCGCCGGAGGCGATCATCGCGGCGGTCCAGCGGGCGATCTCCCGCCGGTCCATGCCGTTGAGCAGGATGGCCATGGCGAGCGCGGACATCTGCTCGTCGGCGACCTCCCCGCGGGTGTACGCGTCGATGACCCAGTCGATCTGCTCGTCGCTGAGTCCGCCGCGGTCCCGCTTGGTGCGGATGACGGAGATGGCGTCCATGGCCATGGTTGTTTCGCTTCCTTCCGGGGTGCGAAGGTCTTGTTCAGACGGGTGCGGCCCCTCCGCGCCGCGCCGGGCTCACCCGCGGGGGGCTGGGCCGGGCCGGGCGCCGAGGGGCCGTACACGGGTCACTTGGCGAGGTGCTCCGGCCCGAAGGCCTGCGGCAGCATCCGCTCCAGCGGCAGGATCCCGGCCGGGGTCTCCAGCAGCAGGTCCGGCCCGCCGAACTCGTACAGCAGCTGGCGGCAGCGCCCGCACGGCACGAGGATGTCGCCCTTGCCGTCCACGCAGGTGAAGTGGGTCAGCCGGCCGCCGCCGCTGTTCTGGAGCTGGGAGACCAGACCGCACTCGGCGCACAGTCCGATGCCGTAGGAGGCGTTCTCGACATTGCAGCCGGTGACGGTGCGGCCGTCGTCGACCAGGGCGGCGACGCCGACGGGGTAGCCCGAGTAGGGGGCGTAGGCCCGGCTCATCGCCGCCCGCGCCGCCTCGCGCAGGGCCGCCCAGTCGACGGTCGGCGCGCTCTGTGTCACTTGCCCTGTCCCTTCCGGTACGGCAGTCCGTCCGCCTTCGGCATCCGCAGGTGCTGCGCCGACAGCGACAGCACCAGCAGGGTGACGATGTACGGGGTGGCGGTCACGACCTGCTTGGGCACGTCGCTGGTGCCGGCGTACCAGACGAACATCAGCGCCGAGATCACGGCGGTGACGACGGCCGGGACGAGCTTCTTGCGCCACACCAGGTACGCCACACCGAACACCAGCAGGATCGCCAGCAGCAGGATCAGCGCGTGGACGTTGGTGGTGCCGCCGCGCAGGTTCAGGCTGTCGGTGTAACCGAACAGCCCGGCGCCGAGGGCGAGGCCGCCCGGCATCCAGTTGCCGAAGATCATGGCCGCGAGGCCGATGTAGCCGCGGCCCGCGGTCTGGCCGTCGAGGTAGACGTTCGAGGCCACGATGGACAGGAAGGCACCGCCGAGACCGGCGAAGCCGCCGGAGATGATCACGGCCAGGTACTTGTACTTGTAGACGTTGACGCCGAGGGACTCGGCGGCCACCGGGTTCTCGCCGCAGGAGCGCAGCCGCAGCCCGAAGGCGGTGCGCCACAGCACCCACCAGGACAGGGGGACGAGGGCCACGGCGACGACGGTGAGCGGCGACAGGTCGGTGATCAGACCGCCGACCAGGCCGGCCACGTCGGAGACCAGGAACCAGTGCTTCTCGTTGAGGGTGTCCAGCCAGCCCGACAGGCCGGGGATGTCGAAGGTGCCCAGCGAGTCGATCGGCGGGGACTGCTTGGAGGAGCCCTGCGGGACGCCCTCGAAGGTGAACTTCGACAGGTAGCGGGTGGTGCCGAGGGCCAGGATGTTGATGGCCACACCGGAGACGATGTGGTTGACGTTGAACGTCACCGTGGCGACGGCGTGCAGCAGCGCGCCGAGGCAGCCGCCGATGATGCCGAACAGGACACCGGTCCACGGGCCCCACTGGTAGCCGGCCCAGGCGCCGAACCAGGTGCCGAGGATCATCATGCCTTCGAGGCCGATGTTGACGACGCCCGCGCGCTCGGCCCACAGACCGCCGAGTCCGGCGAGGCCGATGGGCACGGCCAGGCGCAGCGCGGTGGACATCTGCCCGGTGGAGGTGATGCCGTCGGCGCCGGTGATCAGGCGGACGACGGAGGTCAGGACCAGGACGCCCGCGATGATCAGCAGGAGCACCGGCAGGGAGAACCGGCGGCTGCCCCGGCCGGGCTGCTTCGCCTGCGGCTTGGCGATGGTCGCGGTGGTCATCGGGCCGCCACCTCCTTCTTCTCGGAGTTGTTCTGGGCGGCGGCCACGGCGAGTTCCAGGCCGACCTGCTTCTGCTGGCGGCGCAGGCCCCACTGGCGTACGGCCTCGTAGGAGATGACGACCGCGAAGACGATCAGGCCCTGCATGATCGTGGCGATCTCCTTCTCGTACGCCACCGGGGTGGCGTAGTCGAGGGCGGGGGACGCCTTGTCGAGGAAGGCCCACAGGAGGGCGGCGAGCGCGATGCCGCCGGGGTGGTTGCGGCCGAGCAGGGCGATGCCGATGGCGGTGAAGCCGAGGCCCGCCGGGAAGCTCAGACTGTAGGTGTGAGAGTCGCCGAGCAGCAGCGGCAGGCCGGACAGGCCCGCGATGGCGCCGGAGATCAGCATGGAGATCAGCACCATGCGCTTGGCGCTGACGCCGGAGGCCGCGGCGGCGGATTCGGACGCGCCGGTGGCGCGCAGGTCGAAGCCGAAGCGGGTGCGGTTGAGGACGGCCCAGTAGGCGATGCCGATGACGATGGCGAGGAAGACCAGGCCGTAGATCTCGCCGACGTCCGAGCCGAGGTCGATGCCGGGCATCCAGCCGGACTTCTTCATGATGCCGGTGGTCGAGTTGTTGCCGACCTGCACGCCCCACACGCTGTTCAGCGTGAGGTAGCCGATGAGGCTGGTGGCGATGGAGTTGAGCATGATCGTCGCGACGACCTCGCTCACGCCCCGGGTGACCTTCAGGACGCCCGCGATACCGGCCCAGAAGGCGCCGGTGAGCATGCCCACGAGGAGCAGCACGGGGATCTGGAGGAAGGACGGCAGGGCGAGATGGGCGCCGACCACGGCGGTCATCATGGCGGCGAGCCGGTATTGGCCGTCGACGCCGATGTTGAACAGGTTCATGCGGAAGCCGAGGGCGACCGCGATGGCGGCGATGTAGTACAGCGACGCCTGGTTGATGATCAGCACCTGGACGTCCGAGTACGGCACCTGCTGGAGCATCAGCGTGTACGGCTCGATCGGGTTCTTGCCCGAGGCGATCAGTACGACCGAGGTCAGCACGATCGCCGCGACGAGCGCGATGACCGGGCCGGCCACCGCGAGGAGCACCCGCTCCTTGTCGAACTTCTTCATCGGGCCTCGTCCTCCGGACCGGCGTCGTCGGTGGTCTCTGCGGATTCCAGGTGGCCCGCGGCGGCACCCGTCATGGCCGAGCCCAGTTCCTCCGGGGTGATGGTGGCGGGGTCGGCGTCGGCGACGAACCTGCCGTTGTAGATCACCCGCAGGGTGTCGGACAGGCCGATCAGCTCGTCCAGGTCGGCGGAGATCAGCAGCACGGCCAGGCCCTCGCGGCGGGCCTCGCGGATCTGGTCCCAGATCTGCGCCTGGGCGCCGACGTCCACGCCCCGGGTGGGGTGGGCGGCGATGAGGAACTTCGGGCCGTGGCTCATCTCGCGGCCGACGATCAGCTTCTGCTGGTTGCCACCGGACAGGGAGGCGGCGGTGACGTCGATGCCGGGGGTGCGGACGTCGTACTCCTCGACGATCCGGCGGGTGTCGGCCTGGGCGCCCTTGGGGTCGAGCCAGAAGCCCTTGGCGTTGGGGCGCTCGGTGACGTGTCCGAGGATGCGGTTCTCCCACAGCGGGGCTTCCAGGAGGAGGCCGTGGCGGTGGCGGTCCTCGGGGATGTAGCCGACGCCGGACTCGCGGCGCCTGCGGGTGGGCCAGGGGGTGATGTCCTCGCCGAGCAGGCTGATCGAGCCGGAGTCGGCGTGCTGGAGGCCGATGAGGGCCTCGATCAGCTCGGTCTGGCCGTTGCCCTCGACGCCCGCGAGGCCGAGGACCTCACCGGCGTGGATGGTGAAGGTGATGTCGTCCAGGACGGGACGGCCGCCCTCGGCCTCCAGGCGGAGCCGGTCGACGGTGAGCACGGGCCGGTCGGTGACCGTCGACTCGGCGGTCTCCGGCGTCGGCAGTTCGCTGCCCACCATCATCTCGGCGAGCTGGCGCGGGGTGGTCTCGGCGGGGACGGCGGTGCCGACCGTGGTGCCGCGCCGGATGACGGTGATGTCGTCGGCGACCGAGAGGACCTCGCCCAGCTTGTGGGAGATGAAGATGACGGAGAGGCCCTCGGACTTCAGTTCGCGCAGGTTGTCGAAGAGCGCGTCGACCTCCTGCGGGACCAGCACGGCGGTCGGCTCGTCGAGGATGAGGGTGCTGGCGCCGCGGTAGAGGACCTTGAGGATCTCCACCCGCTGGCGGTCGGCGACGCCGAGGTTCTCGACGAGGACGTCGGGGCGTACGCCGAGGCCGTACCGGTCGGAGATCTCCTTGATCTTCTTGCGGGCGGCGCCGCCGATGCCGTGCAGCTTCTCGCTGCCGAGGACCACGTTCTCCAGGACGGTCAGGTTGTCGGCCAGCATGAAGTGCTGGTGGACCATGCCGATGCCGCGGGCGATGGCGTCGGCGGGGCTGCCGAAGGCCACCTGTTCGCCGTCGACGGTGATGGTGCCCTCGTCCGGCTTCTGCATGCCGTAGAGGATCTTCATCAGGGTCGACTTGCCGGCGCCGTTCTCGCCGACGAGGGCGTGGACGGTGCCGCGGCGGACCGTGAGGCGGATGTCGTGGTTGGCGACGACTCCGGGGAACCGCTTGGTGATGCCCGCGAGCTCGACCGCGGCTGTCGGCTGAGCGGTGAGCGGAGGGCTGCTGGACGCGTCGATGGCGCACTCTCCTCAGGAAAGGGGCCGCTCTACGCGCGTAGCGCCCCTGCTTTACGTAGTGCCCGGAATCGATCGGATTTTTTTCCGTCCCGATCTTTTCCGAGCATTCTGCCGCGCGAACGGGGTGCGGAGACCTGTCATGCCTCCCGCACCCCGTTCCCTGGCTGTGACGCTGCCACGCTGCCATCGCAGCGTCGCCCTGACCATGCCCGGGAAGGTTCCAGGCCGGTCACGACCGGGTCAGGAGGTCTTGACCTTGATGGCGCCGCTCTTGATGCCGTCCTCGGCCTTCTTCAGCGCGGCCTGGAGGTCGGCGTTGTTCTTGAAGACGGGGTTGGAGTCGGCCAGGCTCACACCGCCGGTGGACAGGCTGGCCCGGACCAGGCCGCTCTGCGGCTTGCCGTCCTTGACCGACTTGGCCAGGTTGAACACCGCGCCCTGGACGTCCTTCATGGCCGAGGTGAGGATCGAGTCCTTGTACTTGGCCAGCGCGTCCTGCTTGTACTGGTCGGAGTCGACGCCGATCGCCCAGATCTTGTGCGCGGCGGCGGCCTTGATCACGCCCTGGCCGGACAGGCCCGCGGCGGCGTAGACGACGTCGGCACCGGCGTCGATCTGGCCGTTGGCCGCGTTCTCGCCCTTGTCGGGGCTGGCGAAGCCGCCCTCGGCGGCCGTCTCGGTCAGGTACTGCGACTTGACCTTGACACCCTTCTTGGTGTCCTCGACGCCCTGCTTGAAGCCCGCCTCGAACTTGTGGATGAGCGGGACGTCCACGCCGCCGACGAAGCCGACGGTGTTCGACTTGGTGGTCTTGGCGGCGGCGACACCGGCGAGGTAGGACGCCTGCTCCTCGTGGAAGACCATGTCCACCACGTTGGACGCCTTGATCTGCTCGTCGTCGACGATGCCGAAGGTGACCTTCGGGTACTTCGCGGCGACCTCCTTGACGGCCGGCGCGTAGGCGAAGCCGACCCCGATCACCGGGTTGTAGCCCTGCTTGGCCAGCGTCTCCAGGCGCTGCACCTTGTCCGCGTCGGACTCGCCGTCCTGCGGCTCGACGGCCGTGCTCTTGTAGCCGAACTCCTTGTCGGCGCGCTCCAGGCCCGTCGTCGCGGCGTCGTTGAAGGACTGGTCGCCCTTGCCGCCGACGTCGTAGGCCAGGGCGAGGCCGAGGTTCTTGCCCTCGCCGCCCGAGGACTTGCTGGACGAACTGCCACAGGCGGAGACGGTGACAGCGAGAGCTGCGGTTGCAACGCCCGCAACCGCGATACGGGACACCCGGCGCATGGAAGGAGACTCCTTTGTGCAAGCGCCCAAACCAGGCGCTGGTTCCGCCGCAGCGTAACGCGCGTAGACCAGACGGAAAACCCCTTCTGTCCCCTCCGTTACCGAGCTGTGGCCGCACGGTGGCCGCCGCCGGGGCCGCCCTCACGGACAGCGCCGCGCCCCTCGCGCAAGGCGAGGGGGCGGGCGCGGAACCGGCCGGACAGGGGCCGCCGATCCGCCCGGACGGCCCCGTGTCCCGACCCGCCCGGACTACTCCACGCGGACGGTGACCTTGCCGTCGACGATGTCCTGCTTGGCCTTGTCGACGGCGGCGACGACGTCCTTCATGGCCTGGTACTTCGGGTTGGAGTCGGCGAAGCCCACGGCGCCCGACTTCAGGTCGCCGCGCACCTCGCCGGTGTGCGGCTTGCCGTCGACGACGGACTTGGTCAGGTCGTACACCGCGCCGCCGACGTTCTTCAGCGCCGAGCCGAGGATCCAGTCCTTGTACTGCGCGAGCGCCGACTGCTGGTACTGGTCGGAGTCGACCCCGATCGCCCACACCTTGTGCGCGGCGGCGGACTGGATGACGCCCTGACCGGACAGGCCCGCCGCGGCGTACACGACGTCGGCCCCGGCCTCGATCTGGCCGTTGGCCGCGTCCTTGCCCTTGTCGGGGCTGGCGAAGCCGCCCTCCTGCGCGGTCTGCGTCAGATACTGCGACTCGATCTTGATCTTCGGGTTCACGGACCGGGCGCCCTGCTCGAAGCCGGCCTCGAACTTGTGGATCAGGGGGATGTCGACGCCGCCGATGAAGCCGATGTGGTTCTTCTTGGTCGTCTTCGCCGCGGCCACCCCGGCGAGGTAGGAGCCCTGCTCCTCGTGGAAGAGCAGGTCGGCGACGTTGGACGCCTTGACGGTGTCGTCGTCGACGATGCCGAAGGTGATCTTCGGATACTTGGCGGCGACCTCCTTGACGGCCGGCGCGTAGACGAAGCCGACGCCGACGATCGGGTTGTAACCGGCCTTGGCGAGCTGCTCCAGGCGCTGCACCTTGTCGGCGGTGGACTCGCCGTCCTGCGGCTCGATGTCCCGGCCGCCGATCTTGAACTCCTTCTCCGCCTTCTCGAAGCCCGCGAAGGCGGCGTCGTTGAAGGACTGGTCGCCCTTGCCGCCGATGTCGTACGCCAGGCCGATGCCCTTGCCCGAGTACGCGCCGGAGGCGGAGGCACCGCCCCCCGAGTCGGTGCTGGACTTGCCGCATCCCGCGGCCAAGAGCGCGACGGCCGCGACAGCCACCGCGGCCTGGGAGAAACCGGTCCTCCGGGAGTTCGTACGCACAGCAAGCACCCCTTCTTGCCACGGCGCCGTCACCGGCGCGCGCCCCATGTGCCGCCCCTGGTGGCGAGTCCGGCGCACAGTAACGCGCGTAGAAGGAGGGGGGAACGGTGTTTTTCCGCGCCGTTACCGAACCGTGCCGCCGTGGGGAGGGGCGCCCGGGGACGCCCCTCCCCACGGCGGTGCGGCGGACCCGGCTCAGTGCGTCGGGTGCAGCAGCGCCGCCGCCGTGAACAGCTCCACGCCCACGCGGATCGCGGACTCGTCGGCGTCGAAGTCGCCCTGGTGCAGGTCGCGCAGGGTGCGCTCGCCGGGGGTGCGGACGCCGAGGCGGGCCATGGCGCCGGGCACGTGTTCGAGGTACCAGGAGAAGTCCTCGCCGCCCAGGCTCTGCTCGGTGTCCTCCACGGCGGACGGGCCGCGCCGGGCGGTCATGGCCTCGCGCAGCAGTTCGGTCGCGACCGGCTCGTTGACCACCGGGGGGACGCCGCGCACGTAGTTGATCTCCGACTTGGCCTTGTGCAGGTTGGCGACCTCGTCGATGGCGGCGACCACGATGTCCGGGGCGTGCCGCCACGCCTTGATGTCCAGGCAGCGCACGGTGCCGGACAGCTCGGCGTGCTGCGGGATGACATTGGGCGCGTGCCCGGACTCGATGCGGCCCCAGGTCACCGCGAGTCCGGCGCGGGTGTCGATGCGGCGGCCGACGAGGGCGGGCACATCGGTGACGACGCGGGCGGCGGCGGTGACCAGGTCGGTCGTCAGATGCGGCCGGGCGCTGTGCCCGCCGGGGCCGTCGAGCGAGACCTCCAGGCGGTCGCAGGCGGAGGTGATGGCGCCCTGGCGCAGGCCGATCGTCCCGGCGTCCACGCGCGGGTCGCAGTGCACGGCGAGGATCCGGCTGACGCCGCCGAGCACCCCGGCCTTGATCGCCTCGGTGGCGCCGCCGGGCAGCACCTCCTCGGCGGGCTGGAAGACCAGCCGCACGGGGCGGGCGAGCAGGCCCGCACGGTGCAGCTCGGCGAGGACGAGTCCGGTGCCGAGCACGACGGTGGTGTGCACGTCGTGGCCGCAGGCGTGGGCGCGGTCGGGCACGGTCGAGCGGTAGGGGCTCTCGCTCTTGGTGTCCGGGATCGGCAGCGCGTCGATGTCGGCGCGCAGCGCGAGCATGCCGTGGGCGGCGTCCGGCTCGGTGGCGTTCTCGTCGATGCCCGTGTCGTCCTCGGCGTCCTTGCCGATGTCGCAGACGAGGCCGGTCCCGGAGGGGAGCACCCGGGGCCTGAGGCCCGCCTTCTCCAGCCGCGCCTTGATCGCGGCGGTGGTGCGGAACTCCTGGTTGCCTAGCTCCGGGTGCATGTGCAGGTCGCGGCGGAACGCGACGAGTTCGGCGAACAGCGCCTCCGGCAGTGTGCCGGGCAGGGCGTTCTCCGCGGGATGATCGGCCTCGGACTCTGGGGACATCAGTTGGTTCACCCTCTGAAGGGTATGACGCCGGGACGGTCAACTGCCCCTCGTTCAACAAAAGTTCAGCCCGTCAGGGGAAGAAGAACCGGCCGTCGGCGCATAGGCGTCGAATGGGATGGGTACACTCGCCCGTCCTGCTCGGCCGAGTGGACCGCTTTTGTTCTTTTCTCCAGGCATACCACGTGCCGTCCGGATCACGCCCGAAATGTTCACCTGCTGGACGTCCGGACGGCCCGTGTCACCCCTCCCTCGGGCCGCGCGGCACGACGCGGGCCGTCCCGGCGGAGGCCGCAGGGCGTCCTGAGGTCGCCCTGCCTGAGGTCAGGGCGCCTGCGGTGCCTGCCGGCCGGGCAGTGCCGTGCCCGCGACCCGGTGCACGCCGCGCGCGGTGCCGGTCACCCCGGAGAGGAAGCCCTCGGCGCGCGGGGAGGCCGTCGGTGTCAGCCAGCTCGGGTCGATGTCGCAGACGGCGACCCGCACCCCCGTGCCCTCCAGGGCCAGCGGCAGCGTGTGCACGACCGTGGAGGGGAAGCTGAGGACCGTACGGCCGATGGGCCCGCGGCGGGCGGTCAGTTCCAGCGGCAGTTCGGGGCGGACCACCTCCAGGCCGGTCTCCACCGCGAGCCGGTGCAGCTTCTCGGTGCTCTCGCGGCGGTGCGCGAAGTAGCGGCCGGCGCCGTGCGCCCCGGCCAGCGCGCGGACGGCGGCGAGATAGCGGTCGCAGTCCACCACGCCGGTCTCCACCAGGGAGGTGCCCACGAGGTCGGCGCCGGTGGTGACACGGGGTGGCCCGAAGCGGGTCCGGGTCCACACGAACCGGTTCGCGGTGACGCTCACCCCGTCCGGGACCGTGTCGATCGGCATGGAGGAGAAGACCTCCACCCGCCGCCCGTCCCGCCCGGCGGCGCCGGGTGCGAGCCGACGGCGGGCGGCGGCGGACACCGGGGCGAACAGCAGGTCGCGGGGGCCGGGCCGGCCGCCCTTGCGGTGCCAGCGCACCAGCCGTTCGCCGCGGCTGAGCTGGGCGGTGAACTCCATGGTCGCGGTGCCGTCGTCCACGACCACCAGATCGGGCGCCCCGGTGATCGTCAGCAGCAGCTGCACATAGCGCGAGAACGGGTCCCCCATCACCACCCGCTCCGCCTGCCGCAGCCGTCCCGTCAGCGCGCCGATGGTCCTGAACGGCGCCGAGGCCCCGCCCCGCGCCTCCTCCCACCGCACTTCGTACCCCTCGTCCCGGGCCAGTTCGGCCATGCGCCGCAGCTGGCCCCGGGTCATCGGGTCGGTCGGGGCCAGTACGACGACGGTGAGCAGGTCGCGGGCGGCCCCGGCGGCCCTGTCCGGCGAGGTGTCGTCCCCGCTGTCCGTGGCCGGGCGCCGGACCTTCGCCGAGAGACCGTGGGCGTGGGCCCACTCCAGAACGTTCAGGAGCTGGACCGGGCTCTCGACGAAGGCGAGGGTGGGAGCGGGAGCGGGGCCGGCGGGGCCGGCGGCGGGGCTCATCGGCGTACGACCGTTCCGTCGCGTGAGGGTGAGGGGGTGGGCGGGCTCGGTCTCACACCGCGACCGGCTCGCCCGCCGCCGCGGCGATCTCCGCCTCGGCCACCACACCGGTGACGCGGCGCAGCTTCTTCATCGGGCCGTGCTCGGAGTCGTAGACCTTCTTCACGCCGTCGCCGAGCGATGCCTCGATGGTGCGGATGTCGCGGACGAGGCGGGTCAGGCCCTGCGGCTCGACGGAGGCGGCCTGGTCGGAGCCCCACATGGCGCGGTCGAGGGTGATGTGCCGCTCGACGAAGGCGGCACCGAGGGCGACCGCGGCGAGCGTGGTCTGAAGGCCGGTCTCGTGGCCGGAGTAGCCGATCGGGACGTTCGGGAACTCCTTCTCCAGCGTGTTGATCACGCGGAGGTTCAGTTCCTCGGCCTTGGCCGGGTAGGTGGAGGTGGCGTGGCACATGAGGATGTTGTCGGAGCCGAGGACCTCGACCGCGTGCCGGATCTGCCGGGGGGTGGACATGCCGGTGGAGAGGATGACCGCGCGGCCGGTGGCCCGCAGGGCGCGCAGCAGCTCGTCGTCGGTCAGCGAGGCGGAGGCCACCTTGTGGGCGGGCACGTCGAACTTCTCCAGGAAGGCGACGGCCTCGGTGTCCCACGGGGAGGCGAACCAGTCGATGCCCTTCTCCTTGCAGTACGCGTCTATCCGGCGGTACTCGTCCTCACCGAACTCCACGCGGTGGCGGTAGTCGATGTAGGTCATCCGGCCCCAGGGGGTGTCGCGCTCGATGTCCCACTGGTCGCGCGGGGTGCAGATCTCGGGGGTGCGCTTCTGGAACTTGACGGCGTCGCAGCCGGCTTCGGCGGCCACGTCGATCAGCTTGAAGGCGTTCTCCAGCTCTCCGTTGTGGTTGATGCCGATCTCGCCGCAGATGTAGACCGGGCGGCCGGGGCCGACCTCGCGCGAACCGAACGTGCGCAGGCGGGAGTGGGTGCTCATCAGGGGGTGTCCTTACTGGGGGAGGGAATCGAGGGTGGGGCCGAGGATCCAGTCGGCGATCTCGCGGACGGCGCCGTCGCCGCCGGGGACGGTCGTGACCGCGCGGGCGGCGACGCGTACGGCGTCGTGGGCACCGGCGACCGCCACGGGCCAGCCGACGAGGGCGAAGCACGGGAGGTCGTTGACGTCGTTGCCGACGTAGAGGACACGCTCGGGGGCGATGCCCTGCTCCTCGCACCACTGCTTGAGCGCGAGGTCCTTGCGGTCGATGCCGTGCAGCACCGGCAGTCCGAGCTTGCGGGCGCGGGCGGCGACGACCGGGTTCTGTTCCGTGGAGAGGATCAGCATCTTCAGGCCGCTCCTGCGCAGCGCCGCGATGCCGAGGCCGTCGCCGCGGTGCACGGCGACGAGCTCCCGTCCGTCGGAGTCGATCAGCACCCGGTCGTCGGTCTGGGTGCCGTCGAAGTCGAGGACGACCGCGTCGATGTCGGCGGCGGTCGGGAGGGGGCCCGCGGGCACCCCGGCCGCGTCGAACAGCGGCGCGAGGGCGCGGGCACGGGCCAGGTCGTGCGGGTCGTCGATCTCCAGGACGCGCGCCGGGTCGGTGCGGACCGGTTCGGTGCGGCCGAAGAAGCGGTGCCGGCGGGCGCGGAAGCCCGCCGCGTCCATCGCGTACGCGGCGCCGGTCTCCAGCAGGTCCTGCGGGCGGTCCTGGCGGCGGGGGCGGAAGGACTTGTCGTGGTTGACGCCGTAGCCGCCGGTCGCGGGGGTGGCGGGCGCGATGGTGGCGGCACCGGCGCGCGGGCCGTCCGCGCCCCCCGCCGCGATCGCGGCCGCGCCGGAGTACGCGGGATCGGCCGCGCCCGCCGCGTCCTCGGCGGACCGCCACAGGAAGCCGTGGAAGGGCGCCACGGTCACCGCCGTGTCGGCGCCGTCCTCGACGACCGCGCGGGCGACCCCGTCGACGTCCTCACCGGTCAGGAACGGGCTGGTGCACTGCACCAGCAGCACCACGTCCACCACCGCGCCGTGCAGCGCCTCGTGGGCGTCCAGCGCGTGCAGGACGGCCGCCTCGGAGGTGGCGGTGTCGCCCGCTATCGCGGCCGGCCGCAGCACCACCTCGGCGCCCGCCTCGCGGGCCACCGCGGCGATCGCCCGGTCGTCGGTGGAGACCACGACGTCCGTCACGAGCCGGGCGGCGCGGCACGCGCGCACCGCCCGTGCCACCAGCGGGACGCCGCCGACGGGGGCGAGGTTCTTGGCGGGCACGCCCTTGGAGCCGCCGCGGGCGGGTATCACCGCGAGCACACGGCGCGCCGGGGCGCCCTGGCCCGCTTCCGGGTGGGACATGACTTCTGCTCCTTGACGTGGGGCCGGACCGCCCGCGTACGGGACCGGACGGCCGGGGTGCGGGGCCGGGCCGCTCACAGCTCGCCCATCCGCCGGATCACCGGCGCCACGCGCTGCACACCGTGGCGGTAGGCGCCGCGGGCGGCGCGGCGGACGGTCCGCCGGACCGCTCCGGGCTCCCGGCCGGCGGCCGGTGCGCCCGGCAGCGGCGCGCCGTCGGGTCCGAGGTGGTGGCGGGCGAGGAGGCCCGGCAGATAGCCGGGCGCGGTCGCGGGGGTGTAGTAGGGGGCGAGCGGGGGCAGCGCGCCGCGCTCGCCGAGCAGGCCGGCGATCTTCTCCCGGGCCTCGTCGAAGGCACCGGCGTACGAGTCCTCGCCGGAGGCGTCCGGTCCGGCGGGCGCGCCCCCCGGCGCCACGCCCTGCCGGGCCACCCAGTCCTCCTCGGGCACCGGCCGGTGCCCGGCGTCGAGCTGGTCCCAGGAGGCGAGGCAGCCGGAACCGGTGAAGTGGTGGTTGCCGAGCGTCTCGCGCACCCCGAGGTCGGTGAGGACGGCGGTGGGCACCCGGCGGTGCAGCGCCTCCAGGGCGGCGGTGGAACTGACCGTCACCAGCAGGTCGGTGCGGTCCAGCACCTCCCCCATGTGCCCGTAGACCAGGCGCAGGTTGGGCGGCAGCGTGAGCTTGCGCGCCAGTTTCTGGTACGGCAGTTCCTCGATGTGGGTGGTGTGCTCGCCCGGCTTGGAGCGCAGCTTGAGCAGCACCTCGCGCCCGGGGTGCAGCCGGGCGTGCCGGATCAGCCGCTCCAGCAGGTAGGCGCGGTCCCGGCGGCTCTCCGGCACGGAGGGCTGCGCGGCGAACACCACGGTGTACGGCTCGTGCGCGCCGGTGTAGGGGACGCCGCCGAGGAAGGGCAGGGCCACCTCGGTGACCGCGGCCGCGTCGGCGCCCACCCCCTCGTAGACGGCGCGGAAACGCTCCGCGTCCTGGCGGGAGTTGGCGAGCACGAGGTCCGCGCCGTGCCGCAGCAGCAGGCCGTCGGTGAGCTTCTCGTAGACGACGCCGACATAGCCGGTGACGACCACGGGCCGCCGGGCGGCGTCCTGCCAGGTGTGCCGCAGCCCGTGCAGCACGGCCTGGACGCCGCCGCCGACGAGGGCGAGGACGAGCAGGTCGTAGGGCTCGGCGGCGGGGTCCTCCCGCACGGCGCGCAGGAACTCGGCCGCGCTCACCTCGCGGAGCGAGTCGGCGCGGACGCCGACCTCCGTCAGCTGGCGGGGGGTGGGGGTGGCACGGCCCCGCAGGAGGTAGCCGTCGAGCCGGACGGCGGCACCGGCGGGGGCAAGGCGCTGCGCGGTGAGCGCACCCCATTTCCACCGGGTGTCGGAGTCGGCGAGAACGGCGACCCGCAGGGACTTCGTTGCACTTGCTGGCACGCCGAAGACGCTAGGAAGGTATTTCTAGGTCCGGCACAACCCGAATGCAACAAACGGTTAACAGCACGCCTCCGAATGCCGAATCGGCGCCGGAGGGCGACTCCGGAAAGCCCGGTTCACGGCATCGCCACATGCCGTTCACCCCGGGGCGGCCCACCGGTCAAGACACGGTCGGGACCGGCACCCTAACGTCACACACGTGGTCAAGCTCTCCGTCATCGTGCCGTTCTACAACGTGCGGCAATACGCACCCGACACCGTGAAGAGTCTTCGTGCGAACACGCGTGACGACTTCGAATTCATACTCGTCGACGACTGTTCGAGCGACGGGACCTTGGATGTCCTCGCGCGCGCGAAACGCGAACTGCCCGGTGCGGTCCTCGTCCGGCGCGAGCGGAACGGCGGTCTGGCGACCGCGCGCAACACGGGGCTCGACCGGGCACGCGGCGAGTACGTGACGTTCCTGGACGGCGACGACTGGCTGGCCCCCGGCTACTACCCGCGGCTGCTCGCCGTGATCGAGGAACTGGGCTGCGACTTCGTCCGCGCCGACCATGTGCAGTGCACCGGGCGGGCGCGCAGCGTGCACCGGGTGCCGCACGGCCGGCGCGGGGTGGTCCTCGACCCGCGGGCGGCGATCCTGCCCGCCGACCGCACCACGCCGGTCGACTACGCCTACGCGTGGGCGGGCGTCTACCACCGGCGGCTGCTGGAGCGGGGCCTGCTGCACTTCACGGACGGACTGCGCACGGCCGAGGACCGGCCGTGGATCTGGAGGCTGCACCGGGAGGCGGAGTCCTTCGCCGTCTGCGGCCTGCTGGGCGTCCACTACCGGCGGGGCGTGGCCACCTCGCTCACCCAGATCGGCGATGTGCGCCAGCTCGACTTCCTGCGCGCCTTCGACCAGGTCGTCGAGGAGACCGCCCGGGACCGGGAGGCCGACCTGCTGCTGCCCAAGGCCGTACGCACCTACTGCGCGATCCTCGCCCACCATCTGGGCTCCGTCGAGAGGTTCGAACCGCCGGTGGCCCGGAAACTGAGATCGCTCGGCGCGCGCGCCCTGCGCCGGATGCCGCAGGGCGTCCTGGACGAGGCCCTGGACTCCATGGACGTCCGGCGCGCCACCCGGCTGCGCCGGCTGCGCCGCCGCCCGGCCGCCGCGGGGGCCGCCGCGTGACCACCCGGATCTTCCTCGCCTCGACGCTGTACGGCGCCGCCACGCTCGCCGCCGCCCTCGACGCCGGCTGCTTCGGCCCGGCCGGCCGGCGCATCCTGCTCGTCTGCAACACCACGGCCAACCCGGAGACCACACCGTCCCTGGACGACATGCCCGGGTTCGCCCGGCTGCGCCACCGGTTCGACGAGGTGCTGTCCTGGAACGAGACCGTCTCCCCCGTCCACCCGGGCGGCTGGTCCCCGCGCCCGGACGACGTACCGCTGTGGGAGCGGCATCTGCGGCTGCTGTGGGACCTGGGGGACGACGACGTCGAGCTGGCCGTCGAGTCGATCCAGGTCGACCCGGCGCTCGCGGTCTGCCGGATCTTCACCGGCGCGCCCGTCACCGTCTACGCGGACGGCCTGATGAGCTACGGCCCCACCCGGAACAAGATCGACCCGCTGGTGGGCACCCGCATCGACCGGCTGCTCCACCTGGACCTGGTGCCGGGCCTGCGGCCGGTGCTGCTCACCGAGTTCGGTGTCGAGCCGGAGGTGATCCCCGCGGACGCCTTCGTCGAGGTGCTGGCCGAGCTCGCCGACGCCGCCCCGGAGCTGCCGGACCTGCCGGACGGGCCGGCCCTGCTGCTGGGGCAGTACCTGGCCGCGCTGGACATCCTCACCGCGGAGGAGGAAGAGGCCCTGCACGTGCGGATGCTGCGGGGTGCCGTGGCGCTCGGTCACACCCGGGTCGTCTTCAAGCCGCACCCCTCCGCACCGGCCCGCTGGTCGCGGACGCTGGAGCAGGAGGCGGCGCGGCTGGGCGCCGAGCTGACGGTGCTCGACGTGCCGGTCCTCGCCGAGGTGCTGTACCAGCGGGCGCGTCCCGCGCTGGTGGTCGGCTGCTTCTCCACCGCGCTGCTCACCGCCTCCACGCTGTACGGGCTGCCGGTGGCCCGGACCGGCACCGGCATGCTGCTGGAGCGGCTGACGCCGTACGAGAACAGCAACCGGGTGCCCGTGACGATCGTCGACGCACTGCTGCCGGACGTGGCCGACGCGGCGGCGGTGGCCGGGCAGGGGCCCGGCCCGGGGCCGGCCACTCCGGCGGCCGTGGCGGCGCTGGCCGAACTGGTGCGGGCGGTCGCCTTCGCGATGCGGCCGAGGATCTGCCCGGGGCTGCGCGGGGACGCGGAGCGGTATCTCGCCGCCCACCCCGGTCCGCACACCCTGCGCTACTTCAAGCGCCGTCGGCTGACCGCCCTGGGGCTGCCCGGCGGGGTCCCGCGGCAACTGGCGTTCATCCCGCGCAACGCGACGGTGCGGCGGGTGGCCCGGCAGGCGCGGGCCCTGCGGCGCCGGACGGGCCGCAGGGCCTGAGCCGGTCCGCCGGGACGGGCCGCGCGCGAGCGGGTCCGGCGGCTACGAACCGGCCAGCGACAGCTTGACCGCGAAGCCCAGGAACAGCGCGCCCGCCGCCGAGGTCGCCCCCGCCGACAGCCGCTTGCGGCGGCGGAAGGCGGCGGCCAGCCGGGTGCCGCTGAAGATCAGGGCGCTCAGATACAGGAAGCTGGCCACCTGCGCGAAGGCACCGAGCACGACGAAGGAGAGAGCCGGGTAGGCGTAACCCGGGTCGACGAACTGCACGAAGAACGAGCCATAATCCAAACGACTGCTAGCCTCACCACATGGCAACCACGCACCCGGCCCCCGACTGGACCGCAGACGAGCTGGCAGAGCTGGCCGATCTCCAGGCCAGGAACGACGCCCTACCCGAGGGGGCTCCGCGCGGACTCCTGTCCGTCCGGCTGTCGATCCTCACGGAGGACACGACAAGCCCCGCGCGGCAGGAACTGGACCTACGCCGACACGCGGCCAACGAGGGCATACGAGTCGTGGGCGTGGCTCGGGACCTTGGAGTGTCGGCCACCAAGAAGGCCCCTTGGGAGAGAAAAGAACTCGGCGACTGGTTGAACAACAGAATCCCAGAGTTTGACTCGATTCTCTTCTGGAAGCTGGACCGCTTCATTAGGCGGATATCCGACCTTCACGAGGTCATCAAGTGGTGTGGGAAGTTCGGGAAAAACCTCGTCTCCCTCAATGACACCCTCGACCTTACGTCGCCTATGGCTCAGGCTATGGTTACGTTCATTGCCGCTGTAGCCGAGATTGAAGCAGCCAACACCCGAACCCGCGTGGTGTCCCTTTGGGAGTACAACAAGGGTCAAGATCTGTGGAAGATCGGAAAGCCCATCTTTGGATACAAGAGCCAAAAAGACAAGGAGGGAAAGAACCGCCTGGTGCAAAACCCGGACCAGGTCCGAGTCATTCGATATATGGCAGACGCCGCACTTCGCGGAGTACCCGCCAACCGGATAGCTCTCGTATTGAACAGGGCCAAGGCACCCACGTACAGCGGTAGGTCTTGGAACAATCAGACGGTTATTCGCATATTGAAAAACCCTGCCTTGCGAGGCGTCCGGACTGAAGGCGGAACCAAGAAAGAGGGGTATCGGTCGACTCCGGTACTCGACAAGAATGGGAAGGAGCTCTATGTAACCAAAGAGCCGATCTTTAAACAGGAGCAGTACGACAAGATTCAAGATGCTCTTGCCAGCAGGAGCAAGAGCCGTAGGCGCAGTCCTACAAATAAGCGACCCACTCGCTTCCTGTACGTCATGAAGCACAAGCCGTGCACAAACAACATAGTAGAGACGAACGCCTATCAGACTCTCTCCACCGGAGAAGTGAAGGAATACCGCTATCTCCGCTGCCCCAAGTGTAGGAAGCCATCATTCGGGATGGCAGACCCCCCCTTCCTTTACCGGAACCTCATTGAGTCTGTCATATCCGCCCTAGGAAGCTATGAAGTGGTTCAACGTGAGTACGCCCGGGGAGACGAGAACCGACGCGAGCGAAAGCGACTTGAAGACTCCATTTCCTACTACATGACCGGGCTAGAGCCTGGAGGCAAGTTCGACAAGGCGGGATTTATTAAGGATAAAGCCGAAGAGACGCTAGAATCACTTATGACGGACTTGGCGAAGTTCGACCCCGAGTCCACCGAAGACAGGTGGATCTACCAGAGCACCGGCAAGACGTACGCTCAGCACTGGAATGAGGGCGGAATAGAGGCCATGGAAAAGGACCTATTGACTGCTGGAATAACCTTCGAAATGGAGAAGGATGAAAACGGCGAAGTGGTTGGGCAGCTCGTCATTCCACATGACGTAAAAGAACGCCTGGTCAAGGTTAGCAACGCCTGGAGCTAGCAAAAGGCCCCCTCCGATGGAGGGGGCCTTTTGTGTCATCCCTTAGACGGGAAGACAACATCAGCAATAACAGTCCGCTTACCTTCACTGTCTTGGATCACGGTTATAATCCGCACGCTTCCCCCAATCCAGAACCTTCGCGTCCCAGTCCGTTTCAGTCCGCCAAACAACGCGGAACACCCCAGCCGCTTTAAGACGGGGCAAACATCGGTAGCAAGGGGCGCGGGTCACGTACACCGTTCCCCCGTCAAGGTCTTCCCGCCGAGCATGAATCAACAGGTTCTCTTCAGCGTGAATGCTGATGCAATTCCCGTAGTCGCTTCCCGCCGGTACCTGTTCATAGGTCAGCTTCCCCCGAGGACAGGATCCCGCTAGGCAACCCTTGTCCCCCGGAACCGTCCCGTTGTAGCCAGAGGCGCATACACGGCGTTCCTGGTCTAGGAGAACCGCTCCTACCCTGCCCCTGGTGCAGTCCCCCCGGACTGCCACAGCATCGGCAATGCCGAGTGCCCACATGTCCCAGGAGGGGCGATCAGAAGGGCGCAGGTTCACACTCTTCTCCGATGATGAACCGCTTAGTCACGTCCTCATATCCAGGAAGAGTTAGAACGGCGGCACCGTCAAGGCCCCTGTCTCCGTAACGGGTGTACCTTCCTCGGAGGCTGTTCCGGACGAAACTGTCCGAATAGGCAACCCTGTGATCCCGGGTTCCGTACACCAGAAGGTATTTAGGCAGTTGGGAGAGGTCAGGCATACAGCATCCTCACGGGTTCGGGAATGGATCCGTCCGCCTTTCGGAGGACAATTACGTTAGTGCCGAAAGCCTGCCGCTTAGGGTGCCTGTCACTGGTTTCCTGCTTGCCCCAGTGGAACGAGGCCTTCACTTCCATGCGGAAACGGCCTTCAGGGCCTGCCTCAACTAGACCGATCTTCACTCGGCCGTGCGTTGTAGAAGCCGAAAGTACGGTGTCGCCAAGTTCGACAGGCACACCAAGAGAGTCGTTCATTCGCAGTCCATCTCAATGTCTTCGATCATTTCACCGGGCCCCAAATCTTCTCAGCAACGAGGCCGATGAATAGGAACGGCGATATCGCCAATAGGATGGCCGGGCCGAAGATGACGGCCGATCCGCGCTCGAACAGGTTACTTGACGCCGGACCAAGCCAGCGGTCAAAGAGGAGTCCGACGCCTAGGTACGCAAGGACAATGAGGACCACAGCGGCAGTCATCACGAGATACCGGCCTCAATGAGAACGATTTCAAGAATCTTAATCTTTGCATCGCCTCGGGCAACGGCTTCCCACTGTTCCATGCTGATATGGCGCTTCTTTGCCTCCTTGAGCCGCTTAAGGCGCCCCTCAACCACGTTCTTCAGTCTCTCGTCGGAAATGCTTACGGTCACTGTGACCGCATTCTTTGGGACGTTTTTCAGGTCGATGCAATCGTCACCGCGACTGCCGTAGTCATAGCTGTGGTAAGGCACTTCTTCTCCTCAAAGATGTACGTAGGGATACCAGCTTGAATGGCCAGATCCGCAGTCATGGAAGCGCCACGGCTCCCGTTCGCAATGAACGCCAAGCAG
Source organism: Streptomyces sp. PsTaAH-124 (assembly GCF_000373685.1). NCBI lineage: Bacteria > Bacillati > Actinomycetota > Actinomycetes > Kitasatosporales > Streptomycetaceae > Streptomyces > Streptomyces sp. PsTaAH-124. The sequence goes on along the minus strand of NZ_KB892158.1, from coordinate 289,093 downwards.
ATATCAGCACCCAGGGCGACCATTTCCGAATTGCGTCGGAACCCTGCCGCCTTCCCCCAGGTGTTCCAATCGGCTGGATGACGCTCGATTCCCATCCCTATTGAGCGGGCGAATCTGTCGGCTAGGTGATCAGCCCCCCGAGGACAGGCCCCGTGCACAAGTAATACGTCGCAGGGCCTGCCTACACGCCGCACAAGCCGCACCAATTGCCACTCAAGTGCGGCAACGTTGATCCACAGTCGGGAGCCGGTGACCAACACCCTCATGGGGAGCTTGAAGGCTCCGCGTACTCGTCACACGCCGTGTAAGGAACGGCCGATACCGTGACCGAGTCGTTAGCCCCCGGCATGACTACAGTCGTTAGCTCCGTGTGGGACTTTACGCACGGCCGCGTGTCGTCCTCGCAGGCCGTGAGTGCGGCTGCCAGCACCAGGACACCGGCAGCAGCCGCACAGGCCCTCAGGAGCCCTGTCACCGGTTCTCCGTCAGAAGTGCGCTGAGGCGGATGGAGGCCTTGTTCAGGGTCGGATACCGCTCCTTGCTGTGGGGGCTATTCACTATCGCGTCTGTGGCCTCGTTTACTAGGTCGATGAGTTCGTCAGACGTCAGGTACAGGCAAAACGGGTGCTTAGTGGTCTTCGAATAGGCCCTCACTGCTCCTCCTGCGTGGTCACAGCAGGGATGCCCATGAGGTTGACCCACGTATCCGTGGACATGTCTTGCGCTAGCTCCGAAGGCACGCCGGAAGAGATGGCCTCCACGTAGACCGCCCCCGCAATTCGGGTGCACTTGAGGGCGTAAATTCCCTTCTTCTCCAGGAGCTTGTCATTCAGCTCCATTTCAAGGCCTTCCATGAGGCCTCCGAAAATGTCGCCCGCATCCGGCCCGCTGTCGTCGCTCATACCTTGCCCCCGTTCTCAAGCCACTCATTGTGAAGCCGGGCGATGTGCTTGGCCTCTTCCTTCTCGCAGAAGAAGGCGATGGGGCGGGCCCCTTCCGCTGGGGAGCGCTGGTCGCCCTCCAGCGTCACGCACCATCCACCACACAAATCGTCTTCCTGTGCCCGCCACCGCTGCGCGATGGCGTTGACTAGTGCTCCCATTGCTCCCCCTCCATTTCATCTACAGCCTGTCGACGCCACTCCTGGGACTCCTTCATGCGCTGCGATCCCTTCTGATAAAAATTCGGATCGTGCCAGTGGCAGCAGTACCACGCAGGCTTTTGGGTCCATCGAGACTTGGCCATCATCCGAGCCAAGGCGCCTCCTAATGCTTACTGTCTTCCAACTCAAGGACCGATCCCCAGGACCGGGCACCGATTTCCGCATCCGCCGGGATCAGTAGATCGTTGACTGAGAACTCCATCAGCTTGGAGCACTCCTGCGCGAGTTCCGTTGCATCCTTCTCCGGGAAGGAGAAGACCAGTTCGTCATGGATAGGCAAACGGCAATACTCCAGCAATCCCGCCCGGTCGATCTCCAGAAGCGCACGAGCCGTTACGTCTCGGGACCCTCCCTGAATGAAGTAGTTGAGGGCCCGGAACCACTTACCGGGGTCGACTGGCAGGCGTCGGCCGGTGGCTGTCCACACGTAGCCGGTCTTTCTGGCCTCGTCAGCCAACTTGCGACCAAAGGCACCGACACCCGGATAGGTCTCGTTGAAGGCCTTCAGGACAGCACGAGCCGTTTCCTCATCCACGTTGGCTTGCTGCATAAGTGCAGCCCATCCACCGCCGTACACCGTGAGGAAGTTAGCCATTTTGCCGATCTTGCGATCAACCCCCGCCGCATCTGCGGTTATCTGGTGCAGGTCCATCCCGTTGAGGAAGGCGTTAAGCATCGTCGGATCACGAGAGAACGCAGCAAGATAGCGCAACTCCATGTTGCCGAAGTCGATCGAGGCGCTTACGTGCCCCGACTCGGCCAGGAACATGTGCCGAACATAGCCGTCCCCCGAGGGGAAGGTCTGTGCAGGAATGGAGCCTGAAATACTCATCCTTGACGTTCTAGCCTGGAGACTATTTATACTCGCATGGACGCGATTACTGGAGTCCCGGCCGTCCAGCGCCTTCTGGAACCAGGTTTTACGCCACTTGCCAGCCTTACGCGACTTGATAACCGCATCGGCCATCGGATGCTTCAGCCCTGAAAGAACGTCGTCGTCCATGGCCAACTGGCCTTTGGGGGTCTTCTTGGTGAGCTTCACCCCTAGGCCCTGGAATGCCTCTGCCAGTTGCTGTGCCGAGTTCGGATTCTCGACCCCGAACGACTTCGCAACGTTCGCCCAGCGCTCTTGCTCTGCTGACAGCTCAGCACAACGCATTTCGGCGTACTCCACATCGAGGAGATAGCCGGTGCGTTCTAGCTTCGCTGTAACGTGTGCTAGACGATGCTCCCAACCGATGAGACCGTGAGCCTTTGTACGGTACGGAACGAGCCGATAGAGGATCTGAAAGAGCCGGTAGGCCCAAGCAGGGTCCATTCCGGCGTATAGGTTGTACTCCTCGTCATTGAGGTCTACTACCTTCCAGATCTTTTCCTTTGTCGTCTTGTACCGCTTGGCGATTTCCCGCATAGAGCCCTTGACCTGTTCGGCTGCCTGAGCGTCTATGTAGTGCTTTACCAGTTCTTCCAGCTTGAGGCCCGGCCCGCGCTCTTTTACGCCTCTCGGATCTACTAGGTGCGCCAATAGGGAGGTATCCCACATTTTCGGGGCCAGATCCTCCATGGGGATTCCCATGGAGGTCTCAACGGCGTGAAGGTCGAACGTGGCGTTATGGGCCACCAACCACTCAAGCCGAACCAAAGCCTCCCTGACCGCCTGGACGAACGCAGGCCCTCTCTCAATCGGGATTACCCAAGTCTCAGCCCCTGTGCCGAACTGGGCTAGACGAATTCGAAAATCATCGGCCCACCAGTCAAGGCCTGTTGTCTCCGTGTCGAACCCGGCTATCCGCTGCCCCCGGAGCCAGTCCCGGAAGGCTGTGAGGTCTTCCTCAGTCTCGACTACTCGAATGCGGACGGGACTGCCTTTTATGCCATAGGTTATGTACCTCACTCAGCCCCCGTTTAGCTCCTTGACGATGCCTCCAGAAGAAGGAGCACGACAACGACAATGAAGATTACGGTTATCACTTAACGAAGTCGCTTTCTCTCTTACTCACAGCACAGCCCCCTTTTTCCAGCTCCATGCAAAAGGGGGCCTAGCAGCCGCTAGGCCCCCTCAATCGACTAGCCCCTACTGAAAGCTGCCGTCCTTCTGCCTCCACAGCGGGTCACACTGTTCGTGCTTCTCCCGCGCGGAACAGAACATCGCCGCCCACGGGCCCTTTGCGCCCTGACCCTCCCGCAGGGTGCGTCCATGCGGGCAGGTGTCGTTGTCGGGGGCCGCCTCCGCCTTCGGCTGCACCTTGCCGTTAGAGAACGTCTTAGGGACAGCAGCTCCCCCACGGGAGGCGTTCCCGCCCCCACTCGTGCCCTTGTACGCCCCCCGCACCGCGTTGGCGGCCTGAGAGGTCAACTCCACGACACCCTTGTCAGCTAGGGCCTTGATCAGGTCAACCGTGTTCTGTGCCGCCTCGTCGGCAGTCTGGCCGTAAACCTTGGGCGTAATCCACTCACAGTCGAACCCCGCGCCTGCCTTAAGTGTTAGGCCGATGGCGAACTTGTTGGGGGTGGGTGCAACGTTAACGGTCTCAGTCATAGGCATAGCCTCCTTGGGCTTTTCTTTCTCGCCCCACGGGTTGGGGCCATCAAATGGATTTGGAGAACTCACTCACACGCTCCGGACAGGTGTAGGTTTCGTTACCCGCCTTGCCATTCGCCCCGTGCAGCGCACGGCACACAAGTACGGGGTATCTTGCTCGGAATCGCGGACAGTCTGGCCCACGCCTAAATTCCGTGTTCACGGTCTTGGGTTTTCGGCTCATGAAGCCACCCTCAGGTCCCGGTTCATCTTCCGGGCCAGGGCGTCAACGGCCCTATTGGCCGCCTTCCGCTCTGTATCGTCAGCCATTGGCAGCCCGTACACGTAGCGCTTCATCAGTAGCGCCTTTGTGTGCTTGGGAAGGCGATTGAGGGCTAGAGAGGCATCCATGCGGGCGGTAAGAAGGCTGTCGGTTACGCGGCACTTCAAAAGGTCGTCGTGTCGCCCCAGCATCTGACCGATTTCCTCATCGGAGAGAACGAACGTCTCCAATGCTTGCCTGGCCTCCATCGGGGTGTAGTAGTACCGCCCGTCCTGCACGTCCCGCGCATCGCGTTCTGCTGAGGCAAACTGCGTGCCGACCTTTCTACAGAATCCGTAGAGGAAGGCGGGGTCTTCCCACCGTTCCTCTAGGGACTTTCGCCGCTCGTATGCGTTCATAAGAATGTGTTGCTTTACGTCGTCCTTCTCAACCACCGCCCAGTTACGAGCGATGGATCCGGCGACACTATCGGCAACGCCCCCTACGTGCTCCCAGTCAATCTCAGTCATGAATTCCCCCGCTTCGCGAAACGCCCCCCGGCGCCTCGCGCAACCTTCCCGTATCTGGTTCCCTCAACAACAAATGAGGCATCCCGACGAATATCCACGGCTACCGGCGAAACGTCGTGGTCCCCCACGTACAGAATGCCGAAACCCGATTGCCAGTTAGCCACAGCCCCCGGACCCAAGTATTTCGCCTTCCTTGGATCCATCATGTGTCCGACTTCCATACCCCACCGCATTCCCCCGAGGTGCGATGGGCCATGACGACGAATACCAAGCCTGTGAGTGTGGCCCATCACCAGATTCACGGTCGCCTTGCTTGCATGACCGTAGGCGGTCGTACCGGCGATACTGGAAAGGCCCTTGATCTCGTGCCCGTGGATAAGGGCCGTGTCTGGCCCCACCCTATGAAACGGAGGAGTCAAGTCAATCCCGAAGGCGTCGAACTCCAGAAGCTTGGAGAAATGAAAGTCGTCCGCGTATTCCGCGAGGGCAGGAGCCTTGGCGCTCAGGTAGGTTCGCGGGCGTAGATCGTGATTGCCTTCCAGGATTCCGAAGGGACCGTCATAGACGAGCCGGATTGGTTCCAGGACCCGTTTCTTCGTGATGTCCGAATCACTCTTGACCTGCTGTCGATACTCGTACCGAGTGCCCTCGTTCCAACGTGAGGGCGTCTCGTAGTCGTTCAGGTCTCCAATTTGGTACAGCGCGTCCGGCTGATAGTCCTTGATGAACGCAATGACGTTGTTTAGTGACTTCGGGTCGTGGTAGGGAACCTGAAGGTCAGATAGGACTACGATTCGCTTCAAATGGTCTCCCCCATCGCGTGTGTGTACGCCTCACCCCAAGGCGTTGATTCATCCTGCTCAAACTGAACGTCCCCCAGAACGTGAGCGACCCCCCGGCCGGGACCGCTCACCACATCCTTGAGCATCTGCACCGGCGTACGTCCCTCGTGCTTACGGAGTTCTTCTAGAGGAACACCAAGTCGATGCAGGACAACGCCCACTACGCATCCGGCACTCACCGGAGCTCCGGCCTCGTCCGTGTGCACGTAGAAGCAGCTCAGGTTAACCCCATCGTCGCCACTTGTTCCCACCATGTATTCCGGGCAGGAATAGACGTACTCCGGGCGCTCGGAAACGACTTCCCGGAGCATTTCAAGAACCTCAGCGTCGGTCGTCTCAACCACAGCAATACCTTTCGAGTAAGAGTCAACACAGTGAGGCCCCCCAGCATCGTGAAGGGCCTCACAAACAACTATCGGTTAGGCCGCAACCGGAAGGCTGACGGTAGCGCCATAATCGTTTTCCATCTCCTTCAGGGCCCTCTGAAGGGCATCACTCCAGGAGCGTCCACAGTCCTGGTAGTACTGCACCTTCCGCAGCAGCCCCGCAGTCTCTTGCCCAACGCCGGTAATGCCGAGCATGCTCATCGCGAAATTCGACCCCAGCCCTTCAGCCCTCTTGAAGTCCTTCAGGGGAACACCGAGCCGGTGCAGGACCTGACCGACAATGCAGCCGGGAGACTTTGTACCGTCCTCGTTCTTGTGAACATAGAAGCAGGATCGGTCATCCGAAGTAAACCTCATCGACTCCGGGATCTTGTACACCTTGTCCGGGTTTTCGCGGACAACCTCCGCAAGGGTGCCGAGAATCTGCTCATCAGTGAAAACGTAGCTCACTTGTTTTCCGCTTTCTTGATTCGATTGATTTCCCGCTGCACGTACCAGAGGGCCTTCTCAAGGTCTTCCAAGTGCTTTGCCGGGTCTTTCTTTCCGGCCCGGCACAGGTACTTCACGGCATTGCCGGGGTTAAAGGGAAGGTTTTCCGTTAGGTCGATGACCTCTGCCCCATTGGACCAACCCTCGGCGTAATGGCTGGGGTGGTTGACGCTGTCCTTCAGTACCTTCGCCCGAACATGCGACTCAAGCTCGTTTTCATGGAAGTAGAGATGACGGACTATGCCGCCAACCACAAGCTTGACTCCGTACGGATACTCAGTAGAGGCCGAGGAAAGCACCGAGAAGACCTCGCCCAGACGCTCAGAGAATGGACCGGAGGTCACACGCACGAGGTCTTTCGTTTTGAACGTCACAGTCCGACCCTTTCCTTAAGAGCCTCTGCCCCTTCAAGCAGGTACGTTGCGTTTGAGTCCAGATTCCCCGACATTTCAATGATCTTGGAGTTTGGCAACTCACCGGCCAGTGACTCCATGAACTTGAATCCGGCAGCGTCCTCGGAGATCAGATAGAGATTCCGGTAGCCGAGGAAAGCCGGTGTCCAGTAGTCCCGCCACGTGCCCGTACCAGGAGCCCCTACGGCTGGTGTACCGGCCAAAGTCCATGTCATTGCGTCTAGCTCCCCTTCGACCATCACAAGGTGAGGAGAGGGCGTGACCAGGGCAGCAGTGTTGTAGATCCTCGGCGGATCTCCGGGAAGCGTCATGTACTTCCCGTGTCCGTCGTGGTGCTCTTTCTGCTGCTTCTCAAAGAAGTACCGGCCGTCAGAGTCCTTTACGCACGTGTCCGCCACGCAACGAAATCTGACGGTAGCCACGGAATCGTCTCCGCCCGCCGGACGCAGGTAGGGGATAGCAAGAAACCCGGTAAAGCGCTCATGTCCAGGTATTGCCGAAGCGACATACCCCAGACCGAATGACGCTGCTACGTCGCTCAGACCCCGAGCCTTGACGTATTCCGCTGCCGGACTTCCCTGGTACTGCTCGTGGTACGTCCGCGCCATCGCCACCCCATTGGGAATGCGCGTATTCTTTGGCTTCAGGGAAGCCACAGTTCCTCTCCCTCATGATGACCGCATAGGAGTCTTCGGAAAGGTTGCATCCGAAGCAATTCCAGCGGTCGTTATCAAGGTCCACACTCGCAGACGGGTTAGAGTCTGGGTGGCCCGGAAGGGGGCAGGGGACTTTCACCCGCCCCCTTCCGGGCTTCGCCTGAAACCCGTAGTAGTGATTCAGGACCTCAGCTATTGGCGGCTTAGATCCTCGTTCACTCAAGGAACGTCAGACCCAAATGGAGTTCTTGGCGCTTCCCCCGAACCGGACGGAACCGTTCAGCTCACGCTTGAACTTGTTCTCCACTCCCGCCTTGCGCAGTGCGAAGTACACCGCATCGGTGTACTTGCGGGGAGAGGTGACGGGGTCGCCCATCACGTGCCCGGTGAGGGTCGCAAGCGCCTCCGCCTCTTCGAGGGAAAGGGCCAGCTCAACCCGCTTGATCGTGCTTACCGTCTTCGTCTCGGTCTCGACCTTAGCCATTTTGACTCCCACATCTGTGCAGCAAGAGTGCTGCATTGTTGTTATTGATTTGTGATGGACGGCTTAGAAGGTGTCGAAGGGCCCCTGGAACTGAATGCTTCCGGTGCGCTGCTTGTTGAACTTCTCCGTCACACCTGCGTCAAGGAGCGCGTAATACACTTCGCTCGTGTACTTGCGGGCACTCTTCCCGCTGCCCCCGACCGATCCGGTAACGGTGAGAAGTGCAGCCGCCTGGTCCTCGGAGAGGGTGAGCGTAAACGTCTTGGTCGTAACAGTGGTGGTCTGCGCAGTGGCCTTAGCCATCTTGAATCCCCTTGTTGGCGTATCTCGGTCCTAGGACTCTCCAGGCTGGATAGTCCTCTAGGTAATCGGCGGCCCGCCTCAGAACCTCAGGCCGGTCCCTAGCCCCCCGCGCTAGAAGCTGACCATTGCAGCGGGCACACAAAAGGCCGCGTACCGCCTCTGTCTTGTGACAGTGGTCCACGGCCAAATTGGTTTTGCGTGTTTCCCTACAGATTGCGCACCGACCATCCTGGAACTCGAAGAGTTTTTGGTAGTCGCCGGGGCTCAGCCCGTAGGTTTTTTCGATCCTGGCGTTTCGTGCTGCCGTTCGTCTACTCGATTTACGGCAGGCAGAACAGATCTTCCCCCGAGGAGAGGTGTAGAACCTCTCTGATCTGTTCTTACCGCATTTCTGGCACTGCCGGTAACCCTTTTTGGGTTCGGCCATTAGACCCCCGTCCTGATGGCCCTTTCCAGCTTCGTCATTTCCTTGAGCTGCGCTCCCTCGTCAACCATCATGAACAGGTTGAACAAGGGAACCGCCTTCTGAAAGTCGGGACGGTCCTTGACGGTTATCACAGCCGTCTTGACGCCGCCTTTCGCTACCGCGGTAAGTACCTTGGACAGTTTGAAGAGGTTCAGGCGCCGAGTGTCGGTTATCTCGACAATGAGCGCCAGGCCCTCGGTGTCCACGCTCGTCAGGTCCAGGTCAGGGAATCGCTTCTCCAGCGCGAACCCGAATTCTCGGGTGGCCTGAAAGCCTCCCGTGTGCTGGCGGCCGGACTTCTGTCGTGCGGCCGTGACGAATGCGCTGCTGTCCACGGTAGGCCCGCCTTTCCCCGCTGCTCAAGTGATTTCAGACGTAAGCCGGAAGCTCGTCGTCTAGGTCTTCCAACCGCAAGTTGGTGCGGTTGAGCCGGAAGCTCGCGAACGTGCCCCCGGACGAGTCCTCAAACCCCTCGCGATTCTTGACCGGACTGAAGTTAAGAATGCGCGAGTTCATCCCGTCAATCTCTTTATGAGCGGTCAGGATGAGGTTCGGTACCCGACTAATCTGGCCCTTCACCCCAGATAGAGGAATGGGGTTGAGTCCATCGGCGTACTCACCCTTCACATGGTGGAGCCCTAGCACATGAGCGTTAGTGACTCTAGCCATTTCGGAAAGGTACTCACACAGGCCTTCCAGCCCGAACGTGTAACTCTCCGCATCACCCACGTTTCCCGTGTCAACGTTTGTGACGTTGTCCACGATGATGAGGTGTGGGTTAATGTTGTAGATCTCGTAATAGCACAACAGATGACGCTCAATGTCTGAGGGCTTCGGCCTCGCGTCAAAGTTATAACGCAACCACCAGCGGGCCCCTGTGACCTTTTCGTACCTGCTGAAGTCCCCTCCCAGTAGGGCATCCTTGACCCCTTGGACGTTGTCCCCGGTAATCATGGCTGTTGCCCTGGCTGTTTGAGTTGCTGCGGAACTGTCCGCGCTGAAGTAGAGACACGGTATGTTCCCCCATGTGGCAAGCATGGCAGCGAACAAGGACTTTCCGGTTCCTGGTCCAGCAGCCACGAGGGAGAATTCTGACCGTCGAAACTCGACTTCTAGCTTGGAAAGTCCCCGGAAAGGGTGGGGTATTGGCTCACCCGCCGCACCCCGGATCTCTACCGACTGAGCCAGTGAGTACACCTACTCCCCTCCTTCCTTATCTGTGCAGTTTCACCACAACACAACTACGAGGGGATTAAAAAACCCGCAAAGTGCGGGATATCCAATCGCAGAGTAGGGCTGGTGCCCTGCTGTGGCAAGTCGATTGATTAGCGCTTGAAATTACAGGCGTGGGACACGTCGCAGAAGCGGCAGCCGAAGCCTGGGTTGGGTGGGAAATCTCCTCGTTTCACGCCCTCGTCCATCCTGGCGTACTTCTCCCCCACCTGGTCCTCAGAAAGCTTGGACATGTCGATGGGCCTGCTCAACCCGCCCTTCTTCGCCATGTACCAGTCCGCCTTGTTGGTGACCAGTCCCAAAACCTTCCGGACAAGGATGGTGTACGTCTCTAGCTGAAACTTGCTCTTGGTGGATCCGGTCTTTAGGTCTCGGACCCTGACTGACTCGTCCGGTTCCTCAGGTAGTTGATCTATATACCCTTGGACCTGCACACCGCCTATCTCTGCTTGAACGTGCAGCTCGACACCCAAGCGGCCGTCAGGGGCCTTCCAGAGGCTAGGCCCGTGCTCCTTGGACCAGTTCACATAGTCTGCTGCCTGTTGTCGCCCTAGGACGTATCTAGCCTCAATGTCGCTCCCCCCGTCCGGTCCTGCCGTCAACCATTTGCTGAGATCAGGCTCTTTGTCAAGAGCCTTGATGGCCGCTTGCGAATAGCCCTGGCTGAACAAGTCGGCCACGGTCCCCGCGTCAGCTTTCCGGCCGCCTCGCTCATACTCCTCAATGGCCGAGTGAAAGGCGGTTCCCTGTAGAGACCAAGCAGCCGGGCGAGGCGTAATGCCTTCAACCCGGCGTAGGAAATACTGATGCGCACACTTGTCTAGGTACTGCTCCGTTTGTGAAACGGACCTGACCATAGTCCGTATGCGCTCGTAGCGCTCAGACAATAATTGTTTTCCTCGATTCTCCTTCAAGGGCAGCCGGAACCACCACATGAACCTGAAAGCTGCTCGACATGGCAAGTTCAGGATGAGGTCTCATCCACACGTCCGTGTCAAGTACCTGCATCCGCCAGGGTTCCCCCACCTTTCGGCCGAGGTCTTCCAGGGCGTCCACATCTTCAGGAAACACGCAATCGGTCTCCACCACAACGTAATAAATGCCTGCGCCGTCCGTCTCAACTCTCGTGATGAGCAGGCTCTCAGAGTGGTACTCGTCGTCCCGACGCACCACAGGAGCCGTCTCCAGGATCCTGCGGGCCTGGTCCGTGCTCACCGGCCCCGCCGCTACCGTCCACAGGATCACGACCACCGCCCCCGCTTGCTTCGCCCGTTCGAACGCTCGTCCGATGCGTTCTGGTCACAGACTCTAACCCTGCGTTAGTGGAGGTCTCACCTCCGATTTACTGTGACTCATGTCACACCTTCACATGTCGTTCACAGCACAACCGCAGCAGGCCCGCACAGGTCTAAGCCTGTCGGGCCTGGTCAGCGCACCTCTTACTGACTCCCCTGTCAACAGGGTGCGTGGGCGGTCAGTATCCCCCGGCTCGGGGCCGGGCCTCCCCCGCTACCTCTCTGCGTGCCGGTCGTTGTCCTCCAGCAGCGCGGTTCTACCGTCCCTGGGCACACCTTCCGGCCACCGGACGACCAGCAGGCCGTCTGAAGCCTCCCTAGGGACGTAGGCGAAGCCGGGGCCGTCCATCAGGTCCAAGACGTACCCCTGCCTCACCCGGTTCAGGAAGGCCCGAACGTCCAATTTCGCCCGCTCGGTTAGAGTTTCACCCATTTTATTTCGCACATAGCCACGAAGCCCACGAAATGACGCCTGCTGGGTAAGCCGCTTCTTTTCTGGGTGCTGAGATATGTCCCAGGGAATCACAGAAGAAACGGGGCTTTTGGGGCCCTTGCGGTAAATCTCAATATAGTTGAGCCGGTTGCCTACCGCCTGCTGAGTCACCCCGAACTGTTTGGCGATTTGCGTTTCATTCAGGCCAGCAGAAAGTAGTTTTTGAAGCTCATAGTCACTGGGAAGCACCATCATAATTTCGCCTTCTGCTGCCAAGAGAAGCTGTTTGCCATGGAAGAGTCCAAGGGTTAGGCGGACCTTACCGCACCTTAACTAGTGCCTCACATGCCGGTCATGGCTATGTAGCCAATGTGACCTACGTCTCAGTGTAGGCGTGTGGCGTCCGGTAGCCCATCGGAGGACACCTACGTACTAAGTGAGAGAGCAACTAAGGGAAGGAAGTTTCCTACCGTGACTAACCTGACTCACACTTAGTTCAACCTTTTGTAGAAAAAGTAACTACTAATGATCTACCCCTTGTTGAGTCTCCCTGCGGGCCACGGCCCAGGTTGAGAGCCAAGGGGGCGTGGCCCCGGTGCTAGACCAGAACCCACCGGGGCCACACTCTCCCGTTGTGAGGGTGGCCAACGGTTAATTGAACGTTAAGGATTGTAACGAGTCGATCACGGCATAGGAGGTGCAGCCGATGCCTCGTGCCGCTTCTGTCTGCTACGTCCGGGGATGCACCAAACGCACCACCTACCGGGGGAGGTGCCCTGACCATGCCCCACCGGCCTGGGAGACCACCAGTGCCAGGAACCGCGAGAAGGGCCCTGAGCGCCGGTCATGGGACCGAGTTGTGAGGCCAAGGGCGTTGGCCCGTGACTGCTTCGCCTGCGTTCTCTGTGGTGTCCGCGAGGGCCTGGAGGTGGACCACGTTCTACCTATTGCTAAGGGCGGGTCCTGGTCCTTGGACAACGCACAGACGCTCTGCCGGAATTGCCACCGGGAGAAGACACAGAACGACCGGCACGGCCGGTAGCGGCTCCTAGCTCAGTCAGGGGAGAGCAGCGGGGTGAAATCCCGTAGGCGGTGGTTCAAGTCCACCGGAGCCGACAAAGGGGAATGGTGGAGGCCGGTGGGTACCGGCGCGCGGGGTTTACCGCGTGATTGGCCTCCAGGGGTTCGAGTCCCCCCACCTGCACCCGGCCATGCTTCCTTAGCTCAATGGATAGAGTACCGGCTCGTCATGCCGGTGGTTGCCGGTTCGAATCCGGTAGGGAGCGCTTTGGGTGTAGCTCAGCGGTTAGAGCGCGGGCCTGATATGCCCGGTGTCGCGGGTTCGAATCCCGTCATCCAAACTTGGAAGGTTGACAGAGTGGTAATGTGTCGGGTTGCTAACCCGAAGCCGGGCTAACGCCCGCGCAGGTTCGATCCCTGCACTTTCCGCCCTGGAAGGTCGGATATTGGCGTATCAAGCACTCTAGAAAAGTGTCGGGCTGAACGGCCTTGGGGGTTCAACTCCCCCACCTTCCGCAGAAACTATGGCGTGTAGCTCAATTGGGAGAGCACCACTTTTACAAAGTGGGGGTTGTCGGTTCGAGTCCGACCATGCCAACTTGTGTGTTCGACAATAGGCCGTGACTGGCCGACGATAGGCACCATGGGCGAAACCGGCCCTGACTGCTCGACTAGTCATCGGGTAAGCGGGCGGCGAGTAGCCCTAAATCTTTGGCGTATAGCTCAACGGAGAGAGTGTGGGGTTACGGACCCCAAGATGGGGGTTCGAATCCCTCTGCGCCAACTTTGGGTTGTGTGGTGTAGTGGTAACACGCCTGCCTTGCATGCAGGAATGGCGGTTCGAATCCGACACGATCCACGGGCGTTTGAGCTAGAGAGAATACCGGCGAGTGTGCGCACACGGACCGGAAAGGTACCTAGCGAGTGAGTCACCGACTCCACGCACACCAATGGCGTATAGCTCAACGGTAGAGCGCGGCACTGTTAATGCCTAGGTTGCTGGTTCGAATCCAGCTATGCCAGCGAGAGGGTTCCCGGCATGAGCCGAGCGGGATAAAGCAAAGTGGGCGAGGCGGCCCCGCCCTCGTGAATGTGGGGTAGCTCCCCTGATCACAGACCTACTTGGATGCATACAGGTAACGAGTGATCGCGCGTTTAGTTCAGTGGCCTAGAACTCTCCCGCGAAGGGGGAGACGCGGGTTCGAATCCCGTAACGCGCCTATGCCTCAATAGCTCAGTTGGTAGAGCACCTGTTTAGTAATCAGGACGTCGGGGGTTCGACTCCTCCTTGAGGCCCCATTCTCCGTTCGTATAGCGGCATTACGTCGGGCTCTGGACCCGAAGAGTGTGGTTCGAATCCATGACGGAGAGCTTTAGCGGGATAGCGCAGTTGGTAGCGCGCCGGGCTCATAACCCGGAGGCCGTGGGTTCGATCCCCACTTCCGCCACGCAGGGAAGACACACTGATTGGCCATTGAGAGGGTTCACGATCGGGGTGGGTCATGGTGCGGGTTGGTTGCCCGTGCCACTTTGGTTCTGTAGCTCAGTTGGTAGAGCGGGGGACTCTTAATCCTCTGGCCGTAGGTTCGAGTCCTACCAGAATCACCTAGCACGCTTGGCCCTATTACGTGCGTTCTGCCTCTCACGACGGCAAGCGTTGCAGGTGGATACCTTGCCATTTGGACCATTCTTGTTTGGTCCGTACTCTGTCCAGTCCTTATAAACCCTGCACGCGGAGCAGTACCGGCCGTTGTTGTCCCACCGTACGGGATTATGCACTGATGGAGTGGCATTGTTCCGGCACACCGCGCATAGCACGCGATGTTTAACAGGTGTTGCTAGCCACCAAACAGGTGCTCCTGATTCGCCCATTTGGGAATTGTAGCACGTAGGTCATGCCCCCTTAGGCAAATTCGGCAAAGCCGCCTGTCTTAGGAACAGGAGTTTCCCGGTTCGAATCCGGGAGGGGGTACGGAGCAGTCAGCGAACCGTAATGGGTCAACGAGGGGCATGCACTCCCCTGTCACGGTGCAACCCGTCGTGACCTGACTGCAATGGGACGTGGGGTAATTGGAAACCCGTCCGGTCTCCAAAACCGGAAGACGTAGGTTCAATTCCTACCGGCTCAGCAGTGGCTGATACCGCCTCTGTCTGCTTGACCGACTAGAGACATGCTTTATCAGCAACCACCCTGGCGTTATACGAGGTGGCCCGAACATGCGGTGTCGGGGTAATCGGCGCAGACCCGCTTAACTCCGGATCGGTCCCGGGGGTGGGTTCCTGGATAGCCGACGACGTCGGAGAGTCGTACCGGGCTGTAAACCCGGCGCTTTGGCTTAGGGGGTTCGAATCCCTCGCTATCCACAAGGGTCCTGCTTGGCTTCGGCTAAAGGCTGGCCCCGCATCTGGCTATAGCTCAGTCGGAAGAGCGTCCGCTTTGGGAGCGGAAGGCCGCAGGTTCGAGCCCTGCTAGCTAGACCACCACCAGGCCCTCCGGGAGGGGGCGACAACAACAACACTGCAACAGGGGTGCTGCACAGTGCACAACGTCGACGACCAGGCCCAGAACGGTCCCCGCCTGCGGGACGCTGGCCAGCCCACCAGGGCAGCTCAGGCCCGCAGTTGGCGGCATGAGGCCCTGTCTGAGCTGGAGGATCTGGAGGAGCTGTATCCGGGCCTGCCGGGGGTGCGACTGTGACCCGAGGACCCTCCCCCAAGCCCAACGCCGTCCGCCGGAACGTTCACGAGCACGCCCAGCAGCTCCCCACGGAGCCTCAGTGCGGTAGGGAGCTGCCGAGGGCCCTGGGGGTCACTACGGGCGGCGCACGCCGCTTCTGGAAGACCTGGTCAACCGCTCCTCAAACTGCTGTTTGGGTCGAGACCGATTGGGCCGAACTTGAAATTACCGCGAAGCTGGTTGATGAATTCTTCAAGGGTGACGTGAAGTTGGCGGGGGAAATCCGTCAGCGGGTGGCTAAGTGGGGTGCGACTGTCGAGGACAGGAATCGCCTCCGAATGAAGCTGGAAGACGATGAGCCGTCTTCTCATGGGGACTCTTCGGGTGAGGTTGCGGTAGAGGCTCATGTATCTGATGAAGCGCTTTGGAAGATGCTTAGCGAAAACTGATTAGGTGGTGAGGCCTCTTGCAGACTGGAAACCTTCCTGTAGGGGTCCCGAAGCCTACTGAGACTCTTGGGTATCAGATCATCCGATGGTGTCAGACGTACATTGTTCAGCCTGACGGAGACAGGGCCGGTGAGCCCTGGGAGTTCACTCCCGAACAGCTCCGCTTTGTGTTGTGGCTTTACGCTATCAAGCCTGATGGATCCTGGCTTTACTCGGCTGCCACTCTAAGGCGGGCAAAGGGCTGGGGGAAGACTCCTCTTCTTGCAGCTCTCGCCATTGTGGAGTTCATCGGACCTTGCCGTTTCGCGGGTTGGAATGCCTTTGGTCTGCCTATAGCCAAGCCCGTACCCCTGCCTGTTGTCCAGCTTGGAGCCACGGCGCTAGACCAGACAGAACAGACTATGGACATGATCCGGGGAATGCTTTCCGAATCGCCTGCCGAACGAGTCTACGGGCTTGATATCGGAAAGATGACGGTCCAGTTCAAGAGCGGCAAGCCGGGGTCTATCAAGCCTCGTGCTACGGCCTCCAGGACCAACGAGGGGAATCGCCCAACCTTTGTCCGGACCCCGGTGGATTAACTTCTGTCGGGGTCCGGACGAGTACGTGATTCGTACTTATGGATGAGGTACACCATTGGGTTAGTAGTAATGGTGGTCCTGACTTCTATCAGGTTTTGAAGCGCAACGTGGAAAAGACCACTAAGGCAGGCAGCCGGTGGTGTACCACGACCAACGCGTATAACCCTAATGAAGACTCCGTGGCTCAGATCATCTTTGAGTCTGCCATGGTTTCAGAGGGTTACTGGCTGTACGACTGCCTTGAGGCGAGTATCGACCCCGAGGACATTCGGGATGAGGGGAAGGTTCGAGCGGCCCTCGTTGAGTCCTACGGCGACGCCTCATGGGCGGATATCGACGGACTGACACGAACAGTTCTCTATGACCGTACGACTCCCGACAGCACCTATTGCCGGTTCTTCTTCAACCAGATCGCGGAAAGTTCCGATGGCTGGATGAGTAAGACCGAGTGGGATGCGTGTTTCGATGATGCGGACCCGATTATTTCGGGCGATCAAATCGCCATCGGTTTTGACGGGAGTATCCGAGGAGATAGTACAGGTTTGGTGGGTGCCCGTCTACGGGATGCCAAGCTATTTGTGATCGATGTTTGGGAGCGTCCAGAGAACGCGCCGGACGAGTGGGAAGTAGACGTGCTCTCGGTAGAGGCGGCAGTTAAGCGTGCCTTTGAGAATTACCGTGTTGAATGGATGTACTGCGATCCGCCTTTCTGGCAGGAGAACATTGGTCGTTGGGCCATCGAGTACGGCGAGGACTATGTCTATGAGTTCTGGACCAACAAGCCCACAAGAATGACTCAGGCTCTTGAGCGATTTCGTACGGCCGTCATGGTTCAGGACCTGAAGCACGAGAACGACCACCGGCTTACTCGGCACGTCCTGAACGCTGTGACCCGTGAGGTATCTCAGGGGATTTTGATTCAGAAGGATTCACCCCGCTCTAAGCGGAAAATTGACCTAGCTGTTTGTGCCGCACTCGCCATGGAGGCAAGGGCAGATGCCATTGCGGATGGACGACTCAAGATACGTAGGAGCCGCGTAGTCGGCTTTTAGGGGGACTGCCTATGATTGTGCCACCAGGGAGTCATACGGCTTTTATAGGCAGACCGACCAAGCCGGATGAGTGGCTTTCGTATCTGTACGGCAAGATCCCCGGCCCTCGTCACCCGTCTCGTATCTACTCTGATTATTACGAGGGTGAACAGCAGAAGCTGGCTTTCTCACAGATGCGCTACAAGATGGCTTTTGCCGATGTGTTCCGTCAGTGGCGGGACAACTTTTGCGGAATGATTATTGATGCTGCTAATGAGCGTCTGACTGTTGACAGCTTCCGTATTCCCGGTGATTCGGGCACCGACAAGGATGCGCGCGCCTTCTGGCAGCGATCCTCTATGGACTCCTACAGCAATGCGGTTCATCTGGAGGCAATGATCACCGGCCGTGCCTATGTGGTGGTGTGGGCGGACGAGGACGGAGAGCCGACCATTACGCCTGTGCCGGGCGACCGCATGGCCGTCTCGTACAGACCGGGTTCCCTCTGGGAGCTGGAGGCCGCAGCAAGGTTCGAGATGGACCCTTGGGGCCGACAGCAGGTCACCTTGTGGACCGAGGACTACGTGTACGAGGTGGCCTACGGCGTCACGGAGTGGGACCAGGGTGTCACGGCTCCCAATCCACTCAAGCGTGTCCCCGTGGTCCCTTTTGAGAATCGTGCGCGGCTTTCCGGTGCGCCGGTCTCTGACCTTGCTGACTGTGTGCCAATTCAGGACGCCATCAACAAGACGACTATGGATGCTCTTACGGCATCTGAGATGGCAGCGTTTCCGCAGAGGTACGTTACGGGGCTGGAGATCCAGGAAGACGAGAACGGCAATCCCATTGCGCCTTTCAACGTCGGCTTGGACAAGCTCCTACAGGCGGAAGATCCGCAATCCACATTCGGTGCCTTTCCTGCCGCTGACCTCAAGAACTACGTGGTCTTGGTGGACCTGCTGACACAGCACCTTGCCAGCATTTCCAGGGTCCCGAGCCATTATTTTTTGGTCAACTCGACCAACACGCCATCAGGTGAGGCGATCATTTCCGCAGAGGCCGGACTAGTGGCCAAGGTACGGGAAAGGATGCTCCACTTTGGTGAGGCCTGGGAAAGGGTCGTCCGTCTTTGCTTCGCCGTGAAGAGCGACAAGCGGCGGACCGCATACGACATGGAAACCCGTTGGCGGGACCCCGAATACCGCACTGAGGCACAGCACATTGACGCACTACTGAAGTTGAAGCAGCTTAACGTACCCGAAGCCGTCCTGTGGTCTGAAGCCGGTTTCTCTGCCGCCCAGATCGACTCCTTCCGTGAAATGCGGAAGGAGGACGCCAAGGCCGCTGCCGAGGTACAGAAGCTCATGCCACAGCCTGAGCCTGCTTCCCCTGCCATTAAGCCTCCACAGGGCAACTCCGGTAACGCGAATCGGAAGATCAACGAGGCTAAGTAAACGACCTGCCGAAATGGCGCTAGGTCCCTTCCGAAATGGATTCACGTATGACAACTCAGTCTAATGACACCAAGCCCGGCACTCCGTCCACTGAGGGAACTCCTCCCGTGACGCCCCCGGCTAGTCCACCGGCACCACTGACCGTAGAACAGCTACAGGCCGACATTGACCGTTGGAAGGCTCTGTCTCGTCAGAACGAGACGAACTACAACCAGACGCGCACTGAGCTTCAGAAGCTCCAGGAGACCCAGCAGGCAGCCGTTGAGGCCGCTAAGACCGAAGGCCGGACGTCCGCCCTCGGAGAGGTCTCTAAGCATCTCGTAACGGCCGAACTGAAGCTTCAGGCGGTATCGGCTGGCACCGAGCTTCCTAACCTCAAGTTCCTGGACCTGGACCAGTTCAAGGGTGACGACGCGAAGCCCAACGCTGAGGCTATCAAGTCGTTCATTGAGTCTCTGCCTAAGGGCAAGACCGATACCGAATTCCCCAAGCTCAATGGCGCCGGGCATAACCGGGGAAGTGACGGAAAGTTCACCAGTCTCAACCCTTCTGATCTTGCCGACTTCATCTCAGGCGGGTCCTTCCTGTAAGCCCTCCCTCTCATCTATCGCACGGCCCTCCGTTGAGGGGTTTTTAGCACAGCTCCATAGCGCGCGAAGAGGCCCCCTCCGGGGGGCCTTTTTCATGCCCTTTTGGAGACTGCATGGCACCTACTCAGCATCACTTTAATCTTGATCCAGTACAGGTAACAATTGCTGCGCTTGGCATTCTTGACCGACAGCTTACCCTTGGTGGACTTCCCGCCCGATATTCGGAACTAAACTTCCGCGGTGGCATTGGTGACGTTATCAACGTCAACCGGGAGTCTCGCGGAATCCCGGTCCAGGAAGCGGGCATCTCCGCTCCTATCAAGAACCCGATCACGGGTGACAAGAACGTATTTGCTGCTGCGTCTGATCGGCCTCTTCCGGACGCTGATCGACGTGCCCCTAACGGTTTTGTGAATGAGACGCGTTTCCCGGTACAGCTAACCACCCTTGCCAGCAACGCGACCGCGCTTGGAATGGAGCAGGTTGCTTTCGATCTGAAGCGATTCGGGACGCAGGTTCTTTCCAAGCTCACTCGGGGTTTTGCCGAGTATTTCGATGACACGGTTGCAAGCTTCATTAAGGCCAACGTCACTCGTTCCGGCCTGACCACGGCCCAGGCTAAGGCCGTTGGTGGTGACGTAGCTGTCACCATTCCACAGGCGGACGGCACCGGGGCGAATATGACTCAGCGGGCCCTCGCTGTGCGTGCGGCCCTCGTGGACGCGCGGATGAACATGAGCCTTGCCCTTGTGCCGACTTCGGAGCGATATCTGATTGCCGGTCCTGAGGTAGAGGCAATCCTGCTCAAGGATCCCGAGTTCGTGAGCGTCGACTACAGCGGCGACACGAACGCCCTGCGCCGGGCGACTGTCGGTCGGATCTATGGTTTCGACATTGTCATTCACAACTCCTTCGGTCTGGAAATGTACCTCTTCCACAAGTCCGCGATGCTCATTGCGTCGGCTTGCCCGGCTCTTCCGATGGGTGCGGTTACCGGCAGCATCCAGAACGTCAATGGGATTGCTACCCGAATGCTCGTTGACTACGACTACGGCAAGAAGATGGACACCATCGGCCTTGACACGATGTACGGTCTCGCGACCATCAAGGAGGATCCGGGATATTCCGTACGCGGTGTAAGCATCGGTGAGAAGTTCGTCCGTGGACTCAAGGTCAGCATTACGGAGACTGCGCCTTCCGGCAGCTAATTCCCCCAACCATTCAGGGAGTTTGAATGCCGCTGGCAACAGTTGAGGATGTGGCCGCCCGCCTAGGGCGGCCCATTTCTTCGGACGAATCCCCTCGCATCGAGGCTTTCATAGCCGACGCTACAGGCCTCATTGAGGACTACTGCGGCAGGGACCTTGACCGGCACACCGATGAGTTCCTGACGCTGTATGCGCAGGGCGGGCGGTGTCTTTCCGTCCCGCCCCGGCACCTCACCCTCATGTCCATCACGGCCGTCAAGGTCGAGGACCAGGCCGTGACCGACTGGACGTTCACCGGCAGGCAGCTCCTGTCTGATGCTGGCTGGCCGGTAGGTCCCGTGACCGTTGTCGCGTCCTGGGGCTTCCTCTCCTCCCCTCCCGCCCTGAAGGCCGTTGTGTGCTCAGAGGTGATGCGATGGCTCGCCGTCTCCCCTGGTGTCACCAGGGAGAGGGTGGGCGAGGTCGAGGTGGAGTTCTCCGGGGCGTCCAGCACTCAGAGCCTGTCTGCCCTCACAAGGGCCGCACTTAAGCCCTACAGGCGTCGTGGAGTCGGCGTGATGACCCTCCGGAGAGCGGGGCCTCATGTATTCGGCTACTGACCCTGTTGAGGTCTGGAGAACGACCGTCAGGGATCAGAACGCCTATACGTCTCGCCCCGACTGGGGCAAGGCGGTAAAGGTCTGGGAAGGCCTAGCAAGCGTTCAGCCGGACAAGGCCTATGAGTCGTACTCTCCTGCCCGTGACGTGTCACAGGAACGGCTCACTGTATTTCTGCCCGTTGATGCGGATGTTACAGACACCGACCGCCTTCTAATCGGGAATCTCTGGTATGAGGTTGACGGGGATCCGAGACGGCACACAAAGACTTCTCGACGGCATACGCGCCTTACCGCCTGGAGGGCTCTCCGGTGAGCGAGGACGCGCGGGCGAAGGTGGTTTTCCGTAAGGGCTGGGAGAGAGACTTGTACACGTCCTTTGGCACCAAGAAGGTTATTGACCTAGCCGTGAAGCGTATTGACGCGTACGCCAAGGGCGACGCCCCGCGTCGTGGTATCTCCGCAAAGCCTTCGTGGAACTCCATCCGAAATCAGATCACGCCTGTTGTCGCGATTGATAAGGACGGGTGGTACGGCGGGGTTGCGACAGAAGCCAATGACCGAGCCAGACACGCGATGCTTCTAGAAAAGGGCTTCCACGACCGCGCAGGCCGTAGGCATCCGGGCCGTAAGTGGCTCAAGGGTGCCCTGCTGAAAGCGAGGATTGATTGAGGCTAGACCCTGTTGAGTTTCTGGTTCAGTACCTCAGATCTGACCCCGACATACCTAGGGACTCCCCAACTGGGGATATGACTGAGCATGTTTCCGGAGATACCTGCATCTACCTGGAGACCTCTGGGGGTTATCGGGTTGTCAGGGATTCCGAGGACTGCTCACACGTAGAGTACGACGTTTATCACGTGGACCGAAAGGCCTGTGTGGACCTTGCTCTACTCGTCCGGGAAAAGCTCCTGGAGGACCTTCCCGGCAAGTCCGTGGGTGAAGCCCTGGTGCTGGACGTGAGGGATATTGCTGTTCCCCGTTACTACCCGGATGACTCTTCTCGTGAGCACATGTACGGCGGAGAGATCGCCGTTTTCTACAAGTCATCCTGACTTCCAAACCTGTTAGCCCCCTTCATGGGGGCTTTTTTATTGCCCTCATGGAGGCCCCATGGCCAATGACGCTTCTAAGATTCGCTTTGCGCCCAACGGCGCTATCTACGTCGCCCCAGCACCTGTAAAGGGTGCTACAGGTGGCACTACTCCGCCTGCTGAGCTAGGCGACGGTTCTGCTCCATCGGGCTATAAGGCCCTGGGTTACGTAGACGAAAGCGGGGTGACCCTGACACCTGCAATTGAGACTCAGGCGGTGAACGCGTGGCAGAGTGCTTCCCCAGTTCTTTACAACGTACAGTCAGCCAGTTTCTCCGTTAAGGCCACCCTTCAGGAAACCAACCAGACGACCACTGAACTTTTCTGGGGCGCCCCGTGGGTGGAGGTCAAGGATACCCAGGGTACTGGTACCGGAGTATTTCGGCTGGACCTTTCTAGCACCCCAGAACTGAAGGAGATCAGTCTAGTAATTGACTGGAACGAGAAGTCCGTCAAGAACCGGGCCGTGATCTCCCGAGCCATGATCTCTGACCGGGGCGCCATTCAGCTCTCCCGTACGGAAAACGGCAAGTTTGAGCTGACCATTGAAGCAATGGACCTTGACGGTTCTCTTGGCTACGTACTGACCAATGATGACATCATCGAGACTGTCACTCCGTAAGTAGTGCCCTGAGCCGGGGCAGGGTTACACCCCGGCCCTCTCTCTTAACCCATACCCAAGGAGACCCCATGACCACTGAGAGCACTTCCGCACGTACCCGTAAGGCCAGCACGAAGGTTGAGGCGAAGCAGGCCGAGGCTGAGAATGCCCCTGTTTCGTTCGAGTTCAAGGAGATCACATTTTCCCTTCCGACTGACCCTCATCAGCTTCCGCTAGAGCTCCTGATGACCGATGATGAGGTTGTAGCTACCCGCCTTGTCCTAGGCGATGACCAGTGGGCGAAGTTCATGAACACCAAGCCCTCTATTGCTGACTTTAGTGACCTTGTTGATGCCATGTCCGAGGCTCGTGGTCGGGACGCTGACGCGGGAAACTAATTGCAGTCGTCCGCGTCATCCGAGAATTCTCGGACGAACTTGAGGCAGATCTTTTGGAGTTCTTCCACACAGATCTACTTGACCTTTGGCGTGGACGGCTTTCCCTCCGCCGGGTAGGCGTCCTCATAGACGCGCTCATGCGCAAGCCGGGAAGGTCTGCCCTTCTCATGGCTATGGACGAGCGGGCCTCCTGGTCAGAATCTGACTACCTCCTGGCACGTCTTAGTGATGCTGCTGAACTCTCCAACTTCCTCTTCATTAAGGCGAACGCCGAGGAAACCGAAGATCTTGAACTACCCACTCCGCTAACCAGACCCGGCGACCCGGATCCCCAGCCAATTTCACAGCCTGACTTTTCCTCCGGGGCGGAAGTGTCAGCCTTCTTCGGGCGGATGAATTCGCTTTAAGGAAGATGCCTCCTTTGGTAGCTACGCTTCCGCGTGTTTGGGTGATAGTGATACCAGCGGTAGGGCACGTGAGTCCAGCCCAATCGCTTGAGCACAGTAATTCTGTGGTGGCCATCGGATACCACCGGGCTACTTCCATCTACAGAGGCCCAAATTTCTACCGGCTTCTGAAGACCTTTGATCTCAACTTGATGTTGCAGTTCCTCCAGTTCCGGCAACACGCGGTAGTGCGTGTGCGCTTGCTCAGTCGCCCTCCAGGACGAATAGTCGATGGGCCGAATGTCGTCATCGTTGAACCGGCTAAGGGGTAGCAGCCTCCTTCGAGAGGCCTTCCACGTTTCTAACTGATCTTCGTAGTAGTCCATGGGTGGACTCTAGCAAAATGAGGGGGTTCCCGCATGGCTTCAGAGAATCGTGGAGCTATCAAGGTTGGTAGCGGGTATGTCGAGATCGTTCCCAAGGTTCTGTCCAAGGACATGGCGGAGCTTCGGCGAAAGATCACTGCGGACCTGGAGAAGATCGGTGTTGCGGCATCCAAGGAAATGAAGGGGGCCGTCACCAAGGGTCTAGCCAGTCTTCCGAGTGAGGTTGCCAAGCAGGCCAAGAAGGCTAAGCAGGCCACCGAAAAGGAGGCCTTGGACTCCAAGAAGACACTGACGCGTATTGCCAAGGAGCTAACGAAGCAGTACGGCAAGGAAGCCGCCGACCGATTCAAGGCCTCCCAGCGAGTAGAGGCCGAGAAGGTCAAGCTTGCAGAAAAGACCTCTGCCGCTACTAAGAAGGCTCTGCGGGACACGGTGGCAGCCGAGGAGAAGGCTGCCACCACCTCCGCTAAGCGGTGGGCCGCCGCTGAGAAGGAGCGAGTTAAGTTCGCTCAGGCTCGTTCCAAGGAACAGGCAAAGCTCCGCAAGCAGGAAGAGACCGACGCCGAGAAGCAGGCTAGGGCTCTCACCAAGTACAACAAGATGATTGCTCAGGCCTATGCGGAGAACGAGAAGCGGAAGCGTAAGGAAGCTGAGCTAACCGCCCGCGAAGAGGTGAAGTGGCGGACCACGGTTGCTCGGGCCTATGCGGAGAACGAGAGGCGCAGGCTTAAGGAAGCTGAGCAAGTCGCCGCTGCGGAAAAGAAGTACCGGCGTGACGTGTCTCAGGCTTACGCGGAGAACGAGCGAAGGAATCAGGCTGCGATTCGGGAGACGCTGAGAGTTCAGCGGGAGGCAGCCAAGCAGCAGGTAGCGGAAATTCGTGCTGCGGCTGCCCAGCAGCGGGACGCCATCAGAGGTGGCATTGCGGCTCAGCAGGCGGCTATCAGGGATACGCGTACTCAGATCGCTTCCCTGCGTCGCACTATGGCGGACTCGTCCACGCAGGCCTCAAGCTACTTCAAGCGCGTTGAGTCCGGCATGAAGAACATGGGCACTTGGTTTCATGAAGTCGGAACGTCCATCACTGAGGCCGGAAACCTGCTGACTACCCACTTCCTTGGCCCTCTGGCTCTTGCAGGCTCGGCCCTGTCTGCTGTTGGTGTCGAGAATGCTGACAAGCGTCTTCTAGGACAGCTTGGCCTTACTGCTGCCGGTGTGACTCCTAAGGAGTCGGCAAGGCAGATGAAGGACGTTCAGCAGTACGCGATTAACACGCCGTACAGCATTGACGTAATGCACGAGTATCAGATGAAGCTTATCCGCTCCGTTGCCGGTGCAGACAAGAACTGGTACTCGTCCAACCCTAAGAAGCGGACTACTGCCGCTAACAAGGCTGCTGACAAGACGACCGATATCATCATGGCTATCGGTGACTCAATGGCTCGGGCCGGTAATCTCTCCCCCGACATGTTCCGACGCGCAATGTACGCAATGGACATGATTATGGATATGGACCGGGCGCCTACTCGTAATGTCAAGCAGCTCGCTTCGTCCACGGGTATGCCCGCATCTGAGCTTGCACAGCTCCTGGGTTTCAAGAACTCTTCGGAAATGTGGAAGATTATTGGTACTCCTGCCAAGGATGGCGGTGGAGTAACCGGCGTCCAGATCATGAATTCGATGCTGAACTACTGGGATCCGAAGAAGTACAAGGGTCACCAGCAGGGAACCGGCTCTGTCGGCTTTGCAGAGAAGATGACCAATGAGACCATCACGGGCCGCCTTCAGCAGATGAAGGAACGTGGCGTCTTCGAGCTGGGAAACATGTTCGTCAAGGAAGGCAAGGACGGGCAGTACGAGTACACCGGCCTTGGCGAGAAGGTCATGGGCAAGAAGACGCCTACGTACACGCGCGACAAGCATGGGGAACTTACTCAGACCGGATACCGCTACGAAGGCGGGATGCTTAACCAGGTTCAGGACATGGGTAAGGAATACCTACCTGATGTCAAGAAGTTCCTGGGAGCTTTCCTTGACTCGGTACAGAACCTGATTAAGGTGTTCGACACTGTGGCCGGGTACATGAAGAAGACCGGTCTAGACAAGGTCGCCATTCAGGTGGGTCAGTTCCTCGCTAAGTGGGGGCCGCTCATTATCGCTGTGGGCCTTGCCACCAAACTTCTCGGCAAGGTTGTGAAGATTGGTGGTTCGGCACTCTCCCCTGTTCGAGCTGCGGGCCGTGGAGTCGTCCGCAGCGTTGACGCTGTGCGGGGCTCTCGACAGAGGGCACAGAACCTCACTGGTCGGTGGGACGCACGCTCTGAGGCTCGCCAGACGGCCCGCGATGAGGGCGGCTCTCGTAGGGATGCCCGCAGGGCTGGAAGGCAGGCGTACAGGCAGACACGCACTCAGCAGAACGGCGGGGACAGTCGCTCTGCTGGTCGCCGAGTGGTCGACCGGATTACCGGCAACAATCAGACGGCACAGCGGAATCAAATCCGCGACCTTGAGGACGAAATTCGCAGAGCTGAAAGGGAGGTAAATCAGCTTCGTGACGATCTGAGGCAACTCAACAGTCAGACCATGCGGCAGATAGCCGACGCCCTTTCAGGCAATGGGCGCGGTTCGGTTCAGGGTGCAGCAAATGCGGCTGGTTCGTCGGTGAACCACGTTCAGAATCAGCTACAGCAGATCAACCGGCAGAACTTGAATCAGCTTGACCAGGAGCTAGACAAGCTCCGGAAGTCAGCTGAGGCGGTAACGAAGGAACTCGGTCAGACTCACACGAAGATCAACGAACTGAACGGATCCTCCCTTGGGAAGGTTCATACTCAGGTCGAGAATCTTAAGAAGGAAGCCGAGGCGGCCGGTAAGAACGTCACGAGCGTTAATACTCGCATCGGAAATCTGAACGGCAAGAGTGTTTCTGGTGTAACAGGTTCCGTACACGAATTGACTCAGGCGGCCCAGAAGGCGGCCAACCAAATTGGTGACGGAGCAATGTCCAACAGCGTCTCAGGACGTACGGCCAACCTCAACAAGCGGCGCCTGACCGATATCGTCAAGGAGTTCGTAAAGCTCCACTCTGCGGCCAAGGATGCGTACGACATTGTTGGGCAGGGTACAGGCGCAAAGTCGCTTGCTGGCCGTGTTGGGCTCCTGAACGGACGTTCCCTCAAGGACATTACGAAGCGCGTTAAGGACCTTGAGGCCGCCCTGAGGAAGGCCAAGAACGAGGGCGACGGCCTAGACGGTGCCCTCGATCGCATTGGTAAGAAGTCTCCGGGTGGTGGCTCGTCCGGTGGCGCCAAGAAGCCCAAGAAGCGGGCTCGCGGCGGCGTTATGCGAGAAACCGACGTGATGCCCGGCTACGCGCCCTGGGTGGACAGCATTCCGGCGATCCTTTCTCCGGGTGAATCAGTCCTCCGTCCCGAAGTGACCAACGCCCTGGGTGAGGAGCGGATCAACGCTTGGAATTCCCTGGCAGTCCGAGGGAGGCTTACGCGTCATGCTCGCGGATCCGGTGGCCGATTCAACCTGGACGAGCTGAAGAGCCTTATGGATCTTCAGAACATTGTTCCTGTTGGAACGGCAATGGTGGACACCATGCGCCTGGACGGAACTTCCGACGCGCTAGGCGGAACGACTCGGGGCGGCATTCTGGGGACCGGTGACGTATCGGCTCGGTTTGGCGGTTCGGTCGCCGCACAGAACTTGCGAGGCATGTACGACTGGTTTACCGATGACCTGTTCAAGGTGGCCAAGAAGGTGCCTAGCTTTGTTGGTCAAGTAGCTGGTGTCATCGGCGGAACCCTTGCTCCGACTCTACGGGAATATTTCTGGGATGACGTTTGGAAGGGTTCAGGAAACGTGGTTGATCGAGGGCAAAGGTTCCTCGGTGACGTGTTCTCCTGGAAGACTCTAGGATCCGTCTGGGATGACCTGTGGGGCGGCATAAAGTCGTCTGCTGGGGCAATCTGGGACACGGTCACGGATCCTGTTGGTGCTTTCTCCGGCGCTATCGGGGATCTCTGGGACATTGCCAAGGGGTCGTATGACAACTACGTCGGCATGTATCAGACCATCAAGGATTTCAAGGCGTCTCCTCTCGATTACGCGGGTCGCGTCTATGAAAACTTCATGGAAACTGCCAGGGATTCCATGCCGAACACCAAGGGCCTCTTTGATTTCGATAAGGGGTCGAAGATTGGTGGTGACCTTCAGGACTTCGCCAACATGTTGGCTGAGCCTGGTTCGGGTAAGGGCGTTCAGAAGTGGGCTCCGGTAGCTTCCCAGGCTCTTAAGATGCTGGGGCTTCCTGAGGGTGCTCTCAGTGTTGTTCTGCACCGTATTGGCGTCGAGTCCGGGGGTAACCCGAACATCGTCAACAACTGGGACTCTAATGCGAAGATGGGTACGCCATCGGTTGGCCTTATGCAGGTCATCGGCCCCACCTATCAGCGGTGGGCCGGGCCGTTTCGAAATACCGGTCCGTTCAAGTTCGGTACATCCGTTATGCCGCTAGCCAACATTTATGCCGGACTCAACTATGCCACTCACACCTACGGTTCCCGGTGGCAGTCAGTTCTTTCCGGAAACAAGGGCTACGCATCCGGAACTCGATCTGCTTCCCCCGGCTTGGCCATGGTGGGTGAGCGGGGACGGGAAATGGTTCTGTTCGGCGGTGGTGAACGAGTTCTCGACAATCAGGAAACCGAGGGCCTTCTGAATGGCAGAAAGTACGAGATTCACATTCACGAGGCACGGAACGAGCCGACGCCTCAGGCGGTGCTGAGGGCTCTTCAGACGGCTGAGGCCCTTTACTCGACCATGTAAGGAGGCTGTATGCCGATTCCGGTACCGAAGAGAGTCATACCACCGGCATCAAGTTATGTGGTGCCGCCGGTACCGGAGAAGTGGGGACGCACAAGCGTTTCAATCGCTGGAAGGAACGGTGAGGGAGAGGCTATCTCCCTCACCTCCTTCAGTGATGATGCTTGGCCAGCCATCATTATGCAGCCGGGGGCAACCGGCTTGGATGCGCCCCCCTATGCGCTCTTCTCCGACGACTCACCAAATCTCGACGGCTCCATATTCCGGTCTACCCGTGCTGCGGCACGAGAGATCATGATTCCCGTCTATCTGTACGGGATTGACCGCCCGTCTGTAAATCGGATCAAGCGTCAGCTTTTTCAGGCATTGAATCCCAAGCGGGGCTACTGTGTATTGCGCTTCACTGAGGGGGACAGTCAGACGCGCCTCCTCAAGGCGTATTACAAGGGGGGGATGGAGGGCTCGGAAGCCTCTGATACGGCGGGTTTCACATGGACCAAGTACGGGCTTACCTTCTCCGCTATGGATCCCTGGTGGTATCAGACTCGCTACGAGGTGATTCGGTGGGATTTCGGGGAAGGCGAACCGCTTCTTTCCAGCTCTCAAGCATTCTTCCCCATGCGTATCAGTTCCGGGGTCATGAGCGGTGGGCCAAACATCACCATCTCAAATTCCGGAGACATTGAGGCCTGGCCCATCTGGGCCTTGAAGGGCCCCATCAAGACTTTTGCGCTCATAGGCCCGTATGGGGACACCATCAAGGCCTCGGCGCCCGCTGACGGCTCAGACCTGATTCCGACAGGCCGTGTGGTCACCATCGACACTCGGCCCGGATACAAGACCGTGATGGATGACCAGGGCGTCAATTACTGGTCCCGACTCGACACCAACCCGCAATTTTGGTCTGTTGAGCCCGGTGACACGACCGTATCAATCAGCGTTGTAACCGGCGTGGGCAAGGCTTCTGTGTCGCTCACCTATCTTCCCCGGTACGCGTCCTACGTATAGGGGGTCCATTGGGATACCGCATTGAAGTCTTTGACAAGAACCTGAATCGGGTTGGCGAAATTGACCAGTGGATAAGCCTGGATTTCACCGTTCGGTTCTGCCAGGCGGGTATATGGCAGCTCCTAGTCAAGGACCAGACTCCTCAGGCTGCGCTCATACAGAAGGGAGGGGGAATCGTCATTTGGCAGGACGGGGCCCCTGAACCGCTCCTGTCGGGTCAGGTAGATACCTTCCAGAAGTATTGGACGACTCAGCAGCACACGGGGCCGGGCAGTGTCTACATTGCGGGGAAGTGCCACAATCAACTCGCCTACAACCGTCTGGCCTTCACGTCTACCGGCCGCACCGTGAGTAGGCAGTACCTCGGTCCCACCTCTCGAAATGTAAGCGGCCCTGCTGGTGCGCTGATCTGGAACGAGCTGAATGCATCCCTGGGTCCTGGTGCGGTCACTGACAGGCGTATCCCAAGGCTTAACGTCGGCTCCTCTGTAAGTATCGGGGACACCGTGACGGACAGTCTCCGATACGAGGTGATAGGGGACAAGTTGGAGCAATGGACTTCAGACAAGGGAAATGGGTATGCGACGGGTTACCGAATGCTTTACAACCCTCAGACTCAGGCTGTCGACCTGAAGGTGTACAAGCCCCGCGACCGCAGTAAGACCGTTCGCTTCAGTACCGATCTTGGGAACCTGCGGGAGTACGTTTACACGCTCAATGCCCCACAGGTCACCCGAGCGATTGTGGCATGCCAGGGCGAAGGAAAGGACCGATACGTCTGGCAGAAGGTTGATACGGCCTCCGAAGCAGAGTGGGGCATTTCTGTTGAATCTTTTGTCGATCGTCGGGACATCCCCCTTAAGACAGCCTCCACCGGGGCACCTCAGCTTGTCACCAAGACCGATTCAGACGGTATCGAGGATATCGGCCTGGATCCGAACGGAAACGACTGGACTACCGAGCTTGCGCGGGCTCGCGCCGCTTACGAGGCCGCCAAGCAGAAGGACCCCAACGGTAATCACGACGTTGAGTACGACGCCGTTGTCTATGCCGTGAAGGCGGCTAAGCCGGTGGCCGTCGCCTATTACATGGACGTCATCGAGGAGGCGGCAGACGCAGTTTTGACGGATGGCGAAAAGCGGGGGAACTTCCAGGTCTATCCGATCGACACGGAAGGCTGCAAGTTCGGCATTCATTACTTTGTCGGGGACGTCATTACGGTATCGGTGGACGGCGTGGAGTACACCGACATTGTTCGTGAGGTCACTATCTCAGTGGATGACGGCGGAAACACTCAGGATGTGGCACCCAAGATCGGCCAGCAGGGATCCGGTGAGCCCCTGAACCTCTATAAGACCGTGTCTGAAATGCAGAGAAAACTACGGCGCCTGGAATCGAGAATGTGAGGCATTATGGCAGAGATCAGCTACCCCTTTGACGCCGACAACGCAAACGGTGGAACCAAGGTTGTGTCACAGACCCAGTGGCAAACCATGGCCCTTGCCTGGACCAGTGACCGCGTCGACTTCCCTCTAGTCAATACCTCCTACACGACCGCTCAGCTCCCATTTTCCTACAGTTTTAGCGGCAGAACTCTTACGGTTAATGCCGGGTCCGCATGGGTTGGGGGTTTCTACTACCGGCTTACCGGCAGCAAGCAGTTCACTATTGCCGACAACAACACTGCCAAGGATCGCAGGGACCTTGTGGTTCTGCGAGCTGATATGGCTAATTCCTCTGTGAATATGGCGGTTATCCAGGGTACCCCGGCTACGACCACCACTCCGACTGAGCCAACTCCCACACGGCAGCCCGGTGGAGTTTGGGAAATGCCGGTTCTCTCAGTATCTGTTCCGGCAAACAATGGGCCGCTTTCCGCCAATGCCCGTGCGCCGTATACGGCTCCGCCCGTAGTGGCCTACCCCTGGAATGTGCCTGACAGTACGGCATTGCTCCCTAAGGGCTCCATTGCGTACGACCTCGACAGTAACGGCGGTGACAGCCAGTTTGAGGCCTTCAACGGGCGGGATGGCTACGTGGTGACCCGCCATTTCGGTAGGTCCCGCAACTACACGCCAAACCTTTTGTACACGAACGGGACCGTTCCGGTAGCGAACCGGCGCGGCCGTTGGCGATGGATCGCCCCCAATATGTTCTGGTTCCAAATCACCATTCAGAACGACTACGAAGACAAGGGGATCAGCGTTAGCGGAAGTAACAAGACTATCGGGGTAACGCTCCCGCAAATCTCCAATCCGGATGGAGTTCAGGTACTGCCGGGAAGCATCTGGAACACGTACTACTCGGGCGGCTACCCGAACATGATGCAGATTACAGCTCATCCGTCGCCCGGTTCTAGCACGCTTTATCTGTACACCCCCAACGTCAACACCCTTAAGGAAGGGTTGGACTCTCTAGTGTCGATTCCCGCCCGCTCATCTCTGAATGTTTCTGGAGTGGTTGAGGCGAACCAATATCCAAGGACGGCGATCAATGCCACGTAATCTGTTTGGCGGTACGGCTAGCGATGTAGCGGAGGACGTTAATGGTGCACGGGTCCCCGGCGTCATCGGCACCGTATGGGACGGACCCGGTCAGAGCGCGAACCAAATCACTGATCTAACGGACTTGAACGGCCTTGAAATGGGGCAGCTCACTGCCGACAGTCAGGGTATGATTCCTTCCTTCATGGGCCCTGATGGTGCAGAAATCCTCTGGGTGGACTTTGGGGCCGGTCGAGTCGCCATTACGCCGCTGGATGTGGGTACTCGGCTTACGGCTCACGTGAACAACACTGTCCCGGATCCTCATGGGGACCGTGCTTACTCGGATGCCACGTTCGTAAAGCTTGTTGATG
Source organism: Streptomyces sp. PsTaAH-124 (assembly GCF_000373685.1). Lineage (NCBI taxonomy): Bacteria > Bacillati > Actinomycetota > Actinomycetes > Kitasatosporales > Streptomycetaceae > Streptomyces > Streptomyces sp. PsTaAH-124. Next base: position 256,449 of record NZ_KB892158.1, on the reverse strand, counting down.
CTGGCTGGCTCGTTACCCCGAATGGCAAGGCCACCGGCAAGGGTGTCTCTGTCCCGCGCCAGTGGGGCGAATTCTGGCGGCCTAAGCGGGCCGCCGCTAAGGCGGGATCAGGGAAGGCCACAGTTGGCGTTGTAGGCGGATCCAGTGCAGTCGGCTTTTACGCCTCCCAGCTAGTCAGCAAGTCTTGGGTGGGATCCCTCGGCTCTGCTCTTCAGGCGGCTAACGGCGACGGGGGTAGCGGGTTTACGTCCTCGCTCTACAGTGCGTCCGGCATCGCCGGTAATGACCCTGCCGCCGTCAACCAGTGGACTTCTGCCGGTGGTCTGGTGACTCAGACGGGAACTTGGGCGATTGGCGGTCTCCAGGGAGGCCCCGGTTGGGGATACCTCTATTCAGGGACCGCCGGAAGCTCCCTCACGTGGACCGTGCGCGGAACTTCCGTCACCATTTACACGCTGGGTGGAGACGGTAACCGGCCTGCCTGGACGTACACCATCGACGGCGGCCAGGCCGTGACTGTCACTGACTCCAGCTCCACAGGGCTAACGGTCATCAAGACGACCGTCACGGGCCTCTCAGCAGGCACTCACACGGTCAAGGTCACGCATGCTGGTGTGGCATCCAAGTACCTGTCTGTGTGCGGTGTGAGCGCTGAAAATGCCTCTGGTGTGGTCGTGAACAACCTAAGCCGCAAGAACGCTAACGCTCTCCAGTATCTACCCGCTGGAAAGGTCGAGTGGAACGGTGGAGGTTCATTCCCCGCTGATCTCGTCATCTATGCCGTGAGCGTTCAGGATGTAATTGACGGAGTTGCCGTTGATACCTGGGCTTCCCAGGTTCGTCAGCATCTTTCACAGGTGAAGGACGGTGGCGCCAACCAGGGAGCTACTGACATTGTCTTTGTCCTGCCGCACATCGGGCAGGCGGACGCGCAGGGCTACCGATTCCAGGATTTCGCAGATCGCACGTACGCCCTGGCCAGCACCTTTGAGGCCGCAGTGGTTGATTTCTGGAACCTCGGCCGGAATTCGTGGAACTTCTGGAACTCCCTGGGTTACTGGGGAAACCCCACGGCTCCGGGCACCGCTGGAACAGACGCTGTCCTTCCTTCCGATGCAGGTCACTCCCACATGGCTGGAGTGCTGGCAGCTCTCCTCAACAGCTAATAGGGGGAACCATTGGCTAATTCTCAGATGGCACAAGTCGTCGCAGTTTCAAAGTCTCAGGTAGGCGTACGCGAGGAATACGTGGAAGGCGGGTGGAACAACGTAACCCGCTATGCACTGGAAGTTCCTGGCCTTACCTGGGCTCAGGGACAAAGTTGGTGTGCAACATTCACTAGCTGGGTTGCTATGCGGGCCGGTGTTTCTTCACTGTTCCCTCGTACTGCCGACTGTTCGGAGGCTGTCACCTGGTGGAATAACAAGGGCCGTTGGTCCTGGTTCCCCGCATTGGGGAGTCAGGTCATGTACGGGGACTCCGGGCAGGATCACACTGGAATTATAATCGCCTACGATCAGATTTTCATTTGGGCGGTTGAGGCTAATACCAACGACAATGGATCGACCGAAGGCGACGGAGTCCATATCCGTAAGCGCCGCCGGTCCGATGCCAACGTTTACGGGTACGGCCTGCCGCAGTACGCGGAGGGAATTTACACGGCCGACCCTGCCAAAAAGGGCGTCGCTGGGTTCATTTACCAGGCTGCCCATGCTGGTCCTGGTCCGGCTGAACTGACAGCGGGTGCTGTAGCGGTACAGAATTTTGTAGCCGAAACGGCTACCGTGAACGGCACCATCAACTCTGGCCGTAACTTCATTCAGCAGAATGACGCGAACACGGTTGCGCTTGAGGTGGTCGGGTTCACTGGCACTGCTCCTCAGCTTGTCCTCGTGAGGGACCCTGATGGGGTTGTGCGGTTCGAAATCGCTGCCAGTGGTGCGATTACCCACCGGGGGGTTTCCGCGTTCTCTCAGGCCGTACAGATCGGGTCTACGACTGCTGACGTTGGTGGGGGCGTCGGCGTCCTTGGAATGAAGAATGCGGCGACTGTACCGACTGGCAACCCCACGGGCGGTGGAGTTCTCTACCCGGAAAACGGTGCCCTGAAGTGGCGTGGCCCCAACGGGACTGTCACCACTATTGCCCCCGCATAAGCACCATGTTCACGTAAGGGCGGCCCCGCGGGGCCGCCTTTCTGCTGCCCTTAAGGAGTTCGCACACATGACAGCATCCGAAATTTACTCACTGGGCGGCATTGCTGCGGCTGTCCTGGGCTCTGCCGCTGTCGCCATTGCCGCCTTCAGAACTAACGCGGCGAAGGTGTGGCGTGAGGAGGCGGACGCGCAAAAGACCCGTGCCGACCGGCTTGAGCGGGATCTCAAGGAGATCAAGGAACGACTTACGAACATCGAGCGGGAGAACGCTCGACTGATTCAGCTTCTGACTTCACTGGACCCCAACCGGCTTGCTCTTGCCCGGAACCCTAATACCCACACGGAGGAATGATGGCAACTAATTGGATCCCCGGCGCTGAGCGCCTAGGAGACGGCTCTATTGGTGGGGCCATGGACACCCCGAACCATCCTGCACGCGTTGTATGGCACACCACCGAGTCCGGTGCTGGTGATAACGCATTCAAGAATGTTGGACAATACCTGATCAGTGAGGCCTACGAGCCCCACATTCTCTATGACCCAACTACCGACCGACTAGGGCAGTTCGGTCCACTGAACCAGAGCGCGCGGGCACTCCAGAACGACGGGTCTGCCCGCACCAACCGGACCGGCAAGGCCTGTATTCAGGTTGAGGTTCTAGGTAAGGCCGAGAAGCCGTTCACGTCCTACTGGAAGCCCGGAAAGAACTTCAAGGCACTGATGGACGCTATCCGCTCCTGGGGAGTCCCGGACGTGTTTCCGATGGGTGCTCCGCCTGCGCTAGCTAAGGACTGCAAGCGCGACCGGAACGTGTGGCTGACCAAGGGGGGTCACTATGGTCACTGCAATGTTCCGGGCAATAGCCACTGGGACCCCGGCCACATTTCTACTTCCGCACTCTTCTCTGCGGCCCCTGGTGGGGACTCCGGAGGGTCGTCCGGTGGCAGCCCATCCACGTATACCGTGAAGTCCGGTGACACGCTGTCCGCCATCGGCCAGAAGACTGGAGTGGCCTGGATGACCATTGCCAGCCTCAACGGCATCAAGGCCCCATACGTCATCAAGCCGGGTCAGGTTCTCAAGCTGAAGGGTGCGGCTCCTAAGCCGTCCATTCCAGCGTTTCCCGGCACCGGCTACTTCAAGGCTGGTGCCAGCAACCAGTACGTGACCCAGCTTGGGCAGCAGCTCGTCAAGAAGGGGTACGGGCGCTTCTACCAGGTGGGACCGGGCCCTACCTGGACTGCCGTTGACCGAGCCGCTGTCAAGGCCTTCCAGCTCGCCCACAAGGAGCTTGCCGGGGACGCCGATGGCTACCCCGGCCCTCTGACCTGGAAGCTTCTGTTCGGCTAGTCCTGCCTCTATCTATGCAGCAAGGAGTGGTGCAGCATTAACGTTATCAGTTCGTTTCTTTCTGTTCACGGTGTTCGAATCTATGCCGTCCTGTCGGCCCTGGTGCCCGTTCTCGTCCTGGTGCTTCCCGACGTGCCCTGGGAAGCCCTCGTGACTGCTTCTGCGGCCCTTCTGGGTGTGGGTGTGGTAGCAGCCACTCACGAGGACGCAAAGACCCTTACAGCGCTCTACACGGACTCCCCGTTTGAGGATGAGGTGCAGGGCCCGAAGTAGGTCCCCCCTGTCTTAGGTGGAGGGGTCCGCCTAGAGTGAGAGAGAAAACAGAAAAGCCCCCCGGCATGAGCCGGGGGGCTTTTTTTGGTTAATCCGCTCGTAGAATCAAAAACCCCGAGGCGTACGGGTGATTTGCTTCAGCGTCTGCCAGCATGAAGCCGACATGCTCACCGCGTCCGCAGGAGGCTCCCACGACTTCTTCGTCGCTTGGCAGTCGCAGGAGCCATTCCGAAAGGTCCGCGCAATACTTGCAGTTGTCCACGCCTGCTCCTTAGAACTTTCCCTCTTGCTTGAGAGCCTTGATCTGTTCATCAGCCGAACGGCTGATTCGGACCATGGCCAGGATGAGTAGGGCAGTGGCGACTACTGCCCCCACGTAGATTCCCCAGTAGGCCACGGTACCCACAACGGGAACGTCTTGCACGAACATGGCAAAAATGAACCAGATGATTCCACACCCGGCCCATATTTTGCCTACCCGCTCAAAGGCCTCGGCCCGCCGTGCTCTTATCTCCTGCGTGCTGCGGTAATGCAACGATCCCCCCTCACCGGGCGTGAGGGGGGATCGTCTCAGACTCCAGCCGGGATTGTCAGCCCCTGCCGCGACAGTCGGGACAGAATGGCGTCAAACCGACTCCACGCACTTCAGCATGGCGTACGGAATGAAGGCCACGAACTTCACCTCCTGGGAGTGTTTGGCCCCGGAGAACTCAACGCCGGTTTCCAGGTACTCCATTCTTCTGACCTCAAATTCCCGAGAGGTCCCGTCCCGGTAGAGGACAAGGTACTTTTTCATTCCACTCCCTCAGCGGCTTTGCCGGTCTGTGCAACGCGTCCCCCAAGACCTTCCAGGCGAGCAATCCACCCGTTGACGGGTCCCCGGAGTCTTCCTAGACGGTGGTACTCCTCTACGGCTACCACCTTTGCCTCACCGGACTCTACTCGGGTCAGCAGCTCCTCAAGGCCAGCAGAGTTCGCCCCGGTGCCGTCCGTAAGCACGTCCTCTACCCAGCCCACCATCAAGTGTCCCGTGCGGTCGGCCCAAGCACTGATGTTCTTCCGCTGTCGCTCAGATTCAGTGAATGCCCGAGGAGTGTTTCCCCGGACGTACCCAAGGGCCGGAATCAGGGAAGGCTCCTGCCCCTGGTGTGGCCAAGCCAAAGCAACCGGCCAATCGGACGGCCGAGCCGTCCCCGCAGGGACGGCCCTCCGCTTGCACGCGTGATGAGTGGTTCCATCACAGCCACAGACCATAAACGCGATATCCGCATGGGTCTTGTGGTCCTCGTTGTGGTGCTTGCACCTGTAGACGGTCATTGCGACTCGCCCCACGGCTTTGACGGGGTGTCCCAGAAGGTGAAGCATTCCTGCAACTCCCGCACAATGGCTTCCATCTGTGCGCGACCCATATTCAGGATCACGGCCTTGTGAGGGTCGCCCTGGTCCGTCGCGATCATGGTTGCTGTCTGGCCTTCAAATCCAGTTACCCGGACTTCCGGACCGTGGTCCATGTCGATGACGATTGCTCGACTTTCCACTATCCCTCCTCGCTGAAAGTGACTTGGTCACCCCGGGTCATCATCAGGTCGAAAGCCAGTTCCTTGGTGGAAACTCGCACTTGATTTCCCCGGTGGGTCACGTATTCCACCGTGACGAAAACCGGCTCCTCAGTCGCGTCCCCGACGTCGATGAAGTCCCCCGGGTTCAGGTACTCCACAGTGGTAAAGTCAGGACGTTCCATCACACCTTCTCCTTCGGTACACCGTTGCCGTCCACGTACAGGGTTCCCAAATCCCCGAAGGTGCCCGAGATCACAACCTTTGCAGGGTCGTACGGTTCGGACGACTTCCAGTGATCCCGGATTCCGAGATCGGCGAAAGCAGCCATGCTTTCCCGTGCCAGGGTTTCCGTGAGTCCGTTCTCTGTGCGCACGGTCGCTCTACCGCATCCCAGGTCTACGTATCCAGACCCGGAGGGGTGCTGGTAGTAGAAGGTGAGAAGCACATCCACTACTCCACTCCCCCCTTCCAGCGGTCGTCCACTTCTTTTTGCAGGTCCCGGATGAGCTGATTAACTTTGATGGTGGGGAGCTTTACTGCCTCTTCCCAAACCTTGAAGTAGGCCTGCTGTTCGGCACCCTCAACAGCAGGCAGTTGTTTGATGCACTCCAGCGCGAATTCCCACGGCCCGCTCATGGGGAGTTCCACGAACCCGTAAGAAGCACGGTAGCCCGTTACGGTAAACGTGATTTCCCATCCGTTCACGTGGACCGGATCCGCGAGTGTCGGCTCTCGGTAGTCGGTGCTCACTGCGGTCCCTTTCGGGGATCCGCCGGGGGAGGCACTTCCACGATACCGATGAGCCTTTCCGCAATTTGGATTGCGGAGTTCTCATCCTTGTACGCGTCGTAGAACCCCCGGCACATGGCCTCCCCAAAGTCCGGGTAAGGGCCGTAGTCAAGAGTTTCGTGACAGGTGAGGGCACTTCCCGCCTTACGGTTCGCCTCAATCACGCGCCGGACGGTTGCCGGTTCGTGCCCTGCTTCTTTGCGCAGAAGACAGGTGTCACATTTCTCCGAGAGGACCCCTACCTTATTCAGGTTCAGGTCAAGCGGTGATCCGCCCTTCATGGCTGGCTCCTGCCGCAGTCTGCCTCACCGGCCGGACACCGGCAGCTCCCCCCAGGAGCGCACGGGTCCTCGTCCTGGTTCACGGCCTGGTGGACGGCCCTGACGATCCGGGCCCATCGCTCAGCCTCCCACGACTCCGCTTGCTCCTGGCGGACCTGGAGAGTAAGACTCAGGGCCCCCATGTCCTCCTCTGAGAGCCCCCGAAGGGTCCAGTCGCTCCCTGGACTCTCTGGGGCAACTTCCGCCGTGTAGGCGGCACGGGAACGATCACGACGTACCTTCTTGTCCTCGTCCATCTCCGCCATGATTTCCAGGATGGGGATAACGTCGTCGTCCTTCACTGCTTGCCACCCTTCGGGAACTCCGAAGCAGGCTCGTACACCCACCCGTCCCCTTCGCGTCGGACCGAACCACTCTTCCCCTGGTAGCCGTACCAAGAAGAGCCGAAGGTCGATACTCCCCGGAACGGCTCCTCTTTCATCTCCTCAAGCACGTTGAGGATTTCCACGATTTCCTTGTACGCGTCCTCGGGAGTCAGGTACATGCGCTTCACTCGTATGCCTGCCTTTCCTTCTCGTCCTTCTCAATTGCTTCAAGGAGTTTGGTCCGATGCTCCTTAACCAGAGCTTCAGCCTCACTTTCCTTGTCGACGTTGTTGTAGTCGTCCGACAGAAGAACGATTACCGCCGACTTCTGGAAGCCCTCAAGCTTGGCCCTGAGGATGCGTTGAGACGTACGACTATTGTCTCCCCTCCCCCGAAAGGCAAGCCCACTCATTCGAGCCAGAATTCGTGCGTACCCTCTCCCGTACTGTTCTGCCAGCTCCGTCGCCACATAAGTCCGTTCACGGGTGAACGGGTTGTCGACCACCATCTACTTGACCTCCCTACTGCCAAAGGCGGCCCGCCCCCTCAGTATGAGGGAACGGGCCGCCGGTTGGTGCACGTTTGTGAAATCAGTCGTTGGCCTTGTGGTAGGCCTCCTTGATGGAGGCCGGGACGCGCCCACGGGCGTTGACCTCAAAGCCGTTGGACTCGGCCCACTTGCGGTAGACCTCGGCGGACGGCTCAGTCTCGCTCCGGATCGGCGTAACCTGCTTCCGCCGACCTCCCGCGCCCGTGTTGGCGGACTTGCGGCGAGCCTTCGTAACGAACCTCTCCAGGAAGGTGCGAAGTTCCGTTTCGTGCGCCTCGGTCAGATCGATTTCGTACGTGCGACCATCCAGCCCGAAAGTGATCGTGTCCTGCGCTTCCGACTCTCCGTCCAAGTCGTCAATAAGGGTGACCGATACCCGCTGTGCCATGTTCTTTCCTCTTCCTGACTTGCGATGGTTGGTACATGTAAGCACAAGACAAGAGCACCCGACAGAGGTTTCGTTGCCGGGTGCTCTGAACTGCGGTTAAGCAGGCCGCTACGGCTTCCAGGTTCCGTCCTGCCACTTCTCACAGACCTGGGAGTAACGGCCCTGTACGGCACGGGATTTCACCGGCCGAACTTGGGGTACCTGCGACGGGGACGGACGAGCCGTCCCCGCCTGCTGCTCAGGCACGTAGCATGTGGCCCCAACGCTCTATGAGCGCGTGGAGCTGAGAAGCGGTGGCCTCAGCGTCCAGTACGGAGCCCTGAGAACTTCCCCAGTAGCTCCCTACGGACGCGGTAGACCCGTCCAGGGCCAAGTACACCCCGTACACGAGGTTCTTGTGCCAGGGGTCAATGACGAGATTCGCCACCGTCTTATAGGGGCGGTCCTGAAGGTGCAGGTACCCCTTGAGGGCTGCTTTTCTCAGGATCTCGTCCACGTCGGGACGAGGGAGAATGATTCCCCGTCCCGTCTGCCGCGTTCCCTCCGGAAAGGGACTCACCCGCGTCATATCTACTCCCCGTCCCAGGATTCACCGGCCGCAGTCGGATCAAACCATTCCGGGGGGACGGGACTGTCCGGGTAATCCTCCAGAATCCTTTGGGCCCTCTGTGCCGCCTTTTCGGCGTGAGCCGTACAGCGCCAAATGATCGTGCCCGTACCCGCGTGGGAGGGGCGTCCAGTCACGGGCCCCTTGCACCCGCTCTCGCGCTCTTCCAGACACTCATGATCTTCCACTGACTAACCTTCACTTTCTCGCTTGAATCTGATCCTCACCAGGAACGCGGAGCCGTAATTGTGATACTCCAGGTTGTTCCAGTCTCGCGCAAACACTCCCCGAAAGTAGTCCTGCATCTTTTTTGCAGGCTCTTCGGACGCGAACCACAGGGATACGACATATTCGCCGTTCCGGTATTCGGTTGAGGATTGCGCGTCAGCCTCTTTGTGTACGCCCACCATGTGAGCGAAGACGTAGTGCGGCTGAAGTGAAGCCCTCATTCCCTGTCGTCCCGCAACAGGCCCGGGATGTCTTCCAGCCGGACGGTCGGGCGGCTGAAGTGCTCCCGCATCGCGTCAGACACCCTTTCAGCCTCTGCGGGATCCTCGGGAAGCACTACCCCCGGCAACTCCGGCTGCTCCTCCCACACCGGCTCACGTCCCTCATATGTGCAGAAGTCCGCGTACAGCTCCCGATAGTCCGCAGCGTCGATAACGGCCCCCGAAAGTTCCGTCTTGTCCTTACACCAGGACTTCACCGAATCTACGAATCTTGAGAAACTGTGCACGTCCACTCGCTCGTACACAGATTCCAAACCGTACTCCGGGTGCTTCTTGAAAAGCTCCGTGGACACTTGACCTGTGGCCGTGACGGGGTCAATTTGCTTTGCGGGGCGGTAGGTCTGGTACTCCCGCGCTACCGGTTCACCCTTGTCCGTCAGGGAGGCAACCCACCTGCGGCCACCCGTGAACGTGATCAACTCCACGAACCCGCGCCGCTCCAGGCTTTCCATAGTGGAGCGGCGAATGCCGAGACGGTGTTGCATGGGACCTAGCTTCGCGAGAGTGGACAGGGCTTCTTTCTCATCCTCCGAAAGAGGCCCACCCCCCTCGCTTACTGCGCTTTTCCCAATTCAGCCTTGACGTCCTCAACAGGAACGAACTTGGCGTTTCCCTCGGTAAGGAACCCAACCACGCGTGTCTTGTCCTTGGCATGGTAGACCGGCTTCCCGAAATTGCTGGGAACGGTCACTCCATCCACCTGGATCCCTTCGGGCTTCTCCGGAGTCTCCGGGCCTTCCGCTTCCCGGCCCGACTCATAGGCCGCCTCGTACCGGTCGGCAGCCGCAGCCGCAGCCTTGAGCGCGGCAGGCTTCCAAGAAGCCGGGGGATCTTCGAGGATGCCGTTCCGTACCTGGTCCAGCATCCATCCCAGGGTGTACAGGCTCACTGCCCCGGACGCACCCTTTCCGGTCCAGTTCAGTCCGTCCAACTCAGCTTTCACGCACGGCCTTTCGGCCGTGTCCGAGCCCTGTCCAACGCCGGTGTCCTCGTTGAACCACTCCATAACGGAGTTCGGGACCTTGACCGGGTACATGGGCTTTTCGTCGCTCACGATTCATTGCCTCTTCTCTGCGCTCCGAGTCAGAACAGTGACTCGGTAGGTTCCTTCTTACCACCCTGCTCTGACACTGCCGCAGGGGCAGTCTTCTTTGCAGGAGTCTTGGTGGCCGCCTTACGGGCCGCCGTGCCCCTGGCCTTAGGGGTTTTGGCTACCGTCCCCCCGGAAGCCTCAGGAGCCTTCCTGGGGGACGCAGCGCGCTTGCGGACGACCTTCTTCACCGGTGGCTTCGCCGAGGGCTCCACGGGCACCTTGGCCGCCTCCTGGACGTGGGCCAGGAAGTCCGGGACGCTCTTACCCTCATTGCCGGGCAGGCTGGCCCAATCCGCATAAGCGTTCAACAGGGTTTCTGCTTCCGCCTGGTGAGGGACCGTCGGCTTGCCCTCAAGCGGCTCGTCCTCAAGTTCCTCACGCTCCACCAGTCGGTAGTACGTTGGCTTCGGACCCGTTCGACGGGACGCGCTGTCCACCCAAACTTCCACGTCCGGCATTTCATCCGCCTCCCTTCCTACCTCGGCAGCAGTGAAACGGCCAGCACCGACAGACTTGTAAAGCTGGGTGCGCGTCATCTTCCCGTGAGTTTGGAGAGCCTTACGGATCTTGTCTTCCAGGGTCAGCATTTCGCGTCGCGTGGAGAAAGCAAGCGCGTCATTGTGAAGCTGAGTAACACTCTGGATCGAGTAGTCCACGAAAGCCTTAGCCGCTTCGACGGCAGCCAACGGGACTTCCGTCCGCCGGTTTGCTGCTGTCAGAACACAGGCAACCCGCTTTACCTGTTCCGACGAACGCTCGAAGAAGGATGCCAGCACCTCCGGCAGTTTTGCGTTTGCTGTCAGGTACTCCCGACGAATCTCGTCGTAACGCTTCCTTGCAGGACTGCTGAGGACCATCACGCGCTTCTCTTTGCGCGCCCACTCATAGGCCAATGCAAGGGCCCTTCCGGGACGGTACTTATAGATTTCCCTGTCAGACCCTTCAGGTTCCGGAAGCACCTTGGACATTTCCACGGAAACGGGAAGGATCCGGTTGTACGAGCCTCCGAGCGCTTCCGTTGCGGAAATGTACTTGTTCCACGCACCCGGCTGAATGTGTGCGTGAAAGCCGAGAAGGGGACGTTCCACCATCTGTTCATTTTGTGTGTCTGACGCAGACTTGGCCTTCGTTAGGTTAGAGACGGATTTCCCGTCCCAGGCCGTACGGAACTGTCCGGCGAACGTCGGGCAACGGTTGGTTCGCCGCAACTGGTTTTGCCACTCCTCTTCCACCACAAGAAGTCGTCCATCAGGACCGTCCTCTTGCGTGAGACTTCGCTCATACTGCTGGTGCAACGCACTGACGAGCGAAGGCCCGGACGAAATGCCGGACCTTGTCCGCTGTCTAAGGAAGTCGCCTAGCGGCTCGTCAAGGATCCAGTCCGCGCATTCCTTAGCGGTTCCCTTACATCCGATGGACGAGCGTCCAACCAGTCCGGTCCAGACGACCGTAGGCCGGTCACCGGCCTGCACAACCTTTCCGTTGATTCCCGCAGAGAATAGGGCCAGCAATGCGGCGAACACTCCAATCGGATCAGCCTCTGTGTAAGGCATGATCCCCTGCACCTCCTTTCCCATGGGTCCGTAAGACATGGCGTCGAATCGACCCAGCGATTCCACCTGTTCCCCTTCCGCTAGTCACCTGCATTGCACGGTCACGCTTGTACGTGAGCGTCCATAACAAGGGCCGGACACCGGAGTGTCCGACCCTCACTAAAGCCGCTCAGTCCCGCCCGGTTGAGCAACCCATTTTCCGTTTTCCGGGTCACGGATGACCCGTCCGCTCTTTCCGATGATTCCCTCAGCCTCTGGGGAGATTTCGAGGACCGGACGTTCCTCCGCTCTTTCAAGTTCAGTCAGAAGCACTGCGATGGCGCTGTAGATACTGTCGACTTCTTCCGGCCTCACTCTTCCCCCTCGGGGCAGTCCTCGTGTTCTTCGGTGAGGCCCAGGACGATTTGAAAGGCGTCCGGGCTCACATCCTGATACACGGTAAAGCTTTTCTTGCAGTCACCGCACTTGTACGTGACTTCCACCCCAGTGGCTTTCCCTGCCATATCAGCTTCTCCAATGCTTCTCATAGCCCATGAGCCGGACCGCCCTGTCTGCCTGATGTTCCAGGATTGCGTGAAATTCCTCGTACTGTCCCTCGGGAATCTCATCCAACACGTTGTCTGTGACGTACTGGAACACGAGAGAAATCATGTGTGCAATGTTCTCTTGTGCTTTGAGCTTCAGTTCCGTACGCGACAGTTTATCCGTGGCCATGTCAGAACGGAATTTCCGTTTGATTTTCACCGGGCGGGGACACTTCCACTTCCACCCAATCGTCATCCCGGAATCCGTGAAACTCGCCCCAACCGCCCTGTTCGATGTATTCGCGTACCCCGTCTTCCGCGTGCACGTCAATTTGAACGGGTGCCGCGTACGTCCCTCCGTCAGAGTTCCGCTTGACCACACGGTCACCTGTCACGAGGTTACGTGCGCGGATGAACCGTGTCGCACCTACCGGCATTACGCCTCCCTCTTCCTTGGCCGGGCCTTAAGCGCGGCACGGTAAGCCTTGATCGTTTCCCGCTTCAGTGCCCGCTCAGCCCACCGAGGGTCATGGTAGCGGCCGGAGGCCTCCCCCATGACCAAAAACGCGAACTCAAGTGCAGCCACACGACGGAGGGCGGTAGGCAGCTCAGCGGCACCCTTGGCGAGCCTGTGCGCCGTCCCCACATCCTCCGCCCACGCCTTCATTGAACTCATTGCTCCCCTTCCCCGACCGGCTAGCTGCCGAGCAATGGGGGCCGCCTAACGGCGGTCCCCAAAGCTCACCCCTCTAGGCAAGTCTTTCGGGAACCCAGTTCCAGCCCCATTCATCGGAAAAGAACGCTGCCAGACTCACGGGATCCGTCGTCCAACCGCACCCTTGAACCGCATGCACACCGAGTGTGGCCCCCACAAAGGAGTCAAGGACTGCGCTCGCCAGGGATTCCCCCGGCATAGGGTCAAGGCTTTTCCCGGCCCATCGACCGTATTCCTTGCTCGTTTCCAGGTCACTGAGAACGATGAGGGCACCCTTTTCGTTGGCACGCCAGTAGACGTGCACCTTCAGCTCAAGGGGCTCCCCGATGATTCCGACCGCAAGGTGTGTGGCGTTTTCCTCGGTAAGGGTATCGCGGGTCACCTGCATCCCTCCGTGCATCCCTGAACCTGTGCCAATGGAGTAATGGTGGCGAACATCTTTTTTATGTGTCTCGCAATCAGACCCTTGCGGGTGCAGTCCCGACAGTGCGCCACTTTCACAAACCCGTCATCCGTCTGGACGTTAGCGGTACCGCCGCAGCTCACGCACTGATGCTTGCGAATGTTCAAAGCCATCCTTGTGCCGCCCTACTTGACTTCCATGGACAGCACCCGGTTTACGTGAATGTCTTCATGCAACCGCATATCGGTACGTGCGGCGATCCGGTCACCAATGCCCATCACGCGTCCCGTAACAACCACCTCCCCATCAAGGAAAGAGATGCACAGGTCATCGCCCGGGTACAGTCCTCGGAACGCCGCTCTGATTGTCTTGAGAGTGAGCCTCATTCTTGCCCTCCCCTTGAAAGTCCCTGAGCTTGCCTCTAGAGACTCACTGCGAACCCCGTGAGTGGTCGCCGCCCGTAAACGGGTGACCTTCTCACGGGCCTCACAGTCAAGCGCTAGCGGCACGGACGGCCGAAACCATCAACTCCGTCGTTGCACACCCCGTCCATGAATCCATCGTTGAACGCGTCCACCGTGACTCGGAAAACGCGGGTCTCTTCGTGGTGGTGCATGATGCCGAACACCACGAGTCCGGTGATGAGCGCGCTCACGAGTGCGATGAAGAAAGTACGCATATTCTTAGGCTCCCTTGATCTTGACTACGCTCGTTGCCACGGTCACCGCGACGATGACCAGAATTGCCAATCTTGCGAGCATTTCCGTTGCCCCCTGACGGCCGTTCGGCAGGGGAAAGAGCCATCCACAGCGTTCCCCCATGCCTTTGTCTTGCGCCTTACTCCGTCTCGTCTGTCAGTGACCCGAAACCCAAGAGGTCAGTTCCTTGACGTGGAAACGGAAGTGATTCTGTCCGGCCTTGTTGAGCCAAACGGGCTGCTTACGCAGCTTGTATGCCCCAGTGATCTCCAGGCTTGTGTGCACGGGAAGCCGCGCATCAAGGGGGTGCTGCAAAACCCACTTGACCGCCATGGAGGGGCCCGAGGCCTTGACGTTGACCCGAGCAAGGAAAGCCCTACGCGTCCGGTAGTCGTAACCGGAGACGTTCACGCGGTAGATACTCGTCTGCGGCGCGTCCCACATATCACCGGCTCCCTTCACGAGACTTGATCCACGGGCAGGTAGGGGAGAACGGGACCACTTCCCCGCATTTGTAGAGCGGGTGCTTGCGACTCGTGATACGCACAAACACTTCTCGCGCCGTTCCGGCACGGCGGGTTTCCTTGACGATCCCCAAGACGTCCCCCATCACGGACTCATAACGCACCTTTTGGTCCTTGTGCCACTTCCACATTGCCCATTCCTCACGGAACTCGTTCATGCCCGCGTCACCCTCCCACTTACGGGTGAGGCCTGAGCAAACGTGGTAGATGTGCTCACGCATTCCTTTGGCCACGTCCTCCCACTTCTTACCTCGGTAGTCGGACGGGATGTTGACGCGCTGATGTTCCCGCCATCCCGAATCCGGGTTTTCGTGGTCGTCCCTCACGTTCACCAAAATGTGATCCTCCTTGTACATCCAAATCACGTTGTACATGCGGCGACCGGACATGACGAGCAAATAGGATTCACCGTCACGAGTGGCGTACATACCCGGTATGACCTTCACTTGCATGCTCCTTCGCTCTGACGGATCGGTGTAACCGTTACCTGGTAGCCGTTCACGGTGGCGGTACCTGACTTGTATATGTCCGCCACGCACACCGTTACTTGCCCCTGAAAGGCTATGCAGCTAGCAAAGCCCCGAATGTTCAGGACCACATTCCCGAAGGACCTGACGGTCACGTGATGCTCATAGCCCCCCTCTACTTCCTTGAAGCACACGTCAAACGTGTCCCATGCCATGTAGGCGAAGTAGAAGGAGAACACGGGAGGCTGAAATGTTGCCTGCATTACCCCTCATGTGGTCGTACGGCCCTTACGGGCCCCGTTAAGCGCCTTGACGACACTCCCCTAGACAGACAGGGACTCAGACGCTTAGGGACTAGCCCACATGGCCGTGAGTATCAGTCACTGCCCATGCCGTAGTCCGGCCCTGTCGTGTTGTCCTGTCTGCCGTAGGCAATGCGTAATGCGGTCGCAGTATCCAGGCGTTCAACACTCGTGCATCGTTGATTGCCTTTCGGGCTGCTCATCAAGCGTTCAGCGCTCTTGCATTGCTGATTGCGTGGCATAGGAGCTACACCGGACATTGAAGATGCCGGTGGGGCGGACGCCCTCTCAGGCCGCCTACTCGTCGTCGCCTTGGTGGGCCGTTACCCCACCAACAAGCTGCTAAGCCGCACGCCCTTTCGGTACGCACGTGTTACTCATTGGCTCCCGTTGTGCTGCGGTGGGTACCGACCCCCGCCCGGTCCCCTCAGATCAGCGCTAAGGGACGCTCCGGCCTATCGGCTATCCGGTCTCCGGCACCGGACCCGTTCGCGCCTCACAGGGGCTGTCAGGGCCATTACTGGCCCTGATGTAGGTGTGTCGCATAGTCCCGACACTGGAAGACTCCCGTTTCCGGCCGAGTCACCATGCCCCGTGAGTAGGGAATGTGCTGCGGTTCACGCAATCACTCTGGGCATTTGGCACGCTGTTGAGTTATCAAGGAACGTAGTTCCGGCATTACCCGCCGCATTCACGTCCGGTTCACTGCCGCTCTTTCACTCCACCTATTTCATGACTCCCGCCCTGCCCCCGTCTTCGCTGAAGCCCTTTTCCGCTCGCCCCTCAGGGGCCGGTACTCGGGGCCGCTCCGGTTCGGCGCGGTTGGTGTTGCGCTTCCAATTAGGGGTTGTGTTGTGGTGATGCGCAAGTCTCGCCCCGCATGGTGGGTATTGAAGACGCGCACACGAGGACTGGGCACATAAGTGCAGGTCAGAGGCCCTTTTCCGTCAGCCTCTCCATGTCCGGAACAATGCATCACCACAACACAACCTGTGACCTGGCCGTTATGGCTCTGTGATATTTATAAAGGGCATGCATCCCATACCGGACATGGAAATAGAACGTGTTCCTGCTTGGCAGACGCGGTGTCAACTGCCGCTACACCACCTACGTCCACATCCTCTAGAGCTACTGAACAACCAATCAGTAGCCCCTATATGGCCTTGTATGTCGGATAGTGCGCCTATCCCTGCCGCTCTACTGACTCAGAAGTCCGCGCCTACCGACCGACTGAGCGGCAGGCCCCTGCCTCTGCGCCCGTTCTGTTTCTGTCGGCAGGGCCGACACCCTCGGCACACACGGCCTGTCACAGGCACTCGAATGAGCCTGATCTATGCAGCATTACGGACGCATTATTAATGTTCGGGCAGATCACAAATCAATAACAACAATGCAGCACTCTTGCTGCACATATACGGGGGTAATATAACGCGAATACGTCACGGAGAACCGCAGGAGCGTGTTCCTTCCACGATGTACGGGTTTCGTTATTTTCACAAAGGCGCAAGCCTCTGTGTGGCCCTGTGAGCCTCTGGGGCTGCCCGACCTTCCCGGAGCCACCTGGGATCGCTCACAGGCCCCTCCAGCCCCCTTTACGGGCCTCTTCGTCCACGCATGTCCGCCCAGATCGGACAGGCGATCTATGCAGCAAGCCTGTTGCATCATTATTATTGTTCGACGCGTCACACCGCTGTCCGGAGCTGGCCAAGAGGACACGTACGTTATTTGTGAGGGGGGTTTGGTATACCCCCCTACTGTTCAGTCTAAATCCCACTCGGGGGGGAACCTGCCTTGCTCTTTGTAGCGGGCCCATATGTCTGCCGCCTTGATCTTCAAAGCCATGGTTTTAACGTCAACTAGGTCCCACCTACACCTTCCTGGATGATTTTGGTAGGCAGTGCAGGTATCGCCGCCTTCAGGCTCAGCCTTTCCACACGGTTCCGAGACCATTAACCACTGGTTCGCTGCGTCCCAGCATAGGAACGCCTCCTCGTCCTGTGTCGAGGAGTCCCGCAGAAAAGCACAGTGGAACTCATGCCCATCGTTATCGAGTGCGCACTGAAGGTCGCCACAATGCGCCCACGATGTACGGTCATCGACCGGACTCGGAACCATTTCAGCAGCGGACAGAGTGAATTCACTTGGGATGGCGGATGCCAAACAACGAAACACTATGGCTCCCCTTTGGATACAGGAAGGCCCCGGCCACCCAACGGGGGATATGGGCGACCGGGGCCGAATCAGGGACCGCTAAGGCCGTACCGCGTTCGTACCACCGCAGATGGGGCACAGGTCAAGCCGAGGCGTAAGAGGCATCATCTGTTGCCGGGGATGATTCCGGCATCGGCGGCGGCCCCCTGCCTGGTTGCTCCTATACTCCTCTTCTTCCAGTTCCTTTTGGGTGCGAATGCGGTTGTACGTCTTAGCGGTCACGGTGTGCTCCTCTCAGGAGCCGGGCGGAGGTGTCGGCGGGTCGTCCTCGGGCGGTGGCACGGTGGGTTCGAAATCCTCGTCCGTCCCAGGACTGTTGTGCAACTCCATGCTGATCCTCATTTTCCCTCCCCTCAAGCTGTCTGCCGACCTTCGACCAAGGTCGGTCACTGACTTGACTAGCCGCAGTCGCAGACCACCTACTCCCACGGCGGTGCCTCTGGCGGGACTCGAACCCGCGACATCCACCCGCTACCCGGTGCTTCCCCACGAGGCGGGCGCTAAGTGGCGCTCTACCGTCTGAGCTACAGAGGCGTGGTGCCCTCGTCCGGGCTTGGACCGGAAACCCGACTCACGCGGCCGTAGATAATTAGCGGAGCCTGATGTTCGAGGGCCTGCTAGCCCACTCGTAAAGTCCCCCCCTGAGGATCGCTCACTTAGGGACTGCTAGCAGATGTGGTGCCTGCACCCAAGACCGGTTTTCAGCGCGGGGGGCGAACCGATACATCGGTCTTGGGTGCAGGGATCTATGGGCCCGCGCCCCAATATGGAGCCGAGGCCAAATCCCATTGTCAGGGTGACTCCCAGAACGAGCGTGGCGCCTAAGGCGCTCTTACGGGCTCTTCGAGGAGGCTTCAACACGGGTGTGTACTCCTGTGGTTCGTCAGAGCCACTTTCGCGCTCAGCAGCTCGTCTTGGGTCGGGGGACGAACGTCCTTCAGGCTTGCTTCCCATTCCCGGCCGCCCCCCAGAGGCCTGATCCAACAGGTGCTACCCGCCTTGTCCATGACCTCCCCGACCCGCTTCCTGCGGGTGTCTATGGCGGGCTCACGGATACCGGGGGTGACATTTTGGGGAGTGGTTTCGGGCATGGGGGGGCCTCTCGGAAGGGTGGTTGCCCTGCTGACCTCTAGTTCAACGCACCGGGCGTACGCTTTCCAAGTGGTTCCAGGGTTACAAAGCGTTTGTAACGTCAGGGGGTTGGAAGAGATGGACTCAGCGAGCCAGCAGCCGCAGGATGCGGCCGGGTACTTGGGCTCTGAGGTCAAGGCCTGCCGCGAGCACGTGGCCATGACGCAGCAGTTCCTTGCCACTGCCACGGGGTACGTCAGGAGCTACGTATCTCGCGTGGAGGGGGGAAGCCTGCTTGCTAGTGAAGACTTCGTGCGGGCCTGTGACCGAGCCTTCGCTACGTCAGGGCACTTGACCCGGTTGCGGCAGCGCCTCAGCGACGGCGGGCATCCCGGTTGGTTCGTCCCCTACCTGAAGCTGGAGAAGGCAGCTACGAAGATCCTTGACTACTCGAACGCTTTGATCATGGGCATGCTCCAGACTCCGGAGTACGCAACCGCCGTCTTTCGAGCCGTCCGGCCTCGGGAGTCCCACGAGGAAACTAGGCAACGGGTCGAATCCCGCATGCGGCGTTACGACGTGATGAGTCGCGCTAACCCTCCCCTCCTCTGGGTGATCCTGCACGAGGCCTGCCTCAGGACAGTGGTGGGTAACCCTGCGGTCATGCGGGGCCAGATGGCCCGCCTACTGACGGAAGCAGAGTCCCCGCACATCACAATCCAGGTTCACGCCTTCTCGGCGGGTGCACCTGCTTCGAGTTTGCCGTTTACTCTGATCTCACAGGACGACCAGCCGACTATTCTTTACGGGGAGACCCGGGGAGTCGGCCACGTCAACGACAGCGCGACTGCCGTAGAAGCAGGCAAGGTCACGTACGACCGGCTCAGGGCGGCTGCCCTGTCCCCTGCGCTCTCTGTGACCATGATCAAAGAGTTGATGAAGGGCTATAGCTGATGAGCACCACGCATACCTGGGTCAAGTCGACGTACAGCGGCGGCGAAGGCGGGCAGTGCCTTGAGTGGCAGCCGTCCGCCGTCGCTTCCGGCGCGGTCCCTGTCCGGGACAGTAAGGACCCTCTGGCCGGAACGCTGGCCGTCCGCCCGGCGGCCTGGTCCTCGTTCGTCTTGTTCGCACAGGACCACTCCGTCTGACACACTCGACACACGAACGCCCCTCCCGTACATCCACCGGGAGGGGCGTTCTGCTGCATCCAGGGCCCTCACGGGGCCCTCCAGGTCCGCCGGGGCTCCGCACGCCTCTCAGGCGCTCTCAAGGCCCTTCAGGGTCCTCTGAGGGCTGGCGGTCCGGACAGTCACAGTGATGGGCCGCCGTCGCTTCCTGGAAGGTGCGCTAACAAGGGCGGAAAAGGGTGTGCCCACGGTGGGCTCCTCGCGCCCCGCCCGAGGCTGGTTGGGGAGGCCCATGGACTCTAGGGCCCGCTGTTGGTCCTGCGGGCTCATGCTGGCGAACCGGGACACCGCTTGGACAAGTTCAGACACCACAAACTCCCAGGTCAGACACGTTTTGATCCTGTAACTTTGTTGACGAAGAAGGCCACGAAGAACAGGATCGCCTTCGGGTTGAACAGACTGACGACCAGGGCCCGGCGGAAGGGCCGCTCGTCGGCAGGGCCGCCCGCGTCCGGACCGGCCGCGGCGGTGCGCTCGCGCCGGGTGCGCCACATGGCCCAGGCGGCGCGCAGCATCCCGATCGCCAGCCAGGTGAGGTATCCGGCGCCCGCGTACTTCACGATCCCGAACAGCAGGGCGTTCCCCTTGAGCAGGGAGGCGACCCCCGCCGCCGACAGGGTCATCAGCACGGTGTCCCCGCACCAGACGCCCGCCGCCGCGGTGTACCCGGAGCGGACGCCGCGCCGGGCGGCCACCGACAGCACATAGAGCGAGTTGGGCCCGGGGAGCAGCACGATGAGGACGAGGCCCGCCAGATAGGTGGGGAGATCGATGACGCCGAACATGGCTGGAGTGTCGCACGGCAGTACGACACTCCGGGAGATGTCCCGAGGGACGAGACGGGCGGCCCCGGCCCCCGCTCAGTACGCGTCCGGCGGCCGGTGGCTCCCCCACACCTCGCGCAGCGCGCCGCACACCTCGCCCACCGTGGCGCGCTCCCGCAGCGCCTCCTTCATGGGCGGCAGGACGTTGTCGTCGCCCTCCGCCGCCCGCTTCAGCGCGGTCAGGGCGGTGTCCACGGCCGACTGGTCGCGGGCGGCGCGGAGCGCGGCGAGACGCCGCGTCTGCCGGGTCTCGACGGCGGGGTCGACGCGCAACGGCTCGTACGGTTCCTCCGCGTCGAGCCGGAAGCGGTTGACGCCGACGACGACCCGCTCCCCGGAGTCGGTCTCCCGCGCGATGCGGTACGCGTTCTGCTCGATCTCGCCCTTCTGGAAGCCGCGTTCGATCGCGGCGACCGCCCCGCCCAGTTCCTCGACCCGGTCCATCAGGAGCCGGGCGGCCGCCTCGATGCCGTCGGTCATCCGCTCGACGGCGTAGGACCCGGCGAAGGGGTCGACGGTCGCGGTCACATCGGTCTCGTACGCCAGGACCTGCTGCGTCCGCAGCGCCAGCCGCGCGGAGGTGTCCGTGGGCAGCGCGAGGGCCTCGTCGAAGGCGTTGGTGTGCAGCGACTGCGTGCCGCCGAGGACGGCCGCCAGACCCTGCACGGCCACCCGGACGAGGTTGACCTCGGGCTGCTGCGCGGTCAGCGCCACCCCCGCCGTCTGCGTGTGGAACCGCAGCATCCACGACTTCGGGTCCCGCGCGCCGAAGCCCTCCCGCATCACGCGCGCCCAGATCCGGCGCGCGGCACGGAACTTGGCGACCTCCTCCAGGAGCGTCGTGCGGGCCACGAAGAAGAAGGACAGGCGGGGCGCGAAGTCGTCCACGTCCATGCCCGCCGCGATCGCCGTGCGCACGTACGCGATGCCGTCCGCCAGCGTGAACGCGATCTCCTGCGCGGGCGAGGCCCCCGCCTCCGCCATGTGGTAGCCCGAGATCGAGATGGTGTTCCACCGCGGCAGCTCCGCCCGGCAGTACCGGAAGACGTCCGCGGTCAGCCGCAGCGACGGCTCGGGCGGGAAGATGTACGTGCCCCGCGCGATGTACTCCTTGAGCACGTCGTTCTGGACCGTCCCCGTCAGCTTCTCCGCCGCCACCCCCTGCTCCTCCGCGACCAGTTGGTACATCAGGAGCAGCGGCGCCGCCGGTGCGTTGATCGTCATCGACGTCGACACCCGGTCCAGCGGGATCCCGTCGAAGAGCACCCGCATGTCCTCCACCGAGTCGACCGCCACCCCCACCCGGCCCACCTCTCCCCGCGCGAGGGGGGCGTCCGAGTCGTGGCCCATCTGCGTGGGCAGGTCGAACGCCACCGACAGGCCCGTCGTACCGTGCGCGATCAACCGCCGGTAGCGGGCGTTGGACTCGGCGGCGGTGCCGAACCCGGCGTACTGCCGCATCGTCCAGGGGCGGCCCGTGTACATCGACGGGTACACGCCCCGCGTGAACGGGTATCCGCCCGGCTCCCCCAGCTCGGCCGCCGGGTCCCATCCCGCCAGCGCGTCCGGGCCGTACACCGGCTCGATGGGCAGACCCGACTCCGACTCGCGTGCCATGGCGTGCCTCCGTGCGCTCCGTTTCCTTCCGTTCCCCTGTTTCCCACCTTGCGCCGTGGTTCGCCACCGGGCGCGGGTGGAAAGACTGTCCGGTGGAGTGCCGCGGCCCACGGCGGCGGGCACCGCACACACCGGGGAGACAGCGGGGGGCCGTATGCGCAGCGGGGGCATCAGGAAGGCGGCGGCGGGTGTGGCCGCGGCCGGGGCGCTGGCCGGGGTGTTCGGCTGCACACCGGCCGAGCAGGGGTCCGGCGCGGGCGCGGACGGACAGCACCGCTCTCCCGTGCACATCGAGGTCCCGTCCGCCCGGCCCGCCGACGGCGGCGCGGGCGGCAAGGACAGCCAGGAGGGCAAGGGGGCCCACCGGAGCGGCGGCGGCAGCGGCGGGAAGGCCCGCGCGTCCGACGGCGGGCCCCGGGCCACGGCCGGTTCCACCGGGTCCACGGGCGCCACCGCATCGGCTGGGTCGGCGGGTTCCGGCGGGAGGACGCGGCCGGTGCCCGCCCCGCGGACCGACGCCCCCGTGCTGTGGTCGCGCGGCGACAGCGGCCTCGCCGTACGGAGGCTCCAGGCGCGGCTGCGCCAGGTCGGCTGGCTCGCCGAGGGTCCCACCGGGACGTACGGCGACGCCACGGAGCAGGCCGTGCGCGGCTTCCAGGGCAAGCGGGGACTGCCGGTCACCGGCCGCTCCGACACCGTCACCTGGCAGCGGCTGCGGGCGATGACGCACGAGCCGGGGCAGTGGGAGCTGTATCTGATGGGCGGCCAGCCGGCCGGGGCACCGGACGCGCGCTGTCTGACCGGCCGGGTGCTGTGCATCGACAAGACGACCAGGACACTGCGCTGGATGATCGACGGGCGGACGGTGTCGACGATGGCGGTGCGGTTCGGCACCGAGGCCACGCCCACCCGGGACGGTGTGTTCAAGGTCTACTGGAAGTCACGCCACCATGTGTCGACGATCTACCACTCCCCCATGCCGTACGCGATGTTCTTCAGCGGCGGGCAGGCGGTGCACTACTCGTCGGACTTCGCGGCCCGGGGCTACGCCGGCGGTTCGCACGGCTGCGTCAACGTACGGGACGAGGCCGCCATCGCGCAGTTGTTCGCCCAGGTGAAGGAGGGCGACAAGGTCGTCGTGCACTGGTGAGGCGGCCCCAGGGGATTCGTGGCGCGGGCGGGACCGGGGGAACGTGCCCCGCCCGCGCCGATGCACGAGCCGCGGGTACGGGGGGAACCCCGGCTCTGTGCGAGGGCCGATGACCAGTCGGCCTTACTCACTACTGCGCCGGGGCGGTCAAAAACGTCACACCCTGCGGGGAGAATTTTTACCGCATCGGTGAAACCGCTGGTCAGCGCGTTGCGAGCGGGGAAGCCGAGGCGGACGGTGCTGTCTCGCCCAGGGGCCGCGCCGTGGTGGTCGGGCGGGTCACGACGTCACGGCGCGGCTGATCGCCGCCCGGGTGGCCGCCGGGACGGCCGCTGCCGGGGTGACCGCCGTGCGGGATCCCGCCGCCGGGGCGGCCGCCGGTGCCCTCGGCGTGACCGCCGTCGTCGTCACCGCCGCGCCCCTGGTGACCGCCCGAGCCGCCTTTCCCGCCGCTTCCCCCCTTGCCCCCTCTACCCCCTTTGCCGCCCTCGCCCTCATTGCCCTGGCCGCCGCCCTTGGCTCCGGTGCCGCCGTCGCCGTTGCCGTCCCGGCCGCCCTGCCCGGTGCCGCGGCCCTCGGCCGCCTTCAGCACACCCTTGCAGTACGTCCAGGCCCGCGCCGGACCGCCGGCCGCCCCGTCCAGCACGTGCCGTCGGCCGGTGTCCAGGGACTTGCCGTCCCGCAGGTCGCGGCAGGCGGCGAACAGCCGGCCCCAGCGTCCGCCCGAGCGGCCCCGGTCGTCGTCGTGCCCGGCGGCGGAGCCCTGTGCGGTGCCGTCGTCGGTGTCCTCGGCGCCGCCCGTGGCGGAACCGGCCGGGGCGCCGGGCGTGGCCGGTCCGTGGGGCTGCCCCGGCCCGACGGCGGTGGCGCCGGTGCCGGTGCCGGACGGCGAGGACGTGGGGCGGGCGGGGGCGGCCGGTGCGGGGGCGGACGCGGCGGGCGCGGGTTCGTCGCCGCCGAACGGGGTCGGCAGCACCCCGGTCGTGGCCGCCGCGACCCCGCCGAGCGCGCCCGCGGCCAGGGTGGCGGTCAGCGCCAGCCGGACAGGGCGGCCCAGGCGCGGGCCGGGGCGCCGGGGGCGCCCGGTGCGGGCGCCGTGCCCCGGGGCGGCTCCGTGCGCGGCGATCCGGACGAGTCCGGCGTCGGTGGCCGACGGCCCGGCGGGCGCGACGGATTCCGCGGCGGCGGCCGCCCGTTCGGCGCGGACCTTGCGGAAGGCGGCCAGGGCGGCGGCCTCGCCGGGCAGCTCGGCGGGTGCCTGGGCGGGGTGGACGACGGATTCCGCGGCGAGCGCGTCCAGGGCGCGGGCGAGGCGTTCGGACTGGTCACGGACGGTAACGTCGACGGTGTCCAGCGGCTCCCCGCGGAGCAGGCGCTCCGCGCTGTCACTGTCCAGCCATCGGTACTGCTCGTCGGCCATCACATGTCCTTCTGCGTCCGGGCGCGCGTATGCGTCACACCGGCGGACGTCACCGCGCGTCCCCGCGGTTCTCTCGGGGGCGGCATCGCGCCGAGCACGCCGACGGATTCCGCATCGCCGCCGAGCAGTTCGGCGAGCCGTCTGAGACCGCGGTGCGCGGCGGTGCGGACGGCGCCCGGCCGCTTGCCGAGCGTCTCGGCGGCGGTCTTGGCGTCCAGGCCCACCACCACGCGCAGCACCACCGCCTCGGCCTGGTCCTGGGGGAGCTGGGCGATCAGGGCCAGGGCGCTGCCGGTGGTGAGGGACTCGATGGCCTCGTCCGCGGTGTCGGACTCGGCGGCCCGTCCGGTGAGTTCCGTTTCGTCGCCGCCTATGGCGGGGCGGCGGCCCCGCATACGGATGTGGTCGAGCGCGCGGTTGCGGGCGATCCGGGCGGCCCAGCCGCGGAACCGGTCGGCGTCCCCGCTGAACCGCTCCAGGTCGCGCGCGATCTGGAGCCAGGACTCGGACGCCACGTCCTCGGCGTCGGGTTCACCGACCAGTGTGCGCAGATATCCGAGCAGGCGCGGGTGCACGGCGCGGTACACAGTCCGGAACGCGGTCTCGTCCCCGGTCTGCGCCGCAAGCACCGCGGCGGTCAGCTCCGCGTCGTCCCCCAGCACCCCGTGGTTCCTCGCTAGATCGAGCAGGATCGTCGCGGCAACGAGGCCGTCGAACTGTGCGGTGATCATGCATCTTCCGCGCCCGGCGCGAAAGGCACGTTACGGCCTGAAACCGCCTGTCGTCCACGACCGTACAACGTGCAACCAATTCCTCCGAGAGCGAGGTGTGACAGAAAACGCACTCATGGCGCTGTAGGGAGTACGGGCCGCCGCGCGGCCCGTGCCGCGCGACGGCCGGGGTCTCTCCTGTGGGGGGTGGCGGCCCCGGCCGTTGCCTCGGCGCAGCGGGCCGGGAACCCGGTCCGAACTCCCTCTTCGTCAGCGGCGACGCGGTCGCCAGTCGTCGCGGCGCCGGGTCCTGGCCGGGCGCCGGACCCCTTGTTCCCAGGTCGCCCGGAAGGCGGCGAGCGCGCGCCGCTCGGCCTCGGCGCCGTCCGCCGGCCGCGCGCGCAGGGCGGCGGCGAGCAGGGTCTCGGGAGGCGTACCGGCGGGGCCGGGCGGACCCGCCGCGCCGGGGCCGCCGCGTCCACGATGGCCGAAACCGCTCTCGCTCCGCTGTTCGCCCATGTCCGGGTCCGTCCGTCCTGTCCGGGTCCGCCGGGCGGACCCACCGCACGGCCGTCCGCGCGGTCCGCCGGTGCCGTTCACTCCGACTCCCCCAGCGGCCGCGGGCCGTCCGCCGTCACACCCGGCGCCCCGAGCCGGGCGGCGAGACGTTTCAGCCCGCGGTGGGCGGCGGTGCGCACGGCCCCGGGCCGCTTGCCGAGGACGCGGGCGGCGGCGGGGCCGTCGAGGCCGACGACGACCCGCAGCAGTACGGCCTCCGCCTGGTCGCGGGGCAGGGAGCGCACCAGGTCGAGGGCCCACTGGGTGGAGAGCGACTCCAGCGCCTGCTCGTGGGTGTCCTGCGGGGCGATGAGGGCCTCCGCGTCGGCGTCCTCCAGGGCCGTCGACCGGGGGCGTGCCCGGCGGCGGCGCAGGTGGTCCAGGGCGCGGTGGCGGGCGATGGTCGCCGTCCAGCCCCGGAATCCGGCCCCGTCGCCCTGGAACCGGCCCAGGTCCCGGGCGATCTCCAGCCAGGCGTCGGAGGCCACGTCCTCGGCCTCCGCGCCGACGATCCCGCGCAGATAGCCGAGCAGGCCGGGCTGCACGATCCGGTACGCGACCGCGAACGCGCTCTCGTCGCCCTGCTGGGCCCGCGCGACCGCCGCGCCCAGTTCCCCGTCGGTCGCCCGCGCGCGACGGGGCTCCCCTGCCTGGCCCAACACTGTCCCCGTAAGTGGCGAGTGCGAAGCGGGCCCGGCCGGGCCCGCCGTGTCACAGGACGGGCCGTGCCGTACGGCCCATGGTCATCAGCGCCGGACCCCGCGGAAGTGTCACAGCCCGGCCGCCGGGCGGCCCGGCCGGGTCAGCCGCGGCCGCGGGCCCGGCGCGAGAGGGCCGCCCGCAGCACCCGGCGCCCCTCCGTGGCCACGTCCCGGGCCCCGCGCAGCCCGGCGGCACCGTGTCCGGCGAGGAGTTCCAGGACGGTGATCTGGCGGCGCAGCTCGGCCGCGACCAGCGGGGACAGTCCCTGGAGGCGGGCGCCGTCCGGGCCGGGCGCCCGCCGCACGGCGTCCAGGTCCCGCGGACCGGCCGGGTCCGGCGCGCTGTCCTCGGGCCGGTCGAGGAGCCGGTGGATCCGCAGCGAGGCCACCGAGCAGGCGTCGGCCCACTCCCGTACGGCGGCCCCGGCGGCGCGGCCCGCCGGGGCCTCGTCCAGCATGCGGCGGGCCAGCAGCGCCGCCTCGTCCCCGGGGGCGGCGGGCGCCGCGGCGGCGAGGGCGGTACGGGCCCGTTCCAGCGGGCGGCCCCAGTCGCCGCCCTCGTCCGTGAGCGCTCCCCACAGCGGGCGCAGCACGTCGTCGGCCTCGGTGTCGGCGCCGCCCAGCAGCGGGACGCACCGATCCAAACAGGCCAGCCCGCTGGCGGCGAGGCCGCGTTCGTCCGCCCGCACGATCAGTTCCACCAGGCTCATCCACGCCTCCCCCCGGCAGGGCCCCACCCCCTGCGCCAGGCCGCACCGTCCGGTGTCACGGGCGGCCGTCCGCAGTGTCACACGCCCCTCACCCGCCGTCGAGAGCCGGTGCGGAACAAAAGATTTCGGCCATACTCCCGGACGCGGCGCCCGACGGTCCGCCGGATACGCGGCGGGGGCGCGGCGGGTGCGCGGCGGGTGCGCGGCGGGTGCGCGGCGGGCTCAGCCCAGCCGGTCCGCCAGGGCCCTGAACTCCGTCCAGGACAGGGCGGGCCGCGCCGGGTCCCAGAGCTTCTGCGCGGTGGCCCGCAGCGGCATACGGATCCCGGCGGCCACCTGCTGCGGGGTCTGCGAGGAGGCCAGGTCGCACCAGACGGCGAAGACACCGCCGAGGATCTGGGAGTCGTAGCGGGCGGGCACGGCCTCGGTGCCGCGCAGCACGCGCGGTGTCCACTGCTCGTAGATCCGCTGCCCGGTCGGGTAGACGAAGGTCTGCGGCTGGCCGAGGACGTAGTACAGGAACTCGTCGTTGTAGTTGATCACCCGGCGCCCGGCGGCCAGGTACTCGGCCGGCTGCCGCGCCCCCAGCTCCTTGCCGGTCCAGTAGGCGACCTCGACGGTGCCGGACGGCCGCACCGAACTGCTGCGGTAGAAGCCGTCGTTCCAGGCGCGCACGGTCCGGCCGCGGGCGCGGACGGCGGCGGCGCGGTCGTTCAGCCAGCCGGTCGTCAGGTCGGCGACATTGCCGCCCGCGCCGTAGGCCCGGCGCGCGGCGGCGGCCAGCTGCGGGTAGGTCGCCTCGGGGCTGCGCACGGTCAGCGCCTGGTACTCGTCGCCGCCCAGGTTCCACAGGCCGCCGGGGAAGAGGTCCGCGAACTCGCCGAGCAGGTCGTCCACGATCCGGGCCGCGCCGTCCTGCGAGATGTCGATCGCGCCCTTGGTCACCGTGCCCTGCGCGGTGCGCAGCCGCAGCTCCGGGTGGGCGGCGAGCACCGCGCCCAGATGGCCGGGCGAGTCGATCTCGGGCACGACCGTGATGTGCCGGCTCGCGGCGAGGGCGACGAGCTGCCGGACCTGCGCCTTGGTGAGGTGGTCCGGGGAGACGATCTCCGGGTGCGTGTCGGACTGGATGCGGAAGGACTGGTCGTCGGAGAAGTGCAGGCCCAGCTCGTTGTACTTCAGGTCGCCCAGCTCCCGTATGCGGTCCGCGATCCAGTCCGCCGGGAACGGCTTGCGCGCGATGTCCAGCATGAAGCCGCGCCGCGGCTTGGCGGGCGCGTCCGCCACGACGCCCTCCGGGGCGGTGCCGCCCGCGTGCACCTCCTGCTTCAGGGTCCGGGTGCCGTAGAAGACGCCCGCGTCGCCCGGCCCGCTGACGGTGACGCGCCCCTCGCGCACGGTCATCGTGTACGACTCCGGGTTGCCGTCCGTGCCGCCGCCCAGCTCCAGGCGCACGTCGCCCGTCCGGACGTCGTCGCGCTCGCCCGCGTACGCCAGTCCCAGCTCACCGGCGATCAGCCGGCCCTCGTCGGCCAGGGACGGGGCGCCGATCACCACCCGCTCGCCGCGCGCCGGACGCCAGCCCGGACCGCGGGCCGCGGTGTGCGAGCGGACCGCCGGGATGGTGCGCGGTGCCTGCGAGAGGGGATAGGTCCGGGCCGGGCTGGGCGCGGCCGGGCCCGGGGAGGAGGCGCCGGGCGTGGCGCGCGCCGCGCCCGCCGGGCCGTCGCCGCCGCCCGAGGCCCACACGCCGAGGCCGGCGCCGAGGCCGACCGTGACGGCGAACGCCCCGCCCACCAAGACCCACCGGCGCCGCGGCGCGGGGGCCGCGGCACGTCGCCGCCTGTGCTGACTCACCCGGCCAACCTACGGGTCCGGGCCGCTCCGCAGGTCCACACACGGCGCCCAAACTCTCCCGTCCGGGTGAATTCCGGGCAGCGGCCGGACACATCCGGGCCGCTGCCGATAACGTGACCGCACGACTCACGGCAGTACCTGCCGACTCATCCGGAACGCCCGTCACCCGGGCGCCCGTTCCCACGCCGAGGACCCACGCTGCGCGCGCAGACCCTGGAGCAGTTCAACACCGCCCCGCCCGACGAGGCCCGCCGCACCCTCCTGGCCTGCCTGCGCAGCCCGCGCTGGGCCCACCGTGTCACCGCCCACCGCCCCTATCCCGATCTGCCCGCCCTGCTGGCGGCGGCGGACGAGGCGGCCTACGACCTGGGTCCGGCCGATCTGGCGGAGGCCCTGGCGGCGGAGCCGCTGCCCGTCCTGCCCGAGGGCATATACCTGGCCGCCTCCACCGCGCTGAGCGCCGCCTACGCGGCCTACGACGCCAGATTCGGACACAAGTTCGTCATCTGCCTGGACGACGCCGCTCCCGGGGAGGCCCTGAACCGGGTGCTGGCGGCGATCCGGTCACGATTGACCAACGATCCCGAGGAGGAACGGATCACCGCCGCGGACGAACTGCGGCGCCTGGCCCGGGGGCGGCTGCTGCGCGCCGCCCGGGGCCCCGCGGCGGCGCCCGCCGGGGCCGCGCCGGTGCCCGGCCAGCCCCCGCACGGCCGCGCCCGGCAGTCCGCGCACCACCCGTCGCCCGTGGCCGCTCCGCACTGAGCCGTCCGTGCCCCTTTGCGTGCCAGTTTGATCACACCGGCAGGCCCGCTGTCAGCACCGCTCACACACGTCGCTACGATGCTGGGGGCCGGTGGACCGTACCCGGCCGGGCCCGACCGACAGTGAAGCCGGCGCGGCCCTAGTCCCCGCTCCCGGAGGGTTCTTCCGTGCCGGCTGGAACGCTGTACCGCGGACGGGAAGGAATGTGGTCCTGGGTGGCTCACCGAGTCACCGGCGTCCTCATCTTCTTCTTCCTGTTCGTTCATGTGCTGGACACCGCGCTCGTCCGCGTGTCTCCCGAGGACTACGACAAGGTCGTGTCCACGTACAAGACCCCGATCGTCGCGTGCCTGGAGTACGGCCTCGTCGCCGCCATCCTCTTCCACGCGCTCAACGGTCTCCGTGTCATCGCCGTCGACTTCTGGGCCAAGGGCGCCCGCTACCAGAAGCAGATGCTCTGGACCGTCGTCGGCGTCTGGGTCGTGCTCATGCTCGGGGCGGTCTACCCCGTCCTGGGCCACGCCGCTCGAGTCGTCTTCGGGAGCTGACGCGCATGTCCACCACTGAAATCACCGCTTCCGGCGTCGGCCCGGTCGAGGGCGCCTCCTACAACGTCGACAACCCGGCGCCGCTCATCGAGGCCCCGCGCAAGCGCACCAAGAAGACCCCGAAGTCGACCCGGGGCAACTTCGAGCTGTACGGCTGGCTCTTCATGCGGCTGTCCGGCGTCGTCCTGGTCGTCCTGGTCATCGGCCACCTGCTCATCCAGCTCGTGCTGGACGGCGGTGTCTCCAAGGTCGGCTTCGCGTTCGTCGCGGGCCGCTGGGCCTCGCCCTGGTGGCAGGTCTGGGACCTGCTGATGCTGTGGCTGGCCATGCTGCACGGCTGCAACGGCCTGCGTACCGTCATCAACGACTACGCGGAGCGCGCGAACACGCGGCTGTGGCTGAAGGGCCTGCTCTACACCGCCACGGTGTGGACCATCCTGCTGGGCACGCTGGTGATCTTCACCTTCGACCCGAACATCCGCTAGGCACGGGGCTGAGGTAATCCACTCATGAAGATCCACAAGTACGACACCGTCATCGTCGGCGCCGGCGGCGCCGGTATGCGCGCCGCCATCGAGTCGACCAAGCGCAGCCGCACCGCCGTGCTGACCAAGCTCTACCCCACCCGCTCCCACACGGGCGCCGCGCAGGGCGGCATGGCCGCCGCGCTGGCCAACGTGGAGGAGGACAACTGGGAGTGGCACACCTTCGACACGATCAAGGGCGGTGACTACCTGGTCGACCAGGACGCCGCCGAGATCCTGGCGAAGGAGGCCATCGACTCGGTCCTCGACCTGGAGAAGATGGGCCTGCCGTTCAACCGGACGCCCGACGGGACGATCGACCAGCGCCGCTTCGGCGGTCACTCCCGCAACCACGGCGAGGCCCCGGTCCGCCGCTCCTGCTACGCGGCCGACCGCACCGGCCACATGATCCTCCAGACGCTCTATCAGAACTGTGTCAAGGAGGGCGTGGAGTTCTTCAACGAGTTCTACGTCCTGGACCAGCTGCTGACCGAGGTCGACGGCGTCAAGCGCTCGGCCGGCGTGGTGGCGTACGAGCTGGCGACCGGTGAGATCCACGTCTTCCAGGCGAAGTCCGTGATCTACGCCTCCGGCGGCACCGGCAAGTTCTTCCGGGTGACCTCCAACGCGCACACGCTCACCGGTGACGGCCAGGCCGCCGTCTACCGCCGCGGGCTGCCGCTGGAGGACATGGAGTTCTTCCAGTTCCACCCGACCGGCATCTGGCGCATGGGCATCCTGCTGACGGAGGGCGCCCGCGGTGAGGGCGGCATCCTGCGCAACAAGGACGGCGAGCGCTTCATGGAGAAGTACGCTCCCGTCATGAAGGACCTGGCGTCCCGCGACGTCGTGTCCCGCTCCATCTACACGGAGATCCGTGAGGGCCGCGGCTGCGGTCCCGAGGGCGACCACGTCTACCTCGACCTCACGCACCTGCCGCCGGAGCAGCTGGACGCCAAGCTGCCCGACATCACCGAGTTCGCGCGGACCTACCTCGGCATCGAGCCCTACACGGACCCGATCCCGATCCAGCCCACCGCGCACTACGCGATGGGCGGCATCCCGACCAACGTCGAGGGTGAGGTCCTGGCGGACAACACCACCGTCGTGCCGGGCCTGTACGCGGCCGGCGAGGTCGCCTGCGTCTCCGTGCACGGCGCCAACCGCCTGGGCACCAACTCGCTGCTGGACATCAACGTCTTCGGCCGCCGGGCCGGCATCGCCGCCGCCGAGTACGCCGACGGCGCGGACTTCGTGGCGCTGCCCGAGGACCCGGAGAGCCAGGTCGTCGAGCAGATCGAGCGGCTGCGCTCCTCCACGGGCACCGAGCGGGTGGCCACCATCCGCCGCGAGCTCCAGGAGACCATGGACGCCAACGTCATGGTGTTCCGCACCGAGCAGACGATCAAGACGGCGGTCGAGAAGATCGCCGAGCTGCGCGCGCGCTACAAGAACGTGTCCATCCAGGACAAGGGCAAGCGGTTCAACACCGACCTCCTGGAGGCCATCGAGCTGGGCAACCTGCTGGACCTGGCCGAGGTCATGGCGGTCTCCGCCCTGGCCCGCAAGGAGTCCCGCGGCGGTCACTACCGCGAGGACTACCCGAACCGCGACGACGTCAACTTCATGCGCCACACCATGGCGTACCGCGAGGTCGGCGCCGACGGGTCCGAATCCATCCGTCTCGACTACAAGCCGGTCGTCCAGACCCGCTACCAGCCGATGGAGCGTAAGTACTGATGGCAACCCCTGTTCTGGACAAGGCGGACGCGGCCGGGCAGCCCGAGCCGGGTTTCGCCGACTCCCCCTACATCACCGTCACCTTCCGGATCCGCCGGTTCAACCCGGAGGTCTCGGCGGAGTCGGTCTGGGAAGACTTCCAGCTGGAGATCGACCCCAAGGAGCGGGTCCTCGACGGCCTGCACAAGATCAAGTGGGATGTCGACGGCACGCTGACGTTCCGCCGCTCCTGCGCGCACGGCATCTGCGGCTCGGACGCCATGCGGATCAACGGCAAGAACCGTCTGGCCTGCAAGACGCTGATCAAGGACATCAACCCCGAGAAGCCGATCACGGTCGAGCCCATCAAGGGCCTGACGGTCCTCAAGGACCTGGTCGTCGACATGGAGCCGTTCTTCCAGGCGTACCGGGACGTGATGCCCTTCCTGATCACGAAGGACACCAACGAGCCCACGCGTGAGCGGCTCCAGTCGGCCGAGGACCGGGCGCGCTTCGACGACACGACGAAGTGCATCCTGTGCGCGGCCTGCACCTCCTCCTGCCCGGTGTTCTGGAACGACGGCCAGTACTTCGGTCCGGCCGCCATCGTCAACGCCCACCGCTTCATCTTCGACTCGCGTGACGAGGCGGGCGAGCAGCGCCTGGAGATCCTGAACGACAAGGACGGCGTCTGGCGCTGCCGCACCACCTTCAACTGCACCGACGCCTGCCCGCGCGGCATCGAGGTGACGAAGGCGATCGCGGAGGTCAAGCGGGCGCTGATCACCCGGCGCTTCTGAGGCGTCCGCCGTCCGGTACGCCCCGCGGCGGCCGGTCCGGTACCGAGGGCCCCGCTCCGTCCTGGAGCGGGGCCCTCGGCGTGTCTGCGCCGGGCGGGTGACCTCGCGGGCCGCCGTGCGGGGTGGACGCGGGGGCGGGCGGCCGGGCCGTACCTAACCTGATCACATGTCAGATGACGAGTCGTACGAGCTGCTCGGGTTCGACAACGTGCTGCTGGCCGTGGGTGATCTCGACGAGGCCGCGGCCTTCTACGGGCGGGCCGGGTTCACGGTGGCCTTCCGGCTGGACGAGGCGGGGATCGCGCTGCTGAAGGTCGGCGGGGAGACCCCGGGGATCCTGCTGCGCCG
The DNA here is from genome assembly GCF_000373685.1 of Streptomyces sp. PsTaAH-124. Taxonomy (NCBI): domain Bacteria; kingdom Bacillati; phylum Actinomycetota; class Actinomycetes; order Kitasatosporales; family Streptomycetaceae; genus Streptomyces; species Streptomyces sp. PsTaAH-124. The sequence continues at coordinate 222,620 of NZ_KB892158.1, read as the reverse complement.
CGAGGAGGCGCTCGGGCACCGGCCGCCGCCCTGGCACACCCCGCGGCTGTGGCTGGAGGTCCCGGACGCCCGCGCGGCGGCCCGCGCGCTGGCGGCGGCCGGGATCGAGCCGCTGGACACGCCGGTGGCGCAGGCGACCGGCTGGACCGTGGAGATCGCCGACCCCTGGGGCAACGTCCTCGGTCTCACCGACTACACCAAGCGCCCGGAGCTGGGCCGCAGGCCCTGAGCGGCCGGGCGCCGACGGCGCGCGGGCACTGGCTAGGCTCTGTCCGTGTCCGAGAAGAAGAGCCCCGGCGGCAAGAGCGAGACCAGCGGCGCGGGCCCGGCCCCGAGCAAGTCCGAGCAGACCCGCGCCCTCATCCTGGAGACGGCCATGCGCCTGTTCCAGGAGCGCGGCTACGACCGGACGACCATGCGGGCCATCGCGCAGGAGGCCGGGGTCTCGGTCGGCAACGCGTACTACTACTTCGCGGGCAAGGAACACCTGATCCAGGGCTTCTACGACCGGATCGCCGCCGAGCACCGGGAGGCGGTGCGCGAGGTCCTGGCGCGCGAGACGGGCCTCCAGGCGCGGCTGGCGGGGGTGCTGAAGGCATGGCTCGACGTCGCCACGCCGTACCACGAGTTCGCGGTGCAGTTCTTCAAGAACGCCGCCGATCCCGACAGTCCGCTCAGCCCGTTCTCCCCGGAGTCCGAGCACGCGCGCGTGGAGGCCGTCAGCGTCCACAAGGAGGTGCTGTACGGGGCGCGGACCAGGGTGCCGGCGGAGCTGCGCGAGGTGCTGCCCGAGCTGATGTGGCTGGCCCAGATGGGCCTGGTCCTGTACTGGGTGTTCGACCGCACCGAGGGCCGTGAGCGCAGCTACCGGCTGGCCGAGCGCGGCGCCCGGCTCACCGCGCGGGGCGTGTCGCTGGCCCGGTTCCGGGCGCTGCGTCCGCTCGTGCTCGATGTGCACGAGCTGTTCACGGACTTCCTGCCAGGGATGACGAAGGCGCTGCCGGATCCGTCGGCCAGGGCCCGCAGACAGGCGTGAGGCCCGCCGGGCGGCGGGCCGTCACGCGGGCGCGGGTCAGATCCAGGTGAGCTTCCACAGGCGGAAGACGCCCGTGCCGTCCGAGAGGTACTGGCCGCCGCCGACGTCCTCGGTGGTGACGACGTACTCCTTCTGCTGCCACAGCGGGACCAGCGGGACGTCCTCGGCCACCTTCGCCTGGAGGTTGCGGAAGTCGGTGGCCGCGCGGCTGCGGTCGGTGTACTGCTGGCTGTCGGAGACGAGTGCGTCGACGGCCTTGTTGCTGTAGCCGGTGTTCATGCTGCTGCCGGTGCCGACGAGCGGGCCGCCGAAGGTGTCCGGGTCGGGGTAGTCGGCGACCCAGCCGACCGCCCAGGCGTCGAGCTTGCCGGAGGTGTACCGCTTCTGGAAGTCGGTCCACTCGTAGCCCTTGACGTCGACCTTGAACAGGCCGCTCGCCTCCAGCTGCTTCTTGATCTCCGCGGCTTCCTGGGCGCCCTGGCCGCGGCCCTCGCCGTAGCCGTAGGTGAAGCGCACCGGGGTGGAGACGCCCGCGTCCGTCAGCAGCTGGCGGGCCTTCTTGGTGCTCTGGGCCGGGTAGGAGTCGAAGAAGGACGTGGTGTGTCCGGTGATGCCGGCCGGGACCAGGGAGTACAGCGCGTCGACCGTGCCGTCGTAGACGGAGGTGACGAGCTGCTCGCGGTTGACCAGCCAGGCGATGGCGCGGCGGACCCGGGCGTCGTGCAGCGGCGAGGAGTCGTGCGTGTTGAGGTACAGGTTGCGGGTCTCGGCGCTGTCGGACACCGACACGCGCTGCTTGGGGTCGCTGGGGTTCAGCCCGGCGAGCACCTTCGGGGTCAGCGTGCGGGTGGCGACGTCGACCTGCTTGTCCTCCCACGCCTTGTCGAGCGCGGTGCCCTCGGTGAAGTAGCGCACCTGGACCGGCTTGGCGGAGCCGCTGATGGCGCCCTTGTAGGAGCCGTTGGGCTTCAGCTCGGCGCTCTTGTCCTTGCTGTAGCCGGTCAGCCGGTAGGGGCCGGTGCCGTCGGCGTCGTTCCCGGTGCGCAGCGAGTCCAGCGCGTAGCGGGTGTGGTCGACGATGGAGCCGGCGCCGGTGGCGGCCTTCAGCGGGAAGGTGGTGTCGGGCGTGGAGAGGTGGAAGGTGACGGTCATGCCGTCGGCCTCCACCGAGCCCAGGGTGGAGAACAGGGAGGACGGGCCGACCTGGGAGTTGATCTTCTTGACCCGGTCGAAGGAGTACTTGACGTCCTCGGCGGTCATCGTCCGGCCGCTGGGGAACTTGAGCCCCTCGCGGACCGTGCAGCGGTAGGTGCGCGAACCGCCGCCGGTGAAACCGCAGTCCTTGGCGGCGTCCGGCACCGGCTGGGTGCCGCCGGGCTCGAAGGTCAGCAGCGACTGGAAGACATTGCTGTACAGGGCCCAGGAACCGGCGTCGTAGGCACCGGCCGGGTCCAGCGAGGTGACGGCGTCCGTGGTGCCCAGGGTGATCGCCTTGCCCTTGTCACCCTGCGACGGCAGGAGTTGCCAGCCGCCCACGCCGACCACCGCCAGAACCAGCAGTGTCAGCAGAATCCGCATGCGAACCGACCGCATCGGTGATGCCCTCCCCAGGCCCTTCGCGAGCCGCCGTGCATATGCCACACCCCGTAGGGCCGCGCACACATAATCACACGACGTTCACCTTGGGGAAGAGGTTCCAGGAAGGGATGAAAAGACGTTATGAAGAAGTGTTGTCGCTTTGTTTCACAGGATGTCCTCAGGCGCCCCTCAGATGGCGATGAATGTACGTTTTACTCCTTTTCATCCGTCCTTCCGGGATGAAAGGTGATACGCCACACACCTGGACGCCCGTCCCGGTTCCGGACGGAACGTCAGCCGCCCGGTCCGCCGTACCCGTTATGACATCCGGCGCAGTGCGCGCAGCCCGCGCAACCCGAGGCCCCCGATGACCGTCCCCCATACGAAGGAGACGACCGCCAACGCCAGGTGGACCCAGAAGTACGCCGTCGGATGACCGTCGTCGAACGCGAGCCCGCTGCTGTCCTTGACGAGATTCTTGACGAAAGTGATCCAGATGACCCAGCTCCACACCCCGAAGGCGAGCAGGAACCAGGAGACGGGGCGGCTGAGCTTCATACCCTCAGTATCGCTGCCGGGTGTCCGGAGCCGGGGGCGGGGTACGGCCGGGGGCGGGCCCCGAGGCAGGGCCGCGATGGACACGACAGGTACGTTTCCGACCGTGCCCGCACCCGCCAGGACCGTCCGCCGCTCGCTGCTGGTCGCCTCCGCCGCCCTGCTGTCCCTCTCCGTGACCGCGCCCGCCGCGCTCGCCGCGCCCGCCCCCACGGCCACTCCCCCGGCGCAGATGTCCGGCGTGGGCGGTGCCCGGCTGGCCCAGCCCGGCACCCAGGTCGCCCTGGCCCCCGGGGTGCCCGCGCTGCCCAAGGAGCTGACCGCGCGCTCCTGGATCGTCGCCGACGCCGAGTCCGGGCAGGTGCTCGCCGCGCACAACGCGCACTGGCGGCTGCCCCCTGCCAGCACCCTGAAGATGCTCTTCGCCGACACCGTGCTGCCGAAGTTCCCCAAGACCCAGACGCACAAGGTCGCCCCGAGCGACCTGGCCGGGATGGGCGAGGGCTCCAGCCTGGTCGGGATCAAGGAGAACGAGACCTACTCCGTCCACGACCTGTGGCTGGGCGTCTTCCTGCGCTCCGGCAACGACGCCGTGCATGTGCTGTCCGCCATGAACAGCGGCGTGGCCCGGACCGTGCAGGACATGAACGCGCACGCCCAGGACCTCCAGGCGCTGGACACCCACGTGGTGAGCCCGGACGGCTACGACGCCCCCGGCCAGGTCTCCTCGGCCTACGACCTCACCCTGTTCGCCCGCTCCGGGCTCCAGAAGAAGGACTTCCGGGAGTACTGCTCGACCGTGCGCGCCGCCTTCCCCGGCGAGACGAAGAAGGACAAGAACAAGAAGGGGAAGACCTCCCGGGACTCCTTCGAGATCCAGAACACCAACCGGCTGCTCGCCGGTGACGCCGGGCTGTCCGTCTACCCGGGCATCGCGGGCGTGAAGAACGGCTACACCACCAACGCGGGCAACACCTTCACCGGCGTCGCCGAGCGCAACGGCAGGGTGCTGCTCGTGACGGTGATGAACCCGCAGAGCACCGTGCACGACGAGGTCTACCGGGAGACCGGCCGGCTCTTCGACTGGGGTTTCAAGGCGGCCGGCAAGGTGCAGCCGGTGGGCACCCTGGTACGGCCCAGGAGCGCCGAGGCGGCCGGTGCGCAGCCGGACCCGAGCGCCCCGGCCGACGGCACGCGGGGCACGGCGAGGACCGCGAGCGCCGCCGGGAGCGGCTCCGGCGGCATGGGGATCGCGCTGGGCATCACCGGCGGGGTGCTGGTGCTGCTGGCGGCCGGTGCCTTCCTGGTCAACCGGCGCTGGCCGCTGCCGGAGCTCATGCGGCGCCGTCCGCGCCCCTGAGCCGCCCGCCGGGCCGCTCGGCCGCCTCGTCACCGCCGCCGGTCCCCGGACCGGCGGCGTCCCCGTCCGCCTCCGCCGCGCTGCCGGTCGCGGTCCAGGCGGAGCAGTACAGCACCAGCTTGGCCGTGAAGTTGATCCACAGCAGCAGCGCGACCGGGACCCCGAACGCGCCGTACATGCTCTTCGCCGCCACCCCCTGGATATAGCCGCTGAGCAGCAGCTTCAGCAGCTCGAAGCCGACCGCGCCGAGCAGCGCGGCGACCACCAGGCGGTGGCGCGGCGGCTCGACGCCGGGCAGCAGGGTCAGGACGTACAGCAGCACCAGGAAGTCGGCGAGCACCGCGACGGCGAACGCGATGACCCGCAGGACCACGCTGCCCGCGCCGTCCTCGCCCAGGCCCACCGCGCGCGAGGTCCAGCCGACGGCGGCCGAGGCGACGGTGGAGACGGCGAGCGTGACCAGCACGGCGCCGCCGAAGCCCACCAGGATCCCCGCGTCCTGGACCTTGCTCACCACCGGGTTCTTCTCCGGGTCCGGCAGCTCCCAGACGGCGCGCAGGCAGTCGCGCATCTGGCCGACCCAGCCCATGCCGGTGAAGAGCAGGGCGGCACCGGCGATGATCCCGACGGTGCCCGCGTTCTGCGCCAGCGTGGTGATGTGCAGCTGGTCGCCCAGGCCCGGGAACTGCTGGGCGATCTTGCTCTCCATGGTGTGCTGCTGCCGGGTGCTGAGGGTGGCGGCGCCGATCGCGGCGGCCAGGGTCAGCAGCGGGAACAGCGCGATGAAGCTGACGAACGTCATGGCGGCGGCGAGCCGGGTCCATTTGACCCGGTCCAGACGTTCGTACGACCGCCACGCGTGCGTCTGCATCAGACGTGTCAGCCACGGGCCGATCACGGGGAGGTTCTTCAGCCAGTCCATGATCGGACTTCTGCCCGCTCAGGCGCCGCGTCAACACCGCGTTTCTACGACAGAACGCCCATAAGCGGACGATACAGTCGTCTGCCGTGAAGGTTGCCCCCGGCGCGGTCCCCCGTCCCGCCTCCCGTCCCGCCCGTTCCCTGGCCCGGCTGGTCCCCCGGCTCACCGATCCGGGTCCCGGCCGGCTGCCGCGCTCCGTGCTGGTGCTCGGCGGCACCTCCGAGATCGCGCTGGCCACCGTGCGGCGGCTGATCGCGCGCCGCACCCGCACGGTGTGGCTGGCGGGCCGGTCCGCGCCCGCCCTGGACGAGGAGGCGGCCCGGCTGCGGGCGCTGGGCGCCGAGGTGCGCACGGTCGCCTTCGACGCGCTCGACTGCGGCGCGCACGAGAGCGTGCTCGGCAAGGTGTTCGCCGAGGGCCCCGTCGACCTGGTGCTGCTGGCCTTCGGCGTCCTGGGCGACCAGGCGTACGACGAGCGGGAGCCGCTGAACGCGGTGCACGTCGCCCAGACCAACTACTCCGGCGCGGTCTCGGCGTCCCTGGTGGCCGCGCGCGCCCTCCAGAACCAGGGGCACGGCTCTCTCGCCGTCCTCTCCGCTGCCGCCGCCGAACGGGCCCGCCGCACCGACTTCATCTACGGCTCCAGCAAGGCGGGCCTGGACACCTTCACCCAGGGCCTGGGCGACGCGCTGTACGGGACGGGCGTGCACGTGATGCTCGTACGCCCCGCGTTCGTGACGTCCCGGGCCACGGCGGGCCGCGCGGTGCCGCCGCTGGCGAGCACGCCGGGCGAGGTCGCCACCGCCGTCGAACTGGGCCTGCGGCGGCACTCGGAGACCGTATGGGTGCCGGGCACGCTGCGGGTGGTCACGACGGCGCTGCGGCATCTGCCGCGCGGGCTGTACCGGCGGCTGCCGCTGTAGCGGAGGGGCGTCCTGGCGGGCCTAGCGGGCGGGCAGGGTGCCGCGGTCGACGGGGGCCGCCTGCGGGGGCACCACCGCGCGGCCGCCGAAGGAGAACTCCCGCAGCTTGCGCCACACCCCGTCGGGGCCCTGCTCGTGCAGCGCGAAACCGGTGCACGTCCAGGCGGCCTCGTACCCGGCCAGCTCCGCGAAGGCGCGGTCCATCGCGGCCTCGTCGATGCCGTGCGCGACCGTGACGTGCGGGTGGTAGGGGAACTGGAGTTCGCGGGCCACCGGCCCGGAGGCGTCCCGGACCCGCTCCTGGAGCCGGGCGCACGCCTCGGCGCCCTCGACGACCCGGACGTACACCACCGGCGACAGCGGCCGGAAGGTGTCGGTGCCGGACAGCCGCATCGGGAAGGACCGCCCGGCCGCCGCCACCTCGGTCAGATGGGCCTCGACGGCCGGGAGCGCGGCCCGGTCGACCTCGGTCGGCGGGAGCAGGGTGACATGCGTGGGGATGCCGTGAGCCGCGGCGTCGCCGAAGCCCGCGCGCCGCTCCTGGAGCAGGCTGCCGTGGGGCTCCGGGACCGCGATCGACACACCGATCGTTACGGTCCCCACGTCGTCTCCTGTCGTCGTGCCGATGTGGTCTCTGCTCTGCTGTCCGTGCCGTCCCCGCGGGCGAGGGCCGGGCGGGCTCGTGCCCTCTCGTGCGCTCTCGCGTGTTCCCGGCCGTTTCGTCCCGGCCGTCCGGCTATCGACTGTACGGCCACGGCCCGGCGATGGGCAGGCGCAGCCGCAGTGATGTACGGCGCTTCGTACGGGACGGTCGCGAGCGGGAGTGCGCCTCAGTGCTTGGCCGGCAGGAAGCCCACCCGGTCGTACGCGTGGGCGAGGGTCTCCGCGGCGACCGCGCGGGCCTTCTCGGCGCCCTTGGCCAGGATCGAGTCCAGCGTCTCCGGGTCGTCCAGGTACTGCTGGGTCTGCTCGCGGAACGGCGTCACGAACTCGACCATGACCTCGGCCAGGTCCGTCTTGAGCGCGCCGTACCCCTTGCCCTCGTACTTCTCCTCCAGCGCGGGGATGCCCGTGCCGGTGAGCGTGGCGTAGATCGACAGCAGGTTGCTGACGCCGGGCTTGGCCTCGGGGTCGAAGCGGATGACCGTGTCGGTGTCGGTGACCGCGCTCCTGACCTTCTTCGCGGTGGTCCTCGGGTCGTCGAGCAGGTTGATGAGGCCCTTCGGCGTGGACGCCGACTTGCTCATCTTGATCGACGGCTCCTGGAGGTCGTAGATCTTCGCCGTCTCCTTGAGGATGTACGCGGAGGGGACGGTGAAGGTCTCGCCGAAGCGGCCGTTGAAGCGCTCGGCCAGGTCGCGGGTCAGCTCGATGTGCTGGCGCTGGTCCTCGCCGACCGGCACCTGGTGGGCCTGGTAGAGGAGGATGTCGGCGACCTGGAGGACGGGGTACGTGAACAGGCCGACGGAGGCCCGGTCGGCACCCTGCTTGGCGGACTTGTCCTTGAACTGGGTCATCCGGGACGCCTCGCCGAAGCCGGTGAGGCAGTTCATGACCCAGGCGAGCTGGGCGTGCTCGGGCACGTGGCTCTGGACGAACAGCGTGCAGCGCTCCGGGTCGAGACCGGCGGCCAGCAGCTGGGCGGCGGCCAGCCGGGTGTTGGCGCGCAGCTCGGCCGGGTCCTGCGGGACCGTGATCGCGTGCAGGTCGACGACCATGTAGAAGGCGTCGTGGGACTCCTGGAGGGACACCCACTGGCGGACGGCGCCGAGGTAGTTGCCGAGGTGGAACGAGCCTGCGGTGGGCTGGATTCCGGAGAGCACGCGAGGTCGGTCGTTGGCCATGCTCACCATTCTCTCAGGTAACGGCCCCCGATCCGGAACTGGTCCGCAACAGCCGCGGCCCGAATCGCCTGCTGTTGTGCAACAGCCTCACCGGACGGCCGCCCCCCGGCGTGGGAGGGGGCGGCCGCGGGCCGGTGGTCAGCCGAGGTCGATCTCCGGGTAGAGCGGGAAGCCCGCCACGAGGTCGGAGGCCCGGTGGGCGATCTCCTCGGCGGTCTTGCCGTCCAGGACGTGCCGCGCCTTGGACGGGGCGCCCTTGGCGGTGGTACCGGGCTCGGTCGCGGTCAGCACCCGGTCGATGAGAGCGGCGACCTCGTCCATCTCGGCGGTGCCGAGCCCCCGGGTGGTCAGCGCGGGCGTGCCGATCCGGACGCCGGAGGTGTACCAGGCGCCGTTGGGGTCGGCGGGGATCGCGTTGCGGTTGGTGACGATGCCGGAGTCCAGCAGCGCGGCCTCGGCCTGGCGGCCGGTCAGCCCGTAGGAGGAGGCGACGTCGATCAGGTTGAGGTGGTTGTCGGTGCCGCCGGTCACCAGGGTGGCGCCGCGCCGCGTCAGGCCCTCGGCCAGGGCGCGGGAGTTGTCGACGACCCGCCGGGCGTAGTCCTGGAAGGAGGGCTGCCGGGCCTCGGCCAGGGCGACCGCCTTGGCGGCCATGACGTGCGGGAGCGGGCCGCCGAGCACCATCGGGCAGCCGCGGTCGACCTGGTCCTTGAGGGAGTCGTCGCACAGGACCATGCCGCCGCGCGGGCCGCGCAGCGACTTGTGGGTGGTGGTGGTGACGATCTGGGCGTGCGGGACCGGGTCGAAGTCGCCGGTGAGGACCTTGCCCGCGACCAGCCCGGCGAAGTGGGCCATGTCGACCATGAGCGTGGCGCCGACCTCGTCGGCGATCTCGCGCATGATCCGGAAGTTCACCAGGCGGGGGTAGGCCGAGTAGCCCGCGACGATGATCAGCGGCTTGAACGCGCGGGCGGTGGCGCGCAGGGCCTCGTAGTCGAGGAGACCGGTGGCCGGGTCGGTGCCGTAGGAGCGCTGGTCGAACATCTTCCCGGAGATGTTCGGGCGGAAGCCGTGGGTGAGGTGGCCGCCGGCGTCCAGGGACATGCCCAGCATGCGCTGGTTGCCGAAGGCGGCGCGCAGTTCGGCCCAGTCGGCGTCGGAGAGGTCGTTGATCTGGCGGACGCCGGTCTTCTCCAGGAAGGGCGCCTCGACCCGGTCGGCGAGGACCGCCCAGAAGGCGACCAGGTTGGCGTCGATGCCGGAGTGCGGCTGGACGTAGGCGTGGCGGGCGCCGAACAGCTCCCGGGCGTGCTCGGCGGCCAGCGACTCGACGGTGTCGACGTTGCGGCAGCCCGCGTAGAAGCGGCGGCCCACGGTGCCCTCGGCGTACTTGTCGCTGAACCAGTTGCCCATCGCGAGCAGCGTGGCCGGGGAGGCGTAGTTCTCGGAGGCGATCAGCTTGAGCATCTCGCGCTGGTCGGCCACCTCCTGGCCGATGGCGTCGGCGACGCGCGGTTCGACGGCGCGGATCACGTCGAGCGCGGCGCGGAAGGCGGTGGACTCGGTGGACAGGGGCGCGGACATCTGGGGACCTCCGGACGTGGCGTCGGCGTTCACGGGACGGCCCAGGCGCACGGCACAGATGCTGCTCGGGCCGCTTCCCGATGGTCGGTCCCATCTTCGGGTCCCGGCGTCCCGCCGGGGCCCAGCGCGCCAGTCACGGCCCTCGGCCAGCCTACCGGCCGGTGCCGGGACGGACGCCGCGGCGTCCACCATGCGGGCGGGGCGCGGCGGCCGTCCGGGCGGGCGGGCGGCGGTCAGGCGCCGTCGGCTCCGGTGGTGCCGGTGGTGCCGGTGATGCTCCAGCGGCCGACCTCGCGGTAGGACGAGTCGTGGACGGCGGAGCCGTCACCGGGTTCGAGGGCGTAGTGGTGGAGGTTGCCGCCCCAGTAGCGCAGGATGCGGCCCAGTTCGCGGGCCCGCTCCTCGGGCGGCTGGGCCGGGTCCACCGTGACCTCCAGAAGGAACTGCACGTCCGTCGTCTCCCATCGGGTGGCGGGTTCGGGGGCCGGATCCGGTGGTTTCCATTGTTCCATTCAATTGCTGGCAGGCACTCGGCGCAGACTGTCCGCAGGTGGGCCGGGCCGGCTGTCCGGAAAGTCTCAACCGGTGGAGAGGACTCGCGTGGAGGACCGGGTGCGGATCGCCGTGCTGGCGCGGTCGGCGGGGGTGTCGGTGCAGCAGATCCGCGTCTACGCCGACGGCGGGCTGCTGCCCCCGGCCGGGCGCACCGCGTCCGGCTACCGGGTCTTCACCGCCGTGCACGCCGAGGCGCTGGCGGCGCTGCGGGAACTGGCCGCCGGGCACGGCTGGCCGACGGCGCGCACGGTCATGCGGGCCGTGCACGCCGGGGACCTGCGGGCGGCGCTGGCCGCCGTCGACGCGAGCCATGCCGCCCTCGACCGGGAACGCGCCGGGCTGGCCGCCGTGGGCGAGGCGCTGGCGTCGGTCCTGGCGGGCGGCGCGCTCTCCCCGGCCGCCGGGCGCCGGGCGCCGCGCATCGGGGAGGCCGCGCGCGCCGTGGGGGTGAAGCCGCCGGTGCTGCGGCTGTGGGAGGAGCGCGGACTGCTGCGGCCGGACCGGGAGCCGGGCACGGGCTACCGCCGCTACCCGCCCGCCGAGCTGCGGGCGGCGCACGTCGTGGCGCTGCTGCGCCGGGGCGGCCATCCGCTCGCGGCGGCCGGACCGGTCCTGGAGGCGCTGCGCGCGGGCGGCGGCTCGGACCGGGTCCGCGACGAACTCACCGCCCGCCGGGAGCGGTTGTACGAGCACAGCAGCCGCCGTCTGGCCGCGTCCGCGGCCCTGCACGGCTATCTGCGCACCCTCGGCCACCTCACCTGAGCCCGGCCACCTCACCCGAGCCTCCGTCCGGCACCGGTCCCGGCCGGTGCGCTCAGAGGATCACGTGCGGGACGAAGCGGGCGTACTCGTCCGTGATCAGACCGGACGACTCGCGGATGCCGAGACCGGCGGACGCGTCCCCGACGACCCAGGCGCCCAGGACGACATGGTTGCCGTCGAAGGCGGGCAGCGGGGCGAGCGCCTGGTAGCAGCACGCCTCGTCCTCCGAGGCGGACGCGGGGCCGGGACCGGACCCGGACCCGGGCGCGGCCTCGGTGCCCGGCTCGTGCACCGTGACGCCCTCGCCCTCGCGGCCGAGCAGCGGCTTGGCCACATAGCCGCTGGTGTCGGCCAGTTCGCGCGGGCCGTCGAGGTAGGCGGGGAGCAGGTTGGGGTGGCCGGGGTACAGCTCCCAGAGGACGGCCAGCAGCGCCTTGTTGCTCAGCAGCATCTTCCAGGCGGGCTCGATCCACAGGGTGGAGCCGGTGCCGCCGCCGTTGTCGAGGGTGTCCAGCACGTGCCCGCCGAAGCGGTCGGTGGTCAGCCACTCCCAGGGGTAGAGCTTGAAGACGCTGCGGATGAACCGCAGTCCGTTGTCCACGAACCGCTCGGACAGCGGGTCCCAGCCGATCTCCTCGACGGAGATCCACTCGGTCTCCAGGCCCGCCTGCTCGGCCGTCTCCTTGAGGTAGGCGACCGTCATCAGGTCCTCGCCCAGCTCGTCCTCGGCGGAGTGCGCGAAGTGCAGCGGGGCGCCCGGCGGGAGCAGCTTCGCCTGCTTGCGCCACGCGGCGACGAGCCGGTCGTGCAGGGAGTTCCACTGGTCGGCGCCGGGGAAGCGGTCCTCCATCCAGAACCACTGCGGGGAGGCCGCCTCGACCAGCGAGGTCGGGGTGTCCGCGTTGTACTCCAGCAGCTTGGCCGGTCCCGTGCCGTCGTAGCGCAGGTCGAAGCGGCCGTAGACGGAGGGGAGTTCGGCCCGCCGGTGCCAGGACTCGGCGACCGCGGCGGCGACCCGCGGGTCGGTGATGCCGAGGTCGGCGAACCGCCCGGTGGCGACGATGTGCCCGGCCGCGGCCAGGCACATGCGGTGCAGTTCCTCGACGACGTCCTCCAGCGCCTCCACCTCGGGCAGCGAGAAGACGTAGCAGGCGCTCTCGTCCCAGTAGGGCCGCAGCGAGTCGTCGGGGTGGCGGGTGAGCGGGTAGATCAGGCCCTGCGCCTCGACGGTCTGCTGCCAGCCGGGCCGGGGTTCCAGGGTGCGGCGTTCCATCGTGGGCCTCAGCCGCCGGACTTGCCGTGGCCGCCGCCGAAGCCGCCCCGGTCGACGCCGCCGTGGCTGCCGTGGCTGCCGCCGGACACCGACCCGGAGCTGGGGCCGGACCCGCCGGAGCTCTTGCGCGGCTTGGTGAACGAACCGCCGGTGACCCAGCCGCTCTTCTTCTTGCCGCCGTAGTACCAGGCGCTGTTGTACGAGGACTTGGTGGTCTTGCAGTTCTTGTCCGCGACGACCTTGTAGCCCTTGGACAGCGAGTAGCTGCCGCGGTCCACGCACCGCTTGTCCGGGGCGGAGGAGCAGGAGGTGAGCGCGGCGGCCAGCAGCCCCATGCCCCCCAGTACGACCGTGCCCGACCGAAGCCGTCTGCGTGTGTCCGCCATGTCCCTGTCTCCCCGTCGCAATCGTCGTGTGATGCCGTGTGATGCCGTGCCGGTACGTGCTGTCGTTGTTCACGGCCGGAACCCGGTGGCCGGTTCCCGGCCGTCGCGCGTCGGCCAGCCTAGAGAGGGCCGGGAACACGGGTGCGGGCGGCCCCGTGCCCCCCGCACTCGCCTACAGTCGGTGCGTGTTCTTGGGAATGGTGTGCGCGCTCGGTGCGGCGGTGTGTTTCGGTACAGCGACGGTGTTCCAGGCGGTCGCCGCGCGGGCGGCGGCCGGTGCGGACGGCGGCCAGGCCGGTCCGGGCGGTGACGCGGCGCTGCTGCTGCGGGCGCTGCGGCAGTGGCGGTACCTGCTGGGCCTCGGCCTTGACGGGGCCGGCTTCGTGCTCCAGATCGTGGCGCTGCGCTCCCTGCCGATCTACGCGGTGGGCGCGGCCCTGGCCTCCAGCCTGGCGGTGACGGCGGTGGCCGCGGCCCGGCTGCTGCGGGTGCGGCTCAGCGGCACGGAGTGGGCCGCGGTGGCGGTGGTCTGCGCCGGGCTCGCCCTGCTCGGGCTGGCCTCGGGTGCCGAGGGCGACAAGCCCGGTTCCACGGCCCTGAAGTGGGCGATGCTCGCCGCGGCCCTCGCCGTGCTGGCGCTGGGCTCGGTGGCGGGGCGGCTGCCCGAGCGCGGCCGGGCGCTGCTGCTCGGTCTGGGCTCGGGCCTCGGCTTCGGCGTGGTCGAGGTGGCGGTCCGGCTGATCGACTCGCTCGCCCCCGCGACGCTGTTCACCGACCCGGCGGCGTACGCCCTGGTCCTGGGCGGCGGTGCCGCCTTCCTGCTGCTCACCACCGCCCTCCAGCGCGGCTCGGTGACCACGGCCACCGCCGGTCTCGTGCTGGGCGAGACGCTCGGCCCGGCGGCGATCGGCGTGGTGTGGCTCGGCGACCGCACCCGGGACGGGCTGGCCTGGCTCGCGGTCCTCGGCTTCGCGGTCGCGGTGGCCGGGGCACTGGCCCTGGCCCGCTTCGGCGAGGCCCCGGCGACCGAGCCCGCACAGGAACAGGAACCGGCCGACTCGGCCTGACCACCCCCGGAGCGACGGCCCGCCCCTTCCCCGGCCGGATCGGCCCGAGCGGCGACCGGCCCGCGGACAGGTCCCCACCCCGCTCAGGGCAGCACCCGGCACAGCGCGTCCAGAGCCCCCGCCCACGCGTGATCGGGCGGGGTGCCGTAGCCGACGACCAGGGCGTCCAGTGGGGGCACCGTGGCTTCCGGGTGGCGGAAGCGGGAGAGGCCGTGGAGGGTGAGGTCCTGCCAGGCGGCGGCCTGCACCACCGCCTGCTCGGTGCCCGGTGGCAGCCGCAGCACGGCGTGCAGTCCGGCGGCGATGCCGGTGGGGCGGACCGCGGGGGCGGCGGTGGCCAGCGCCGCCACCAGGGCGTCGCGGCGGCGCCGGTAGCGCAGCCGGGCGGCGCGCACCTGGCGGTCGTGGGCACCGGAGGTGATGAACTCCGCCAGCGTCAGCTGGTCCAGCACCCCGCAGACCTCGGCGTGCCCCTTGGCCCGGACCGCCGCCTCGGCGAGGTCCGGGGGCAGCACCATCCAGGCCAGCCGCAGGCCGGGGGCCAGGGACTTGCTGGCGGTGCCCAGATGGACGACGTGGTCGGGGTCGAGGCCCTGGAGCGCGCCGACCGCCTGGCGGTCGTAGCGGAACTCGCCGTCGTAGTCGTCCTCCAGGACCAGGCCGCCGGTGCGCCGCGCCCAGTCGGTGACGGCCGCGCGCCGGTCCGGGGGCAGGGCCACGCCCATCGGGAACTGGTGCGAGGGGGTGAGCAGGACCGCCCCGGTGCCGGGCGGCGGTGCGACGACCGTCCCGCGTTCGTCGAAGGGCAGCGGGCGGGTGCGCAGACCGGCCCGGGTCAGCAGGTCCCGGTGCAGGTCGAGGCCGTACGACTCGACGGCGACGGTGTCCGTGCCGCGCTCGCGCAGCACCTCCCCGAGGATCCGCAGGCCGTGCGCGAACCCGGCGCACACCACGATGTGCTCCGGGCCGGTGCGCACGCCGCGCACCCGGGCGAGATACCCGGCCAGCGCGGTGCGCAGCTCGGCCGTGCCGCGCGGGTCGCCGTAGCCGAGGACGTGGTGCGGGGCCGTGGTGAGCGCGCGGCGGGCCGCCCTGAGCCAGGCGGCGCGGGGGAAGGAGGCCAGGTCGGGGCTGCCGGGGCGCAGGTCGTACCGGGGGCGGTGCGGGGTGCGGTGCGGGCCCGGCGGGGCGGTGGCGGAGGCGGCGACCGCCCGGTCGGCGACCTGGGTGCCGGAGCCCTGGCGGGCGGTGAGCCAGCCCTCGGCGACGAGGTCGGCGTAGGCGTCGGCGACGGTGTTGCGGGCGACGCCGAGGTCGGCGGCGAGGCTGCGGGAGGACGGCAGCCGGGTGCCGGGGGCGAGCCGGCCGGTGCGGACCGCCTCCCGCAGGGCGTCGGTCAGTCCGCGCCGCACCCCTGGACCGGCCGGTTCCAGATGGAGGTCGACGCCCAGAGTGGCCCATGTTCTCGCCATGGAAATGGACCATACTCCTGGGATGCTTCGCGCCTAGGGTCGAGCGCATGAGCACGGAGACTGAAGCGGAATCCGCCGACACCCCCTACGCGGCCGAGCAGGCGCCCCGCCTGTCCTGGCACCAGTACGCCCCCGAGGTCTACAAGGCCATGATCCGCCTGGACACGGCCGCCAAGCGGGGGCTCGAACCCCGGCTGTACGAGCTGGTGAAGATCCGGGCCTCCCAGCTCAACCACTGCGCGTTCTGCCTGGACATGCACACCAGGGACGCCCTCGCGGCGGGTGAGAGCGTGGAGCGGATCGTGCAGCTCAGCGCGTGGGAGGAGTCGCGGCACTTCTACACGGAGAAGGAGCTGGCCGCGATCGAGCTGACCGAGGCCGTCACCGTCCTGACCGACGGCTTCGTGCCGGACGCGGTGTACGAGAGGGCCGCCCGGCACTTCGAGGAGGCCGAGCTGTCCCAGCTGATCGCGGCCATCGCGGTGATCAACGCCTGGAACCGGTTCGGCGTGACCACCCGGATGACCCCGGGCCACTACCGGCCGGGGGCGCACAAGTGAGCCGGACCCGGCTGCTGGACCCTGAGGTCTCGGGGGCGATGTCGGCGCTGAGCGCGGCGGCCAAGAAAGGGCTGGGCGATCCGGTCCTGGCCGAACTGGTCATGATCCGGGCCTCGCAGCTCAACCACTGCGCGTTCTGCCTGGACATGCATCTCGAAATCGCCCGGAAGAACGGCGAGTCCAAGGACCGGATCCAGCTCCTGAACGCCTGGGAGGAGACCGAGGACCTGTTCACCGGGCGCGAGCGGGCGGCGCTCGCGCTGACCGAGGCGGTCACCGTGCTGACGGACGGCTTCGTGCCGGACGCGGTGTACGAGGAGGCCGCCCGCCACTTCGACGAGGCCGCGCTCGCCCATCTGATCGCGCTGATCACCGTCATCAACGGCTGGAACCGCCTGATGGTCGCCCGCCGCGTCCCGCCGGGAGGCCACCGCCCGTGAACGCCACCGAGACCTTCCGTGCCCTGCACCACGGCAGGCTGCCCGACGACCCCCTGATCCTGCCCGGACCGTGGGACGCGGCCAGCGCCCGGGTCTTCGCGGAGGCCGGGTTCCCGGCGCTCGCCACCCCCAGCGCGGGCGTCGCCGCGTCCCTCGGGTACGCCGACGGGGACGTCCCGGCGGACGAGATGTTCGCCGCGGTGGCACGCATCGCGCGCGCCGTGGACGTACCGGTGTCGGCGGACATCGAGGGCGGCTACGGGCTGCCGGCGAAGGAGCTGGTGGAACGGCTGCTGGAGGCGGGCGCCGTGGGCTGCAACCTGGAGGACTCCGACGGGGGTGTCCTCAAGGACCCGCGGGAGCACGCCGACTACCTCGCCGAGGTCCGCGCGGCCGCCGGTGACCGGCTGTTCCTCAACGCCCGCGTCGACACCTTCGTGCACGGCGACGGCGATCCCGGCCGGGCCATCGGCCGGGCCGGGCGGTACGTGGCCGCGGGCGCGGACTGTGTGTACCCGATCCTCGCGCCGGAGGACGTCCTGCCCCTGCTGCGCGCCGGGATCCAGGGCCCGCTGAACGCCCTGCACCGCCCGGCCCCCGGCGCCCCTTCCCCCACCGCCCTCGGCACCCTCGGCGCCACCCGCGTCACCTTCGGCCCGGGGCTCCAGCGCCGGACGGCCCAGGCCCTGCGGGAGATCGCGGACGGACTGCTCCGGCAGGGACCCGGGACGCTCCCGCCCGGGTGAGCCGGGTCAGCCCGCGAACCAGCGGACCGGTCCCGGGGTGAGGTTCTGGTAGGTGTGCTTGATCTCGCGGTACTCGGCCAGGCCGGTGGGGCCGAGTTCGCGGCCGAGGCCGCTCTTGCCGAAGCCGCCCCACTCGGCCTGCGGCAGGCAGGGGTGGAAGTCGTTGATCCAGACGGTGCCGTGGCGCAGCCGTCCCGCCACCCGGCGGGCACGGCCCGCGTCGGCGGTCCACACCGCCCCGGCCAGGCCGTACTCGGTGTCGTTGGCGAGCGCGACCGCCTCCTGCTCGGTGCGGAAGGTCTCCACGGTGAGGACGGGCCCGAAGACCTCCTCGCGGACGGCCTTCATCTGGCGGTGGCAGCGGTCGAGGACGGTCGGCTCGTGGAAGAAGCCGGTGGCGGGCCGGTACACGGCGGGCTCGGGGCGCCCGCCCCCGCAGCGCACCACGGCGCCCTCGGCGAGCGCGGCGGCGACGTACGCCTCCGTACGGGCGCGCCGCTCCTCGGAGACGAGCGGGCCGCACTCGACGCCGGGCTCGGTGCCGCGGCCCAGCCGGATGTGCCGGGCCCGCTGGGCGAGTTCGGCGACGAAACGTTCCTTCACGGACTCCTCGACGATCAGCCGGGAGCCCGCCGAGCAGACCTGGCCACTGTGCACGAAGGCCGCGTTGAGGGCCTGGTCGACGGCGGTGTCGAAACCGTCGTCGGTGGCGCAGGCGTCGGCGAAGACGACATTGGGGTTCTTGCCGCCGAGCCCGAGGACGACCCGCTTCACGGTGGCCGCCGCGGCACGGGCCACCTCGGTGCCCGCGGCCCGGCTCCCGGTGAACGAGACCAGGTCGGCCCCGGGGTGCCCGGCGAGCCGGGCACCGGCCGTGCGGCCGGACCCGGTGACGAGGTTGGCCGCACCGGCGGGCAGCCCCGCCTCGGCGAGCAGGTCGACGAGCGCGACGGTCGTCAGCGGGGTCAGCTCGCTCGGCTTGACCACGAAGGTGTTGCCCGCGGCGAGCGCCGGGGCGATCTTCCAGCCGGCCTGGAGCAGCGGGTAGTCGCAGGACGTGATCAGCGCGCAGACGCCGACCGGCTCGTGCCCGACGACGCTGTGGATGTCGGGCGAGCCCGCGTCCACGACCCGGCCGGGCGCCTCGGCGGCGACGAGGTCGGCGAAGTGGCGGAAGGCGTCGGCGACGCAGTCCACGTCGACCCGGCCCTCCTCCAGCGTCTTGCCGGCGTCCCGGCTCTCCAGCAGGGCGAGCCGCTCGCGGTCGCGCAGCAGCAGACCGGCGACACGGCGCAGCAGTTCGGCGCGGGCGGCGACCGGCGTGCGCGGCCAGGCGCCCTCCCCGCCGTCGAAGGCGTGCCGGGCGGCCTCCACGGCGAGGTCCACGTCCTGGGCGCCGCCCTCGGCGACCACGGCGCACACGGTCGCGTCCGCGGGGTCGAGGATGTCGCGCGTCGCACCGGAGTACGCCTGGCGCCACTCCCCGCCCATGTGCAGGGTGGGCTGTGCCGAGCGCCGGGCGGGATGCGCCGGGTGCCGGGCGCTGCCCGCCTCATCCGTCTCGTCCGGTCCGACCGGCTTGTCCGGCACTGCCTTCCGCTCCCTCACCGTCGCCGGGGTGACGCGGATGCCACCCCCGGGGCCGGGGGCATCTGCCCTCTTCCCCCGGCTCCCATGCGTGATCGGCGGGTGAACGTGCCGCGTGTCACGGATCTTGGCCGCTTACGGGCACAAAACGCGCGGCGGGCACCACCGCTGCGGACACGGCGGCGGGGCTCAGCCGGTGGGCGCCGGGCACACCGCGCCCGGCGGGCAGAACCAGCCCAGCGCCGTGGTGAGAGCGGCCAGCGCGCCGCCCCCGCTGTCCGAGTCGGGCCCGTAGGAGGCGATGGCGTAGACCTTGCCGTCGGCGGCCGCGAACCGCTCGTCGTAGACGTGCCAGGTGCCGATGTCCGGCTGGCCCTTGAGCGAGTCGGCGACGTACTCCAGACGCGTGCCGCTCACCCCGTCCGTCTGCACGTGGTCCAGGGCCAGCGCCCGGAAGCCGGAGGGCTTGGGGACCGCGTCGGAGAGGTAGAGCGTGAAGGAGGCGTCGGGCGAGTCCTCCGCCACCTGGTAGACCTGGATCCGCCGGTGGCCCGAGCCGCTGCGGTAGTTGACGATGTCGATGCCGAACTGGGAAGCGACCGTGCGGCGTTCCCAGCCGTCGGGCACGGCGATCCTGAAGCCCTCCGGGTCGTCGCGGACGGCGTACCCGGCGGGGGGCTCCGCCGTGGCCGCTTGCGTGGCCGGATCCGGCTCCTGGCCGCCGGTGACCGTCCCGCCGGAGACGTCCGTGGACCACGACGGCTCGGGCCAGGAGGCCGGGGTGGACATGTCCACGGCCGGGGTGGACACGTCCACGGCCGGCGCGACCTTGTCGTCGTCGCTCCCGCCGCCCAGGCTCAGCGTCACCACCAGGGCGACGACGCCGGTCCCGGCGGCCGCGGCCGCCGCCGTCCACAGTCTGCGGTGGCCGTGGACGCCGGACACGGCCGGTGCGGACGGCGGTCCGGACACGGTCCACCGGCCGGTGGGCGCGTCCGGGTCCCGGACCGGTCCCGGCACCGGCACGTCCGGTGCGTGGTCGGGCCGGGCAGGCGGCGGTGACGTCGCCACGGGCGCACCCCGCCTGCCGTTCTCCCAGCGCTGGGTCTCCTCGTTCCAGTACCGGCCGCCCCCGTGCATCACCACCGTGTTCTCCTTCCCCCGTCCGTGTCTGCCGTCCGGGCGGGCCGCCCGGCAGGTCACATGCCGAGCAGTCCGGCCACCGATCCGGCCGAGGCGAAGACGGCCAGCACCGACTGGGCGTCGGCGAGCAGTTCGCGCAGCCGCTGCCGCCTGCTCTCCCCCGCGCTCCCGGTACGGGTGATCTCGTCCTCGGTGTCGGCCAGGGCCGCGTCCAGGTCCCGGCTGCTGTCGCTCGCCCGGACCCGTTGCAGATCGGCCCGCAACTCCCGGACCGCGGTGAGCAGTTCCTCGGCCGCCGCGTCGCGCGGGGCCGCCGCGTGGTGGCTCTCGGCGTGCGCGTGGCTGCCGACGGCGAACGTGCTGTGCGAGACGTCGCCGATACTGACGCCGGGCTCATCGGCCGTGGTCATCGTGGCTGTTTCCCTTCTGCGGCGCGAAACCGCCGGTGGTCGCCGAGGATCCGGCCCGCGCGTGCGTGCCGATGGCGAACGTGCTCTGGGCGACGGAGTCGATGTGCACCCCGCCGTTGCTGATGTTGACGACCTTCTGCACGAACTCGCCGGTCTGGTAGCCGTGTTCGGACAGGGCCGTGCGGACGCCCTGGGCGATACGGTCCTGGACGCTGCGCAGATAGCGGTCGACGTCCATCTGCTGGAAGGTCGATCCGGAGTCGGCGGCGCCCAGTTCCCGTACGGACAGCGCCGGGCCGTCGGGCAGGGCGTCCGCGTAGCCGCCGGTGAGCAGTTGCCAGGCGTGGCCCGCCGCCCGGCACAGGGTGAGGAAGGAACTCGTCACCGACAGGGGCACCTGTCCGGCGGCCCAGGTCGCCATGCCGAGCCAGCCGTTGGCGCGGAACCGGTGGGCCGTGCGGTCGGCGTCCTTGAAGTCCTCGCGGACCGGCATCAGCACATGCGGGGCGATCTCCAGCATGAGCATGCGCCCCTGGGTGTGCACCCGGATGTACACGGTGACGACCAGTTCCTCCTCCCAGCCGCCGACCCGCACCCGCAGGAAGTGCCGCCGCTTCTCGGCGCCCTCCTCGACGGCGCGGTCCCGGTGCTCCTCGAACGCCTCCTGGCTGTAGGGGGCGTCCTGCCGCAGGGACAGCCCCTCGGCGGGCAGGAACACGCACTCGTCCAGCTCCAGCCAGCGCAGCCGGTCGCGCACGGTGTGCCCCGCGTACTCCGGGGGCAGCCGCAGCCCCTCCAGGAGCGGCCGTACGGTGTCCAGGACCGTGCGGTTGCGCAGCGGGCGCGGTGTACGGCCCTCGACGGGGCGCATCTCGACGGCGAGCACCCAGGTGTCATACGCCCGGCCCGCGCCGCAGAACGGGCGGGACTCGCGGTACATCACCAGCGGGGCGTGCTGTTCGAGCCGGATGCGCTCCTTGAGCCGCTGGAAGCGCGGGTCGTCGGCGCGCTCCGCCGGGTCGGAGGCGGCGTCCGGGAAGCGGTCCGGGGCCAGTTCGCCGCCGAGCGCGCGGGCGAACTGGCTGCGCTGGACGCCCGCGGCCACGGCGACGGCCAGGAACAGCACCAGCGCGAGCCACGCCTGGAGCGCCGTCATCCGGTCGTGGCCGCCCGCCAGCCGGGACAGGGCGGGCAGCAGGCCCAGCAGGAAGCTCTTGAAGCCGGTCGCCTCGTAGGTGTCCCGCTCGCTGGAGAAGGCGGCGACCACGGTGGCGAGCAGGAAGAGGGCGAACACCAGCCGGCCCAGCCAGCGCAGGGCGGCGGCCATGGCCCGGCGCTGCGCCGGTGCGCTCGGGTCCTCGCCGCGGGCGGCCACGCCCATCGCGAGCAGCAGACTGGGCAGCAGATACGCCACCATCACCCCGCCGGTCAGCGGCCAGCCGACGATCCACAGTCCCACGATCCCGGCGGCCCACCCGACCTCCGTACGGCGGGCGCGCAGCGCGTGCGCGAGGACGCGGGCCGCGTCGAAGCCGAGGGAAGGGGCCACCAGGCGCTGTTCGTTGAGGTGCAGTTCCTCGATCACGCGGTCCCGGTAGGCGGGGTCCAGATAGGTCCCCGCGCACAGCAGCCGGGTGGCCTCGCTCGCGTGCGGCGGCACGGGCGGGGGCGCGTCAGGAGGCGCCGGATGCGGCTGTGGCGGCACGGACACGGTGTTCACGTGGCTCCCCCGAGGTGTGAACGGTCATCACTGCGCGTGACACTGATGGGCCATCAGCATAGGGGGCGGGCGAGCCACAGGGGAAGCGAACAGTCAAGAGGATGCCGCAGTGGCGCGAACCACACCGTGTCCGGCCGGGACGCACGCGGGCCCCGCTCCGGTCGAACCGGAACGGGGCCCGTGCGCGGGTGCGGTGGCTCAGATGAGGCCGAGGGCGCGGACCGCCTCGCGCTCCTCCGCCAGCTCCTGCACGGAGGCGTCGATGCGGGCGCGGGAGAACTCGTTGATCTCCAGGCCCTGGACGATCTCGTACACGCCGTCCTTGGTGGTGACGGGGAAGGACGAGATCAGGCCCTCCGGGACGCCGTAGGAGCCGTCCGAGGGGATGCCCATGGAGACCCAGTCGCCCTCGGCGGTGCCGTTGACCCAGGTGTGCACATGGTCGATGGCGGCGTTGGCGGCGGAGGCGGCCGACGAGGCGCCGCGGGCCTCGATGATGGCGGCGCCGCGCTTGGCGACGGTCGGGATGAAGTCCTCGGCCAGCCACTTCTCGTCGTTGACGGCCTCGGCGGCGTTCTTGCCGGCGACCGTGGCGTGGAAGATGTCCGGGTACTGGGTGGCGGAGTGGTTGCCCCAGATGGTCAGGCGCTTGATGTCGGCGACCGTGGTGCCCGTCTTCTTCGCGAGCTGGGTCAGCGCGCGGTTGTGGTCGAGGCGGGTCATCGCGGTGAAGCGCTCGGCCGGTACGTCCGGGGCGGCGGCCTGGGCGATCAGCGCGTTGGTGTTCGCCGGGTTGCCGACGACCAGGACCTTGACGTCGTCCGCGGCGTGGTCGTTGATGGCCTTGCCCTGCGGCTTGAAGATGCCGCCGTTGGCCTCCAGCAGGTCGCCGCGCTCCATGCCCTTGGTGCGCGGGCGGGCGCCGACGAGCAGGGCGACGTTGGTGCCGTCGAAGGCGACGTTCGGGTCGTCCGAGATGTCGATGCCCTGGAGCAGCGGGAACGCGCAGTCGTCCAGCTCCATGGCCGTGCCCTCGGCGGCCTTCAGGGCCGGGGTGATCTCCAGGAGCCGCAGCTTGACCGGCACGTCCGCGCCGAGCAGCTGGCCGGAGGCGATGCGGAAGAGCAGGGCGTAACCGATCTGGCCGGCCGCGCCGGTGACGGTGACGTTCACGGGAGTGCGGGTCATGGCGTTCTCCGTAGACAGCTGGCGGTCGGGGCGTCCCTGCCCCGGGGTGCGGGGATCCCCGCGACCGGCCGCGGAGACCGGACGTCCGCCACGGTGATCGATCACGCGTACGGATGATCGATCTCTTGGCGTCAAGAGAGATCCAGCGATCAGGCTATCGCGCATCCGGCATGCCGGACGTCCGGCCCCCTGTGGCCCGTCCCACAGAGTGAGCCGGTCACCGGCGGGGAACACGCGGGGAACACACGGGAGGCGGCCGGTCCGTCCGGGAGAGGGAGAGACGGAACGGCCGCCGAATGGGGGTACCGGAGCACCGGACTCCCGTGGGGGTACGGTCCACGTGCCCCGGACGGCGGGCCTCATGCGCACCGCACCCGGTTTCTTTTCCGTACCGGTGCGGCTCCTTCACGAGCCGAGCCGTGCCACGCTGCGCCGCGCCACGCCGTGCCGCGCGGAACCGCCTCCGCCCCGCGCACCCGCTACTCCGTGCACCCCTTCTGGCCCGACGCCAGCGTCACGCACGCCCGCGCGCCGGTGGCGTCCGCGACGGCCACCATCGGCGTGTACGCGATGCCGCCGCCCGTGGCCGGGACCGTGTCCCGCTCCGTGTGCGCGCCGACCGTGATCCGGATCTCGTCGCCCTGCCCGGCCCGGACGACCCGGCCCCAGGCGGCGCCGCAGGTCTTGCTGTAGCGGACCTCGACGAGAGCGTTGCCGATGGTGACGCTGCGGTCCGTGGTGCCCAGACCGCCGCTGCTGCACCCCATCGCCTGGGCGTCCTTGCCGGTGCAGCCGTCGGCCACGCACTTCACGCCGGGCGGCGGGCTCGGCCGGGTGGTGGCCGAGGGCGAGGGCGAACCGGTCGCGCCCGCCGTCTTCTTCCCGCCGTCGCCGCCCGTGAAGTACAGGACGCCGCCGATCACCGCGAGCGTCGTGAGCATGCCCGCGAGGAACATCGCCAACTGGCGCCGGAAGCCGCCGCCGGTGGCCGGGGCGGGCGGGGACGGTACGGCGTTCGCGGCGCCCGCCGGGCCCATGGCCGCGCCCGGCTGTCCCGGCGGTCCCGGCGGTCCCGGTGGGGCCACGGCCGGTGTGCCGCTGCCGGGGGTGGCGCTGTCCGGGCGACGTACGGGGCCGCTCGCGCCACCCGGCCCGGCGGGCACCGCCGCCGCGGGCCCGGCCGGGCGGACGCCCATCGGCGCCGGGCCCCGGTACCCGGCCAGCCCCCACGAGTTGACCGTCGGGGCCTTCCGCTCCTCCTCTTCTTTTTTCTCTTCTTTCTCTTCTTTTTCCTGGTCCTTCTGGTCCTTCTGGTTCTTCGCCTTCTTCGCGTCCGCCCCGGGCTTTTCGGTCCCCTTCCGGGCCCCGCTCCGCGCGTCCTCGCGGGCGTCCGCGTCCGACGCGGTCGGCTGCGGCGGCACCGTGGGGGACACGCCCGCCGGGCCCGCGACGCCCGGAGCGGGCAGCCTGGTCGCGGCGGTGGCGTCCGGCGCCGGTGTGCCGGGCGGCTCCTCCTCCAGGGCGACGCGGGCCTGGGCGACGCGGATGGCCTCCATGGTGCGGTCGTGGCGCAGTTCCGCGCGGCTCCAGGCGCGTTCGGCCAGCTCCCACATGGTGGTGAGGTGGACCGGGTCGGTGCCGGTCACCTCGGCGAGGGCGATCACCGCGCCCTTGGGCGCCAGCAGCCGCCCGCCCAGATAGCGTTCCCAGGACGTCTTGCTGTAGCCCGTGCGGTCGGCGAGCGCGGCGACGCTCAGCCCGCTCCGGTCCACGAGCCGACGCAACTGGCCCGCGAACTCCTTGACCTGCGGGTCCAGTTCCTCGGGCAGGGCCTTCCAGCGAGGCATCGCTGCTCTCCCCCTCTTCTTTCCCCGGTACGTACCGGCTCTTCCCCGCACGGCGCCTGTGCGGTGCCCGTGCGGAGGACGCGGACACACCGCCGTACACGCTGATTGTCCACGCCAGGGCCTGTCGTCACATCCCCGTCCCCGGGCGACTCCGGCCGCCGCTCAGCCCAGCGCGACGGCGCCCACGACCACGGTCACCAGCAGCGCGGCGAGCAGCGCGAGGGCGTACAGCAGCAGGCGCCCGCCGGGCCGGCCGCGCCGCCGCTCGTCCAAGCCCTCGGGCCGGTCCCACCAGGGCACGGTGGGCACCTCCTCGTAGCCCTCGCGCACCTCGCCGTCCGGCGTGTCCCGCCCCTGCGGCACCGGAACCGCGACCGGCACGGAAGCGGGCGCGGGCGCCGCCAGCGGTGCGGCCAGCGGCGCCGTCCGGGGCCAGACCTTGACGGCCATCTCCCAGCGCACGGTGTGCCGTTCGGCGTCCGCTCCGGTCAGGCCCGCGACCCGGCACAGGGCGGCGACCGCCTGCCGGGGCGGGGGCTGGGTGGCGTTGAGATAGCGCTGCCAGGACGACTTGCTGTACGCGGTGCGCGCGCCGAGCGCGACCAGGCTGAGCCCGGTCCCGTCCTTGAGCAGCCGCAGTTGCTCCACGAAATGCCGTACCTCCGGCGGCAGATCGTCCGGCAACGGCTGCCAGGCGCCCATCGCTCACCTCACCTCCCGGCGGCCACGGGGGCCCGCCTCGCGGCGAGTGACGACGACGGCGCACCGGCCGGTTCCCACGCCGGTCATGGACATGGCTGTGGCGAAGCGCGGACACCGTAGCGGAACGGTCACTTCCGTGCCACAGCGCACAGACAGGCGTTGAACGCCTGTTCCCCGTGGAGCAGGGTTGATCCCGGCGGCGGCCCGTCCTTACTCGGGGGAGAGGATGGGCCGCCGTCACGCTACTCAGGATGATGCGGGAACCGCGTCAGCGGTTGCGTACGGTGTAGTGCAGAACGTCGTCCAGGAACGGGATCTCCAGCCACGGCCGGGGCTGGGCCATCAGCGCCAGCAGCACGACGGCCAGGCCCAGGACGCCGTAGGTGACGATGTCCGTGAAGCGGGAGCGGACGGCGAGCATGCCGACCCGGGGCAGCAGCCAGCGCAGCACGGCGCCGCCCAGCAGTCCGATGCCGACCAGCAGCAGCCCCACCCGGAACGCGTCCAGGGCGATCACCAGCAGGCCGACGCCGACCGTGATCAGGACGGACAGCAGCGGCCACTGCCGGGCGGGCGCCGGGGCGTCGCCGGGAGCGGCCCGGCCGCCGCCCTCGGGGCGCGCGGTGTCCCGGGTGAACAGCGGGAAGCGGCGCGTGCCGCGCGGGCGGCGCCCCTTCCCGGCCGCGCCACCGGACCCGCCGCTTCCGTCCGGGCCGCCCGGCTCCTGGCCGGTCCGCCCCCGGCCCGCCCGGCGCAGCCTGCCGCGTACGGTGCCGCTCGCCTCAGCCGACACTGCGCTCCGCCGCCTCGACCACGTTGACCAGCAGCTGGGCCCGGGTCATCGGACCGACACCACCGGGGTTCGGGGAGAGCCAGCCGGCCACCTCGGCGACGTCCGGGTGCACATCGCCGACGATCTTGCCCTCGGCGTTGCGGGAGACGCCCACGTCGAGCACGGCGGCACCCGGCTTGACGTCCTCCGCGCGGATCAGGTGCGGGGAACCGGCCGCGGCCACGATGATGTCGGCCCGCTTGAGGTGGGCGGACAGGTCGCGGGTGCCGGTGTGGCACTGGGTGACCGTGGCGTTCTCGCTGCGCCGGGTGAGCAGCAGCGGCATCGGGCGGCCGATGGTCACCCCGCGTCCGACGACCACGACCTCGGCGCCCTTGATCTCCACGCCGTGGCGGCGCAGCAGGGTCAGTACGCCGTTGGGGGTGCAGGGCAGCGGGGCGGGCTCGTTGAGGACGAGGCGGCCGAGGTTCATCGGGTGCAGCCCGTCGGCGTCCTTGTCCGGATCCATCAGTTCGAGGATGCGGTTCTCGTCGATGCCCTTGGGCAGCGGCAGTTGGACGATGTAGCCGGTGCAGGCCGGGTCCTCGTTCAGCTCGCGGACGGCCGCCTCGATCTCCTCCTGGGAGGCGGTGGCGGGCAGCTCGCGCTGGAGGGAGGAGATGCCGACCTCGGCGCAGTCGCGGTGCTTGCCCGCGACGTACTTGCGGCTGCCGGGGTCGTCCCCGACCAGGATCGTGCCGAGGCCGGGCGTGACGCCCTTCTCCTTCAGCGCCGCCACCCGGGCGGTCAGATCGGACTTGATCGCGGCTGCGGTGGCCTTGCCATCGAGAATCTGGGCGGTCATGGCCCCATCCTCGCGGATGACCCGCCCGCTGTTCCAATCCGGTGTGCCGAACCGGGCGGCGGCGCCGTTCGCATCCGCACCCCCCGCCGTCCACCTGCCCGTCGCGTCCATGATCAGTGATGTTGCACTTGCACAACACCCGCCGGATACGACTGGACAAGTAAGCATTCGGTCAAGAACGATGGACGGCACAGTGCCGCGGGCAGCTCATCGGGGGGACGGACCGCTTTCTGTAGAACTCTCCTCCGTACGGTGCCGCGCGTCGTCCCCGCACTTGATCCACGGAGGAACCACCGCCATGAGTTACGGCGACCCGAACAACCCCTACGGCGCCCCGCAGCAGCCCGGCTACGGCCAGCCGCAGCAGCCGGGCCAGGCCCCCGGCTACGGCTACCCGCAGGCCCCGCCGCTGGGCCAGCAGCCCTACGGCGGCGCCCCCCTGACCATGCCGGGCAATGTGAGCGCCGCCCGTGTGATGCTCTGGGTGATCGTCGGTCTCCAGGTGATCGGCGCGGGCCTGTTCGCCGTCTCGGCCGCGACCATCAACGCCGCCCAGAAGGACGACAGCCTCAAGGACAACTCCGCCTTCCAGCAGATCGCCGACTACTCGACCGGCAAGCTGTGGGCGCTGGTGGTCTTCGCGGTGGTCTGGGGTGTGCTCGCGGCCGTGCTGGCCACCAAGTTCACCTCCGGCGGCAACGGCGTGCGGATCACCATCCTGGTCTTCGGCATCATCACGGCGGTGCTCGGCCTGTACCCGTTCACCCTGGTGGGCATCGTGCACCTGGTCCTCGCCATCCTGATCGCCTGCTTCGTCGGCGGCTCCAAGGGCAAGGCGTGGTTCAACCGCCCCCGTTACTGAGATCCGACCGTCGTACCGAGCGGTTCCCGCCGTTCACCCCCGGGGCCGTGTCTCACCCTCACGAGGGCGGGCACGGCCCCGCTGCGTCGCCCTAGTCTGGGATCCGTAGCCGTCAGGCACGGGGAGACGCACCTTGTACAGCATCATCGTGGTACCTCCGCCGACCACGGAGGACGAGCGGACCGGCGGCCAGCTGCGGCTGGCGCCCGGCGACCATCTGTCCTTCGGGCGCTCCGCCCCGGACAACGACCTGGTGATCGGGCACGACGGGGTCTCCCGCCGGGCCGGACGGATCACCGCGCACGGCGCCTTCTGGATACTGAGCAACCTCTCGGCCCGGCAGACCTACGTCGTGGAGAACCCGGAGGGCGCGGGCGAGCACATCAAGGTGGGGCCGGGCCGCCTGGACGCGCCGGTGCCCTTCGAGTTCTCCCGGATCGTGCTGCCCGCCGCCGGTGACCTGCTGCCCATCGAGGTGTGGGCGCCGCGCCACGACTATCTGCACGGTGCGGGCGGCCCGGACGGCGAACCCACCGTGCCCGCCTTCTCCGTGGACCGCGCCAAGCGCTACTTCGCGGTGCTCGCCGCCCTGTGCGAGCCGCGCCTGCGCGGCGACCCGCACGCACCGCTGCCCACCGTCGACCAGGTCGTGGAGCGGCTGCGCCCGCTCTGGCCGGCCGCCTCGCGCACCTCGGTGCAGTGGAACATCGACTACCTGGCCGTGAAGCTGCGCCTCAAACCCGGCCCGGACACCGCCGAGTCCGGCCCGCGGCTCAACGGCAAGAAGGAGTCGCTGGTCTCGCTCGCCCTCCGCTTCGACCTGGTGCGCGAGGACGACCTGGTGGTGCTGGCCGGGCCGGGCCGCACGGTGCTCCCGGCCGCCCCGGGCCCGGTGGAGCGGTGACCGAGCCGTACGCCGTGCCGGTGCCGCGCGGCTACCGGGTGGGCGTCTGGGAGGTGCGGCGGCCCCTGGCGACGGGCGCCTTCGGCAGCGTCTACGAGGCCCGGCGGACCGGCGGCGGCCACGGCCCGCTGCCGCAGAGCGCCGCCCTGAAGTTCCTGCCGACCGGCACCGGCACCCCGCGCCGCCTCACTCATCTGCGTGAACTCGCGGACCGGGAGGTGGCGTTGCACCGCCGCCTGCGCCGCCCCCGGCTGATCCGGATGTACGAGACGCTGACCGTGGACGATCCCGAATGTCCCGCCCTGGACGGCGCCACCGTCCTCGTGCTGGAGAAGGCGGAGGGCTCGCTCGCCGCGCTGCTCGCCGCGGGTCCCCGGCCCGCCGCCGGGCCCGCGCTGCTCGCGCAGATCTGCGAGGGCCTGGCGCAGCTGCACCGGGCCGGCTGGGTGCACGGTGACCTGAAACCGGCCAACGTGCTGCTGATGCGGGACGGTTCGGCGCGGCTGGCCGATTTCAACATGGCCGCCGAGCTGGAGGGCACCCACGCCTACTCCCCCGGCTTCTCCACCTCCGACTACACCCCGCCCGAGCTGCTGTGGTCCGAGATCGGGGAGCGCGGGCGGCGGATCCGCCCGTCCGCCGACGTCTGGGCGTTCGGCGTGCTCGCCCATCTGACCCTCACCGGCGCGTTCCCGCTGCCCGGCGGCATCCCCACCGCCCGCCGGGACGCGGCCGTCGCCTACGCGCAGGGCGCGGCGGGCCTGTGCCTGTCCCCCGGACTCCCGGACGCCTGGCGTGCGGTGCTGCCGCTCTGCCTGACCCGGACGCACGCCGACCGGATCGGCACCGAGGCCCTGCTGCGCCGGGTCGCCGCCGCGGCCGGGACCGCCCGCCCGTCGCGCGTGCCCCGGCTGCCCGCGCGCGCCGCCGGGCACCCGCACCGCACCCGCCTGCTCACCGGCGGTCTGCTCGCCACGGCCGCCGTCGCCGCCCTCGGCTACGGCATCGGCACCCTGGCGCACGAGCCGCCGCCCGCCGAGACCTCCGCCGCGCTGCCCGGCACCTCGGCCGCCCCCGCCACCTACGGCGCCCCCGAACTCCGTACCGACCAGGGCGTACCGCCCTCCTACCGGCCCCTCATCGTCGACGCGGCGCACGCCTGCCCGAACGCGGACGTCACCCCGGCGCTGGTCGCCGCCATGCTGAAGGCGGAGAGCGACTTCGACCCCAACCTGTCCGACCCCGCCAAGGACGAGTACGGCATCGCCCGCTGGACGCCGCGCGTGCTGCGCTGGTGGATCCGCCCGGACGGACAGCCGGAGGCGACGGTCCCCCGGCCGCCGTTCCCGGCCCGCGTCTCCATCCCGGCCATGGGCCGCTATCTGTGCTTCATCGCCCCGAACCTGGCCCCGGGCCTGCCCGGCGACCGGCGCGTCCTGATCGCCGCCGCCTACCGGACCTCGTTCCGCAAGGTGAACGACGCGGGCGGAGTTCCCCCGAAGTACCGCGACTACTGCGCCCGCGTCGCCCACTACCTCAAGGAGTACACGCCCCCGGGCCGCAGGTGACCCTGAGAACTCCGAGGTACCGCCTGCGGCCGGAGGCGTCCTCAGCGGTGGGCGCGCCGGGACCGGCGGCTCATCCTCGTGTTCTGGAACGCCACGCACTCCCAGCGTCCCGCGCGGCGGTGCAGCGTGAAGGTCTGGAACTTGTCGAAGCCGATCCGGCCGCGCCTGCCGATGCCGCCGACGGTGGTGACCACCGCCGTGGACTCGTCCGGCAGCCGCACGTCGACCGGCCTGACCGCCATGCGCGTGCCCTTCTGCCACCGGGCGAACACCTCGCGGTGCGTCCGCTCGATGGCGGCACGCCCGAACAGGGCGTCCCCCAGGAAGATCACGTACGAGGCGTCCTCGGCGAACTGCGCCGCGTAGCCGGTCGCGTCCCCCGCGTCCCAGGCGTCCCGGATCCGGCCGAGGAACTCCTCGACCGTGTCGTCACTCGTGACCGTCATCGCCGTCTCCTGTGGTCGGGTGCCGTGCGGCGGCGCCGCGCCGCACCATCATTTCGTTCTCACTGAAACTATTCTCACTGAAACGAATTGCGCAAGCCTCGCCCGCCACCAACCGGACAACCGTGCCCGACAGCCGAGCCGGACGGCCGCTCACCACACCCGGGCGGGCCGCCCCCCGGGCTCGGCGGCGACGTTGGCGTGGACGATGCCGAGCAGGCGGCGCAGTTCGGCCTTGTCCCCGGCCGTGAGTCCCGCGGTCAGCCGCCGCTCCGAGGCGCCCGCGAGCCGGATCAGCCGCTCCAGTTCGGCCCGGCCCTCCTCCCGCAGGCGGACCAGCTTCACCCGGGCGTCGTCCGGCGACTCGCGCCGCTCCACCAGCTCCCGGTCGATCAGCAGCGCGAGCAGCCCCACCAGGCGGCTGGCCGGGATGCCCAGCGAGGAGGCGAGCTGCTGCTGGCTGTGCTCCTCACCGTCCCGCAGCCCGCGCAGCACGGCGAAGTGCCGCGGGTGCAGGCCCTCCACGGCCAGGGCGGACTCGAACGCGAGAGCCGCCGCGTTGCCCACCGAGGCGATCACGAAGCCGAGCGGCTCGTCCGCCCCGGCACTGCGCGTGGCAGGTCCTTTCCTCATCCGGGCAACGTAGCAGCCGGCCGTTCCCACCGGACCGGTCCGCCCGGGACCCTGAGACATCCGAGGTACCGATGGTGACGGCTGCCTGACACGGTGTGACCACTCCGCTTCGGCGGTACGACCACCTTCGTCACATGGGGGAACCTGTGAACGTGAAGAAGCCCGCCGCGCTGCTCGTCGCGGCCACCGCCCTGCTCGCCGGAACCTCGGCCGCGGCCTCCGCGTCCGACCCGGCCGGCACCCGGGTGACCGGCCTCCAGCAGCGGGCCGAGCAGGTCCTGGCGGGGCATCCCGAGCCCCTCCGCGTCACCGCCGAGGCGGTGAAGTACGACGGCCTCACCGTCACCGACGCACCCAGGAACAGGGCCGCCCTGAAGAAGGACCTGGACTGCGCCTACGGCCACCTCTGCATGCTCGTCAACGGCCAGAAGTTCGACTTCTACAAGTGCCAGACCTGGAACCTGAACAACTGGACCGGCAACGGTCCCTTCACCAACAACCAGACGCCGGGCACGGTGGCGAAGTTCTTCAACAAGGACGGCAGCGTCCGCTGGACGTCCACCGCCTACCAGGCGGGCACGGCCACCTGGGACCCGATCTGGTCCCTGCGCCCCTGCTGATCCGGGCCGCCTGACGGCGATGGCCTCCGGCCCCTCCTGGGGGAGGGCCGGAGGCCATCGCCATGCGGTCAGTCCTTGAGCGCGGAGAGGAACGGGACCCAGGCACTCCGCTGGAAGAGGAGGACGGGACCGGCGGGGTTCTTGGAGTCACGGACGGGGACCAGAGGTGCAAGGTGGGACGTGGTTTCCACACAGTCACCACCTGTGCCGTTGCTGTAGCTGGATCTACGCCAGCGGGCCGCACTCAGGTCGGACGTCTTTGTGGGCTTCATTGCTGTAGTCCTCTGCCGCTGCCTCGATCATGGCCAGGGACGCCCCTGGTGCCAACGCGGCGGCCCTGAGCAGATCGTACGACTCGCGATAGTCCATCACGAGCGCCGGATAGTCGATGACTTGACCACTGTGCAGGGCTTCCGTGTAAACGACCGGGGGCGCGTCGGCGAAGGTCATGATCTTGAGCATGCCCATCATGAGCGGGTGGCTGCCCGAGGATTCCGGAACCAGTTGAAGAATCGACCGGGTGGACCGGATCCTCCCCGCGATGTGAAGGAGCAGATCCGCCATGCCCGCAGGCGGCAGTACGCGTCGCCGCAGAACCGACTCGTCCATGGTCACCCAGAATTTGGGCGGAGCAGAGGCCGAGAAGACCCGAGCCCGTTTCATGCGGGCAACGACCTTCTCCGTCACCTCTTCCTCGGACGCCCGGGGCATGGCCGTCTGTGTGACAGTCGCCGCGTACGCCTCGTTCTGCAACAAGCCGGGTACGAGCGTCGGCGCCCACTCCTCGATGCTCAGCGCACGTTGCTCCATTTCCGCCACGTCCGCGAAGTACTCGGCGATGCCCACTTGCCGCGCCCGCGCCGCGTCTTCACAGCGCCGCTCGAAAAAGCCGTCCGTGCCCAACCGCTGGTCCGCATGGCGGGCCAGATCCAGCGGCATCCGCCGCTCGCCCCGCTCGATCTGGCTCAGGAACGAGATGCCCCGGAAGCTGCCCTCGGCCAACTGCTCCAGCGTGAGGCCCGCCGCCTCGCGCTTGAAGCGCAACTCCGCGCCGTAGAAGGAGGGGACGCTCGTCGAGGCGTCGGGATCCTTGCGAGCGGGCATCGCTCATCACCACCGTTTACCAGTCACCGTGCGCAACCCGAACCCCTGGCACGGTACGCCGCGTTACGCCACTGTGTGAGCCATTCGTCACGCATCGCACACAGAAAGGTGTACGCCCGTGCCGCACCCCCACATCAGGGAAGCCGAGGCCCACTTGGCGGAACTGCGCGCCGCGCTCATGGCGCACGGCATCACGCTGCCCTCGCTGGGACTCGAACTCCCGTCGCTGGCCGCGTCGTACAGCGCCCCGCTCGTCGCGCTCGGGAACTGCAACCAGGCCACCGCGCGGGCGCTGACGGCCGCGCTGCGGAAGGGAGCGGCGGGGTGAGGACGTCGCCGCCACCGCTGGCACTGGAACTGGCCGCGCACCCGAGGGCCGTGGCGCAGGTGCGCCGGGCGGTGCGGGAGCACCTGGGTGTGCCGTGCGGCGATGTGCAGCTCTGCGTCAGCGAGTTGCTGTCGAACGTGATCCTGCACGTCGGGGAGGGCGCCCCCGTGTCCGTACGGGTGCGGTGTCCGGACGGGGCGGACGGCCCGGTCCGGGTCGAGGTGGGCGACCGGGAGCCGCACGCGTGGCTGGTGGTGCGCGACGCGGGCGAGGAGGAGGAGTCCGGGCGCGGACTCCTCCTCCTCGACGCGGTGGCGCTGCGCTGGGGCGTCACCCCGAACGGCCACGGCAAGACCGTCTGGTGCGATGTGCCCCTGGGCCCGGGAAGCGGGTGAGGGTCAGTGGAAGAAGTGGCGCGTGCCGGTGAAGTACATCGTCACGCCCGCCTTCTTCGCGGCCTCCACGACCTGCTCGTCGCGGATCGAGCCGCCCGGCTGCACGATCGCCTTCACCCCGGCCGCGATCAGGATCTCGGGGCCGTCCGGGAAGGGGAAGAACGCGTCCGAGGCGGCGTAGGAACCGCGCGCCCGCTCCTCACCGGCCCGCTCGACGGCGAGCTTGCAGGAGTCGACGCGGTTGACCTGGCCCATGCCGACGCCGACCGAGGCGTTGTCCTTGGCGAGGAGGATCGCGTTGGACTTGACGGCCCGGCAGGCGCGCCAGGCGAAGGCGAGCTGGGCCAGCTCGTCGGCGGACAGGGCCTCGCCGCTGGCGAGCGTCCAGTGCGCCGGGTCGTCGCCCTCGGCCTGGAGCCGGTCGGTGACCTGGAGCAGCGCACCGCCGTCGATGGGCTTGACCTCGGCCGGGTGGGAGGGCGCGCCCTGCGCCTTCAGCACCCGGATGTTCTTCTTCCTGGCGAGGGCCTCCAGCGCGCCGTCCTCGTAGTCCGGGGCGACGATGACCTCGGTGAAGATGTCCGCGACCTGCTCGGCCAGCTCCTTGCTGACCGGCCGGTTCACGGCGATCACACCGCCGTAGGCGGAGACCGGGTCGCAGGCGTGCGCCTTGCGGTGCGCCTCGGCGACGTCCGCGCCGGTCGCGATGCCGCACGGGTTGGCGTGCTTGATGATCGCCACGCACGGCTCGTCGTGGTCGTACGCGGCACGGCGGGCGGCGTCCGTGTCCGTGTAGTTGTTGTACGACATCTCCTTGCCGTGCAGCTGCTCGGCCTCGGCGAGACCGGCACCGGTGCCGTCGGTGTAGAGCGCGGCGGGCTGGTGCGGGTTCTCGCCGTAGCGCAGGGTGTTCTTGCGCTCCAGCGTGGCGCCGAGGAACTCGGGGAAGGCCGAGTCGTCGGCGGGCGCGTAGGACGCGGCGAACCAGCCGGCCACCGCGATGTCGTAGGACGCGGTGTGCTGGAACGCCTCGGCGGCCAGCCGCTTGCGGGCGGCCAGGTCGAAGCCGCCGTCGCGGACCGCGGCGAGCACGTCGGCGTACCGCTCGGGGCTGGTGACGACCGCGACCGAGGGGTGGTTCTTGGCGGCGGCGCGCACCATGGAGGGGCCGCCGATGTCGATCTGCTCGACGCACTCGTCGGGCGACGCGCCGGAGGCGACCGTCTCGCGGAACGGGTAGAGGTTGACGACGACGAGACCGAAGGGCTCCACGCCCAGCTCGTCGAGCTGGCGCCGGTGGTCGTCGAGACGCAGGTCGGCGAGGATGCCCGCGTGCACCTTGGGGTGCAGGGTCTTGACCCGGCCGTCCAGGCACTCGGGGAAGCCGGTCAGCTCCTCGACCTTGGTGACGGGCACCCCGGCGGCGGCGATCCTCGCGGCGGTCGAGCCGGTGGAGACGAGTTCGACCCCGGCCTCGTGCAGCCCGCGGGCCAGCTCCTCCAGACCGGTCTTGTCGTAGACGCTGACGAGCGCGCGCCGGATGGGCCGCTTGTTGCTCTCGGCGGTCACAGGATTACTACCTTTCGTCCCTCGATGCGATAGCCGTGGCGGGCGAGCCGGCTCACGACCTCGACGAGCAGCCTTCGCTCGACTTCCTTGATGCGCTCGTGCAGCGCGCTCTCGTCGTCCTCGTCCCGGATCTCGACCACGCCCTGGGCGATGACCGGACCGGTGTCGACGCCGTCGTCGACGAAGTGGACGGTGCAACCGGTGACCTTGGCGCCGTACGCGAGCGCG
The DNA here is from genome assembly GCF_000373685.1 of Streptomyces sp. PsTaAH-124. Classification (NCBI taxonomy): domain Bacteria; kingdom Bacillati; phylum Actinomycetota; class Actinomycetes; order Kitasatosporales; family Streptomycetaceae; genus Streptomyces; species Streptomyces sp. PsTaAH-124. The sequence goes on along the minus strand of NZ_KB892158.1, from coordinate 186,669 downwards.
TCACGGACGCCGTGGGCTCCCGGGAAACTGGGCAGCAGGGCCGGGTGCGTGTTCACGAACCGCCCGCCGAAGCGCGCGAGGAACTCCTTGCCCACGATCTTCATGAACCCGGCGGAGACGACGAGATCGGGCTCGTGGGCGGCGACCGCCTCGGCGAGCGCCGCGTCCCACTCGTCGCGGGTGGCGTGGTCCTTGACCCGGCACACGAAGACCGGCAGCCCGGCGCGCTCGGCGCGCGCCAGCCCCTCGATACCGTCGCGGTCGGCGCCCACGGCGACGATCTCGGCGCCGTACGACTCGGCTCCGGCCTCCGCGATCGCGTCGAGGAGCGCCTGGAGGTTGGTGCCGGATCCGGAGACCAGCACGACGAGGCGCTTGGCCACGGGCTTGGCGGCCACGGTGGGGCCCTTTCTCGGGGAGCTGTTCTTGTACGGTCGTACGAATGCTTCGGGTCCCCGGATACGGGGAACCCTACGAAGCAGCCGACCGCCAGCAACGATACCGGCACTCCTGACGGCCCCCGTGGGACGGGGGCGCGGCCGGGCGGTAGCGTCTGCACCGGCCTGGTACGGGAACGCGCCGGGGACACCCGGGGAACGCAGTGTGCGCTCCGGGCGTTCAAGGGGTGAGGGACGTGCCGGACACCGGTCCGACCAGTTGTGACTCACCAAGGGGAAGACGCTCACTTGATGCCCGACCGCAGCCTGCGCCTCCGCATCCTCCCAACGCTGTCGGCGCGGGGAGGGGAGCGCGGCACCGTGCTGCTGCGGGAGCGCCCCTCCACACCGCCGGACGCGCCCTCGGGCGGCGACGACGGCGGCCGGGGCGGCACCACCCCCGGTACCCCCGGTACCCCCGAGGACAATCCCTTCGCCCCGCCCGCCGAGGGCACGCCCGACCAGCCGTGGCGGCCCCGGCACCCGGGCGGCCAGGACTCCGGACAGGGGAACGGCCAGGGTCAAGGGCACGGCCAGGGCCAGGGCCAGGGGCCCGGTGGCGGTCCGTCTCCCTGGGGCAGTCAGTGGAGCGACCGGCAGCCCGGCCGCTCCCCCGGCGGGTTCGGCGAGCGGCCCCAGCGTCCCGGGGGACCCGAGCAGCCGGGCGGCGGACCGGGCGGTCCGGGCGGTCCCGGCCGGGGCTCCGGCATGCGCTGGGACCCGACCGACCCCGCCCAGCGCCGCGCCCGCTTCTCCCTGCTCGCCGGTATGTGGGCCGTCTTCTTCGTGCTCTTCGGCTGGTCACCCGTCGCCCTGCTGCTCGGCGCGCTCGCCCTGTACTGGGGCATCAGCGCGCTGCGGTCCGAGCCGCGCCGGGCCGGTGCCGGAGCGGGGACCGGTCCGGCGGCGGGCGGTGCGGGACGGCCGCAGGTTCCGGGCCCGTTCCCGGGTCAGGCGCCGGGACAGCTGCCTGGGCAGGTCCCCGGGCAGGTTCCGCCGCAGGGGCAACTGCCTCCGGCTGTGCCCCAGGCGGGTCCCGGGGCCGGTGCGGGGACCGGTGCGGGGGGCAACCGCCCGCAGCTCACGGCGGCGATCAGCGGCCTGGTCACCGCGTCCCTCGCCCTCGCCCTGGTGCTGGCCGGTTTCGCCGCGCAGTTCGTCTACCGCGACTACTACTCGTGCGTGAACGACTCGCTCACGCACCAGGCCCAGCAGTCCTGCGACCGGCATCTGCCGCAGGAGCTGCGGGGCATGCTCGGCACGGACGACTGAGACCGCGGGCCGCCCGGTCCCTTCAGGGGGACGGGGGCGGGGGCGGCGGGGCGGTCGGCGGTGTGCTGGGCGCGGGTCCGGCGTCGCCCGGTTCCGGCGGCTCGGGCGGCTCGGGTTGCCTGCTGTCGGCGGTACCGGTGGTGCCCGTGGGTGCGGTGGGTCCGCTGCCGGTGCTGTCCGGGCCGCCGGTCTCGGGGGCCGCGCGTGCCGTGGGCTCCCAGGTGGCCTCCCCGGCGGCCGACGGGTCCAGCGGCAGCACATCGTACGGTTCGAGGGCGGCGTCGTAGCGCGCGGGCAGCAGCCGCCCGCCGGTGTCCGCGCCCCGCGCCCCGCTCGCGACGGCCCTGCCGCCTCCGGTGTTCCCGTCCCTGCCGCCGGTGTTCCCGCCCTTGCCGCCGTCGCGCGGCCGCCCGCCCTCGCGGGGCCTGCCGATGCGCTGCCCGGCCGTCTCCGCGATCACCTGGACCCGTACACCGTGGCAGCGCCAGGCCCGGACGAGCACCGCCGTGGGCACCGCCGCCACCGAGGTCCACAGCAGCGCGGCCCCCGCGACCTGCCAGCCCACCGGGCCGAAGGCGTCCAGGGTGCCGTTGCCCAGCGGGCCGCCCGCCAGTTCGGCGAGCACTCCGAGCCCGGTCGCGCACAGCAGGCACGCGAGGGCCGCCCCGCCCGCCGCCCGCCGCCACGGCCAGGCCCGCACCCCGGTCAGGGCGCCCGTGGCGTCCGGCACCTCCCGCACCGCCGCGCCCGCCACGAACCAGCCGATGACCAGCCCGGCCGCCACCGGCACCGCGGCCGTCAGCAGATGCAGCGGCGTACCCGGGCCCGCGTCCGGCACCGCCGCCAGCAGCGGGAAGGGCGGCAGCAGCGGCGCCGGGTCGGAGGCGAACGGGCCGACGGTGTGCCCGACGCCGAGCGCGAAACCGGGCCCGAGCGTGTACGCCGCCGCCCACAGCACCGCGTTCGGCAGCAGCGCCAGACAGAGCAGCAGGATCGCGAACCGGCCCGACCAGCCCTCCGTCAGCCGCAGGAAGGCGCCCTGCGCGGCTCCGCCGTGCCCCACCAGCGACACCCCGAGCACCAGCGCGCCGCCGCCGACGAACACCACGGCACCGGCACCGGCCGCCCGGGAGGCGGCGCCCAGGCGCGCGCGGGGCCCGGGAGCGAGCAGCAGGCGCCGCACGCCGGGTGAGAACCGGCGCAGCGCCTGCTCCAGGGGCGCGCGCGGGCAGCCGTACGCCGCCCAGACGCCGCTGCCCGCCGCCGCCGCGACGGTGCACGGCACCCACAGCAGCGTCGAGAACCACGCCGGGTGCAGTGCCCCGCCCGCCGCGTAGACCACCGCGCCGGTCGCGACCGCCAGATAGCCGCCGACCACACCCGCCCAGGCGGTGCGCGGGGGCACCAGCGGCCCGCCGTCGCCGCTGTCGGTCGCGTCCCGCGCCGCCCGGTGCACCAGCAGCAGCGGCGCCACGGCCAGCAGCAGCGGGATCAGCCCGATGGGCGCGGGCGCACCGGTGAGGGTGTCGGCGCGGACCAGTCCGGCGCCGTGCGCCAGCAGCCACAGCGCGGCGGCCGTGTGCAGCGCGCCGCCCGGACCGCTGTCGGGGTACGGCGAGCTGATCCACAGCACGATGCCGAGCACGGCGAACGAGCCGAGACCGAGCCCGGCCGCGACCACACCGCCCAGGAGACCGGCGCCGAGTCCGGGTGAGCGGTCCCGCACCCGGGCGCGCAGGCGTGGCAGCGGCGGACGTCCATGGGTCGTCTGGATCACGCCCGCCATGCTCCCAACGTCACACGCATTCCCGGCGCAACAGGCGAACCTCCGCTGTGTCGCTCAATATACGTTTATGTGCCTATTCACACGGAGGGACGCACTGTGACGAACAGTCATACGAAGCCGCTGCCCCCGCCCCCGCCCCCGGTCGCCCGACACACCGGTACCGACGCCTCTCTGACGCCTGCTCAGACCGGCGCCCCGCTGACGCCCGCTCAGGCATTCGACGCGCTGTACGCCTTCTGCGCTCCCGCCCTCGTCCGCCAGTCCTACCTGCTCACCGGCCGCCGGGACCGCGCCCGCGAGGCCGTGGAGCGCGCCTTCCAACTGGCCTGGCAGCGCTGGCCCGAAGTGGCCCACGACCGCGACCCGGCAGGCTGGATGCGCGCGCTGGCGTACGACTGCGCCCTCTCCCCCTGGTACCGCTTCCTGCCCCGCAACCGGATCCCCGACCCGCCCCCCGAGCCCGCCGACCGCGCCCTCCAGCACGCGCTGCTGCGCCTCCCGCCGTCCTACCGGCGCACGCTCGTCCTCTACGACGGTGTCGGCCTCGATCTGCCGGAGACCGCGGCGGAGACCGAGGCGAGCACCCCGGCGACGGCCAACCGGCTGATGCACGCCCGCGAGGCCGTCGCCGCCTGCCTGCCCGAACTGGCCGACCCGGCGGAACTCCACCGCCGTCTGGTGCGGCTCGGCTCCGCCTGGCACCTCGCCGCGACCGGCCCCGCGAAGGGGACCGCGATGGGCCCGGGGGTGGCGGTGGCCGCGGGTGCGGGGATCGCGGTGGGGAGCGTGGTGGGCGCGGGCGCCGCGGTGCGCGCCGGAGTCCCTGTCGTCGGGGCCCCGGCGGGGCCGGGGGCGGCTCCGGGCGCTGGGTCCGGGACGGGGACCGGGTCCGGGACCGGGACGGGCACCGGGTCCGGGACCGGGACGGGCACCGGGTCCGGGGTGCCTGCCGGGCCGGCGGCTCCGGTGGCGGTGCGCACCGCCGGGGAGCGCAGCACCCGTTTCTGGACGCGGTCCGCCATCGCGTTCACCGTCACCATCATCGGCGCCACGGCGCTCACCCTGCACACCGCGCCCACCCGCTACTTCGCGCCGGTCTCCCCCGGCCACGCGGTCCAGGGCCTCCCGGTGCCGGGCGCGCTCGGCCCGCTGTCGCAGCAGGAGCAGCGGCTGCGGGCCGCGCTGAAGAAGCAGGCCGACGCCGGACCGGAGCGGCTGGCGCCCGAGGCCCGGTGACCCGGCCGCCCACGCGGCTTCGGCCCCGGATACGGCGGTGGGCCCGCACCCGGCATGTCGCCGGGCGCGGGCCCACCGGTGCTCCGCTCGCGCGAAGGCGCTTTCTCCAGCGCCTTCTCCGGCGCTTTGTCAGGCGCTGAGGATGGCGCGGGCCAGCTTGGCCGTCTCGGTCGGGGTCTTGCCGACCTTGACGCCCGCGGCCTCCAGGGCCTCCTTCTTCGCCTGGGCGGTGCCGGACGAACCGGAGACGATGGCACCGGCGTGGCCCATGGTCTTGCCCTCGGGCGCGGTGAAGCCCGCGACGTAGCCGACGACCGGCTTGGTCACGTTGGCCTTGATGAAGTCGGCCGCGCGCTCCTCGGCGTCGCCGCCGATCTCACCGATCATGACGATCAGGTCGGTGTCGGGGTCGGCCTCGAACGCGGCGAGCGCGTCGATGTGCGTGGTGCCGATGATCGGGTCACCGCCGATGCCGACGGCCGTCGAGAAGCCGATGTCCCGCAGCTCGTACATCATCTGGTACGTCAGCGTGCCGGACTTCGAGACCAGGCCGATGCGGCCCGGCTTGGTGATGTCGCCCGGGATGATGCCGACGTTCGACTGGCCCGGGGTGATGATGCCGGGGCAGTTCGGGCCGATGATCCGGGTCTTGTTGCCCTTCTTGCCCGCGTACGCCCAGAAGGCCGCCGAGTCGTGCACGGCGATGCCCTCGGTGATCACGACGGCCAGCGGGATCTCGGCGTCGATGGCCTCGACGACCGCGTCCTTGGTGAACTTCTCCGGCACGAAGATGACGGAGACGTCGGCGCCGGTCTTCTCGATGGCCTCGGCGACGGTCCCGAAGACCGGTACCTCGGTGCCGTCGAAGTCGACGGTCTGACCCGCCTTGCGCGGGTTCACGCCGCCCACGACGTTGGTGCCGTCGCCCAGCATGAGCTTGGTGTGCTTCATGCCCGTGGAGCCGGTCATGCCCTGGACGATGACCTTGCTGTCCTTGTTGAGCCAGATAGCCATGGTGTGTTGGTGTCCTCGTCCTGAGTGCTTACTTGGCGGCGTGGGCCAGCTCGGCTGCCTTGTCGGCCGCGCCGTCCATGGTGTCGACGCGCTGCACCAGCGGGTGGTTCGCGTCGGTGAGGATCTTCCGGCCCAGCTCGGCGTTGTTGCCGTCGAGGCGGACGACCAGCGGCTTGGTGACCTGCTCGCCGCGGTCCTCCAGGAGCTTCAGCGCCTGGACGATGCCGTTGGCGACCTCGTCGCAGGCGGTGATGCCGCCGAAGACGTTGACGAACACGGACTTGACGTCCGGGTCGCCCAGGATGATCTCCAGGCCGTTCGCCATGACCTGGGCGGAGGCGCCACCGCCGATGTCCAGGAAGTTGGCGGGCTTGACGTTGCCGTGCTGCTCACCGGCGTACGCGACGACGTCCAGGGTGCTCATGACGAGACCCGCGCCGTTGCCGATGATGCCGACCTCGCCGTCGAGCTTGACGTAGTTGAGGTTCTTCTCCTTGGCGGCGGCCTCGAGCGGGTTGGCCGCGGCCTTGTCGTGGAGCTCCTCGAAGTCGGGGTGACGGAACTCGGCGTTGTCGTCCAGCGACACCTTGCCGTCGAGGGCGATGACCTCACCGGAGGCGACCTTGGCCAGCGGGTTGACCTCGACCAGGAGGGCATCCTCCTTGATGAAGGTGTCCCACAGCGTGACCAGGACGTTCGCGACCTTGTCCGCGACCTCGGCCGGGAACTTCGCGGCCTCGACGATCTCGCGGGCCTTCTCCGGGGTCACGCCGTCGATGGCGTCGATCGGGGTCTTGGCGACGGCCTCGGGGCGGGTGGCCGCGACCTCCTCGATCTCCATGCCGCCCTCGACGGAGGCGATGGAGAGGAAGGTGCGGTTCGCGCGGTCGAGGAGGAAGGAGACGTAGTACTCCTCGACGATCTCGGGGGCCGTCTCGGCGATCATCACCTTGTGGACCGTGTGGCCCTTGATGTCCATGCCGAGGATGTCCGTCGCGCGCGCGACGGCCTCGTCCGGGGTGGCGGCGAGCTTCACACCACCGGCCTTGCCGCGACCACCGACCTTCACCTGCGCCTTGACGACGGACTTGCCGCCCAGACGCTCGGTGATCTCGCGCGCCGCCTCAGGCGTGTCGATGACTTCACCGGCCAGCACCGGTACATCGTGCTTGGCGAAGAGGTCCCTCGCCTGGTACTCGAACAGGTCCACGCGCTTCCGTCCCTATCAGTGATCTCGCGGTTCGTTGGATGCGTGGGCGTGCCGCGAAGGGCAACGTGACGTCCGCTTGTCACAAGGGGGGCGCACACGGTGTCCGAGCGCGCGGCATGTCCATCTCGCAGGTTATCGCCGCTTGCCGGGGCGCCATAAATCCAGGGTCACACGTGAGCGGTGATACCTGTCACATGATGCCGTCCCACCTGGCACCGCGTGCCGCGCGAGGGCCGGTCCCGCGAGGTCTCACCGGGCTGGGGTTGACCCGGTGAGACCCCTGGAAGAGCCCCGAGGGGGGCTCGGGCCGGCTGATCCCCACCCCAATGGGGACCAGCCGGTCCTTCCGCAGGTTCCGAGGGGACGACCGGAGAAACCGACGGCTTTCGGCCATCCGGGTCCGCTGGTCCCGCGGAGGCGTCCGTGCGAGGGGCACCGATACTCGCACGCGCCTCCCGTCGCCGCGCAAGCCCCTATTACCGACGAGTAGAACGGGCTCCTCCCTTGTCCGGCCCTGTCCGGTTTCATCCGGCCCCACCTTCCGCCCGGGGCGCATCACACCGTCGCGGGGACGGGCAGCGGGCGCTTCTCGATCGCCGCGGCCATCACCTCCGGGAACAGGTCGGGCGTGCAGGCGAAGGCCGGTGAGCCGAGCGCCGCCAGCGCCGCCGCGTGCTCCCTGTCGTAGGCGGGCGCCCCCTCGTCGGAGAGCGCGAGCAGCGTCACGAACTGCACCCCCGACGCCTGCATCGCCGCGACCCGCTTCAGCATCTCGTCGCGGATGCCTCCCTCGTACAGGTCGCTGATCAGCACCACCACCGTCTCGGCGGGCCGGGTGATCTGCGACTGGCAGTACGCCAGCGCCCGGTTGATGTCCGTGCCGCCGCCGAGCTGGGTGCCGAAGAGCACGTCGACCGGGTCGTCGAGCTGGTCGGTGAGGTCCACGACCGCCGTGTCGAACACGACGAGCCGGGTGCTGATCGACCGCATCGACGCCAGCACCGCCCCGAACACCGAGGCGTAGACCACCGAGGCCGCCATCGACCCGGACTGGTCGATGCAGAGAATGACCTCCTTCTTCACCGACTGGGACGCCCGCCCGTAGCCGATCAGCCGCTCCGGCACGATCGTGCGGTACTCGGGCAGATAGTGCTTGAGGTTGGCCGCGATGGTGCGGTTCCAGTCGATGTCGTGGTGGCGGGGCCTGCTGATGCGGGCGCTGCGGTCCAGGGCGCCGCTGAGCGTGGCCCGGGTGCGCGTGGCGAGCCGCTTCTCCAGGTCCTCCACCACCTTGCGCACCACGGCCCGCGCCGTCTCCTTCGTCGTCTCGGGCATCGCCTTGTTGAGCGACAGCAGCGTGCCGACGAGGTGCACGTCCGCCTCCACCGCCTCCAGCATCTCCGGCTCCAGCAGCAGCGCGGACAGGCCGAGCCGGTCGATGGCGTCCCGCTGCATGACCTGGACGACGGAGGAGGGGAAGTACGTCCGGATGTCCCCGAGCCAGCGCGCCACCGAGGGCGCCGAGGCGCCCAGACCGGCCGAACGGTCCCGCGCGCCCCGGCCCTGCGGCTTGTCCCCCTTGCCGTAGAGCGCGGCCAGGGCCGCGTCCATCGCCGCGTCCCGCCCGGTCAGCGCGCAGCCGGTGCCGTCCGCCGCGTCCCCGCCGAGCACCAGCCGCCACCGCCGCAGCCGCTCCTGCCCGGGGTCCCCCGCGCCGGTCACTCCGGTCGTGCCCGTCATGCTCCCCACATCCCTCATGTCCCCCGTGGTCCTGCCGTTGTCCCCCGTGGCCCTGCCGTCCCCCGTGCCCCCGCCGTCTCTGCCGTCCCCCGTGACTCTCATGCCTCCCGCGTGCGGGCCGGTCGCCTCTGGTGCCCCGGTCGCCTCGCTCCCCTCCGCCGGTGTCATCTCGCCGCCCCCGCGTACGCGTCACCGGTCTCCGCCACGGCTCCCGGGCCGGAACCCGCCGCCGCCCCCGCCCCGGCTCCGCTCTCGTCCAGACCGAGCAGCAGCCGCACCACCGGCAGCACCGCTCCGGCCCGCTCGGGGTCGAGGTCCGCGGCGAAGCCGGGCGTACCCGCCGCCGGGCTCCCGGCCGGGCCGCCCCCGTCGTGGGCCGGGCCGCGCCGCACCAGTTCCCCGAGGGTTCTGCGCACCCCGGACTCGTACGCCGAGAAGGTGCGCCGCAGCAGCGGCAGCACGTCCGTGAAGGCGTCCGCCGGGACTCCGGTCAGCCAGGCGTCCACCAGCCCGAGCAGCCGCTCGTCGTGCACGAGCAGCATCCCGCCCCCGCCGCCGACGAAGCCCTCGATCCATGCGGCGGCGTCCGGCGGCGGTGTGCCCGGGGAGAGGGCGAGCCCCATGAACCGGGCGGCCCGGTCCTGGGCGATCTCCCCCTCGTCGAGCAGCAGCCGCACCGCCCGGCCCCGCACGACGCCGGGCACGGTGTCCCGGCCGGCCAGGGTCCGGAGCACGCCGTGCCAGCGGGCGCGCAGATCGCCGTGGCGGGCGTCGAGGGTGTCCCCGAGCAGGCCCACCGCCGTGTGCACGGCGTCCACATGACGGCGCATCTCCTGCGCCGCGTCCGTGTCCAGGCCGACGCAGCCCGGGGGCAGTCCGACGAAGACGCGCTCGGCCAGCCCCGCGGCGACCCCGGCCAGGGCCTCGGTGTCCGTGCCGCGCACATCGCCGTAGCGCAGCGAGCGGACCAGGGCGGGCAGGGCCTGTGCGAGATGCCCGACGTCCGCGTCGAGCGCGGCGCGATCAGCGAGCACCCGCATCACCACCGGCAGCGCGTCCGGCAGTTCGGCGAGCAGGCAGCGCTCGGCGAGGGCGGTCACCTCGGCGAGGACGTCCGTGCCCACGGCGTCCGCCTCCGCCCTGGCGGTGGCGGCGGAGAGCACGGTGGTCCCCCACACCCCGGCCTCCGCCACCCGCACCGACAGCTCCGGCTCCCAGCGCAGCCGCCAGGTCTCACGGAAGGTGCCGGTGCTGCCCCGGGAGGCGGCGGGCTCGCCCCAGTCGACGCCCAGCAGCCGCAGCCGGTGCAGCAGCCTGCTGCGGCCGGCGTCGGTCTCCTTGCGCAGGTCGAGCTCCAGCTCGCGCTCCAGCGCCTCCGGCTTGAGCCGCAGCCGGCGCTGAAGGCGGGTCAGGTCCCGCTGCAACGGCACCGCGGGCGCCGCTTCCGGCACCTCGCCCAGGACATCCCCGACGACGAGCCGGTCGCGCACCAGGGCCAGCGGCACGTCCGATCCCTCGCACATCACCGCCCGCACCGCGTCGGTGGTCTCGCTCAGCCCCGGCAGCGGACGGCCCCGCATCGCCGCGAGCGTCTCGGCCAGCCGTACCGCCTCGATGACATGCGCGGAGGAGACGATCCGGTCCTCCTCGCGCAGCAGCCCGGCCACCTTCGTCAGCCACCGCTCGACCGGCCGGTCCGGCACGCCGAACAGGTGCGCGTACCAGCCGGGCGCGTCGATGCCCGCGCCGTACCCGCTGAACCGGGACAGCCTGCGGTGCGTCCACGGCACCCAGGTCATGTCCGTCTTGACCTTGGGCAGCCCCTTGAGCAGCGCCCGGTCGGCGGTGACGGTGACCCGGTGCCGCAGCGCGGGCACATGCCAGGCTCCGCACACCACGGCCACGCCGTCCCCGAACTCCCGCTGCGCCGCCCGCACCTGGAGCCGCATGTGCGCCTCGCGCACGAGGTCACGGTCCCGGCTCCCGTACGTCTCGCGCAGCGCGCCCATGGCCTCCTCCAGCACCAGGAACGGGGCGAACGCGTCCTCGCTCCGCGGGCCCCGGTGCTCGACGACGTCCTCCCACCAGCGCTCGGGGTCGTCGTATCCGGCCGTCGCGGCGAGCACGGCGAGCGGATCGACCCGCACGTCGGCGCCGGGGGCCGGGACGGAGCCGGGACCGGTGGTGGTCTCGCCGTCCGGGTCGGCGGGGTCGGCCGGATCGCCGGGGGCGGCTGGGTTGTCGAGGTCGGCCGGGTTGTCGAGGTCGACGGGATCGGCGGCGCCCGTGTCGGCGTCGTCCGTGGGGCCGGTCACCGCCTCTTCCTCTTCCTCTGCCGCCTGCCACGCCAGGGTGTGGGTGGCCGGGAGGTCGATGAAGCGGGCGGGCACCCCGTGCTCCAGCGCCCAGCGCAGGGCGACCCACTCCGGGGAGAAGTCGGCCAGCGGCCAGAACGCGGAGCGGCCGGGCTCGTCCACCGCGTGGGCGAGGAGGGCGACCGGTGGCCGCATGTCCTCGTCGGCGGCGAGCGCGATCAGCGCGTCCGCCTCCGGCGGGCCCTCGATCAGCACCACCGGGGGCCGGGCGGCGTCCAGCGCCGCCCGCACCGCCCGCGCCGAACCCGGCCCGTGGTGCCGCACCCCGAGCAGCAGCGGCCCCGCCCCGGCCCCGCGGCTCTCCCTCTCCTTCTCGCCGTCCCGCCCGTTCCCCTTCTCGCCCTTCCGGCCGTTCTCCTTCTCGCCGTTCCGCCCGTCGCTCCGCTCAGCGCCTGTCACGCCGTCCCCCCTGTGCGCGTCGTCCCCGTCCGCCCGTCCAGCTCGGCTCCTCGTCGGCACCGGCCCGCACGGCGCCGTCCCCCGCGCCGTGCCCCATGACTCCCGTCCCGGTCACGCGCTCACCTCCCGGCAGGCCCGGTAGAAGTCCTTCCAGCCGTCGCGCTCGCGGACGACGGTCTCCAGGTACTCCTGCCAGATGACGCGGTCGGCCGCCGGGTCGCGGACCACGGCGCCGAGGATGCCCGCGGCGACGTCCCCGGCCCGCAGCACACCGTCGCCGAAGTGCGCGGCCAGCGCGAGCCCGTTGGTGACGACGGAGATCGCCTCGGCCGTGGACAGCGTGCCGCTGGGCGACTTGAGCTTCGTACGGCCGTCCGCGGTGACGCCGTCGCGCAGTTCGCGGAAGACGGTGACCACCCGGCGGATCTCGTCCACGCCGTCCGGGACGGACGGCAGGTCGAGGGAGCGGCCGATCTGGTCGACGCGGCGCGAGACGATGTCGACCTCGGCGTCGGGGGTCTCCGGCAGCGGCAGCACCACGGTGTTGAACCGCCGGCGCAGCGCGCTCGACAGGTCGTTGACCCCGCGGTCGCGGTCGTTGGCCGTGGCGATCAGGTTGAAGCCGCGGACCGCCTGGACCTCCTGGCCCAGCTCCGGTATCGGCAGGGTCTTCTCCGACAGGATCGTGATCAGGGTGTCCTGCACATCGGCGGGGATGCGGGTCAGCTCCTCGACGCGGGCGGTCATGCCCTCCGCCATGGCCCGCATGACCGGGCTGGGCACCAGGGCGTCGCGGCTGGGGCCGTGCGCGAGCAGCCGCGCGTAGTTCCAGCCGTAGCGGATGGCCTCCTCCGGGGTGCCCGCCGTGCCCTGCACCAGCAGCGTGGAGTCGCCGCTGACCGCGGCGGCGAGGTGCTCGGAGACCCAGGTCTTGGCGGTGCCGGGCACACCGAGCAGGAGCAGGGCGCGGTCGGTCGCGAGCGTGGTGACGGCGACCTCGACGATCCGCCGCGGGCCGACGTACTTCGGTGTGATCACCGTGCCGTCCGGCAGGGTCCCGCCGAGGAGATAGGTCGCCACGGCCCACGGCGACAGCTTCCAGCGGGCCGGGCGCGGCCGGTCGTCCTGCGCCGCCAGCGCGGCCAGTTCGGCGGCGAAGGCGTCCTCGGCGTGCGGGCGCAGCGACTGCGCGCTCTGTTCCTCGCCCGTGTTCGCGGGCGCGGAGTGCTCGTGGCTCGGTTCGACGGACGTCGGTTCAACGGTCACAGACATGGCTGAGGCCCCCTCCAGCTCGGCCGGTTCGGATCTGCCACCAACCGTGCACCACCCCACTGACAATGCGTTCCGACCTGCGAAAACACTCTCGCGAGGCCGATTGTCAGTGGGGGGATCTACCTTCGATGGCATGACTCAGCAGGGGGTGCGCTGGACCGCGGACCAGGTGCTGGCACTGGCACCTGACCCCGCGTCACGCAAAGCGGGAAGCAAACTCGGCACGGCGGGACCGTGGTCCGAGACGGGGAGTGCGGACGAAGGGACGGTGTGGGGGCTGTGCAAAGGCAGCGGCAGCAAGCCGTATCAGACGGTCGTGGACCTCGCCGACGCGGCGGGTCCCGCGTACAAGTGCAGTTGTCCGAGCCGTAAGTTCCCGTGCAAGCACGCGCTCGGGCTGCTGCTGGTGTGGGCGGGCGGCGAGAGCGCGCTCGCGACCGTGCCCGAGGAGCGGGCACCCGAGTGGGCCGCGCAGTGGCTGGCGGGCAGACGCAAGCGGACCGCGGACAAGGCGGAGCAGCGGGCGGGGCAGGAGGCCCGGGGCGCCGCCGATCCGGAGGCGGCGCGGCGGCGTGCGGAGCGCCGGGCCGAGCGGATCAGCGCCGGGGCGGCGGAGCTGGAGCAGCGGCTGTCCGATCTGCTGCGCGGCGGTCTGGCCGCGGCGGAGCAGGCGGGGTACGGGCTGTGGGAGGAGACCGCGGCCCGCATGGTCGACGCGCAGGCGCCGGGGCTCGCGGCCCGGGTGCGGGAGCTGGGCGCGATCCCGTCGTCCGGACCGGGCTGGCCGGTGCGGCTGCTGGAGGAGTGCGCGCTGCTGCATCTGCTGGACCAGGGCTGGCTGCGCCACGAGCGGCTGCCCGGTGAGCTGGCGGCGACGGTCCGCTCCCGGGTGGGTCTGCCCGCTTCGGCGGACGGCCCGCCGGTGCGCGACCGCTGGCTGGTCCTCGCCCAGTACGACACGGCGGACGCGAAGCTGACCACCCGCCGCATCTGGCTGCACGGCGAAGCGTCCGGGCGTACGGCACTGCTGCTGTCCTACGGCGCGGCCGGCCGGGCACCGGAGATGTCGCTGCCGGTCGGCCTGGCGCTGGACGCGGAGGTGGCCGCGTTCCCGGGCGCCGGGCGGCAGCGCGTGGCCCTGGGCGAGCGGTTCGCCGCCCCGGCGCCCGCCCGAATACGTCCGCCCGGGGTGACGACGGCCGAGGCGGCGGCGCGCTACGGCGAGGCGCTGCGGGACGACCCCTGGCTGGAGTCGGTCCCGGTGACGCTGCGGGACGTGGTGCCGGTACCGGCCGGGGACTCCTGGCAGCTGGCCGACGCCGGGACGGACCGGGCGCTGCCCCTGACCGCGGCGGCCGGCGGCCGCCCGGGGCTGTGGCGGCTGGTGGCCCTGTCGGGCGGTGCGCCGGTCACGGTGTTCGGCGAGTGCGGGCACCGCGGGTTCACCCCTTTGACGGTCTGGCCGCAGGGCGACGGAGAAGCGGTGACGCTGTGCTGATGACCTGTACACCGTCTGCGACATTCGCCCCGGTCGGAGGGGTCCTGGTGTCCGGCATCGGAGTGACGTCGGGGCGAACCGCGGGGCGTGCCGAGCGCAGCGGGAAGTCTCACCCGAAAGGCGCACCCCGGCCCCGGCGGCCCCGGCAGCACCTCACGAGCCCGCCCTTCCTCATCAGACGCACGCATTTCTCCCGGCTCACGCATTTCTTCCGTACCAGGGGAAACCCGGACCGGGTGACCCTCCGAGCACCCTCAGGCACCCGGCAACGGAAAGGACGCTCATGATCAGGACCTCCGCCCCGGTGGAAGCGCCCGCAGCGGGCGCCTGGGAGGAGTTGGTCACCACCGCCCTGCTCGGCACCGACCGGCGCAGGCCCCCGGCGGGCGTGCCCGGCCGGGACGCCCCGGCGGCCCTGCTGGACGCGGCGGCCGAACAGACCGTGGCCCGGCGCGCGGGCCTGCTCCCGGCGCCCGCGGCCGAGCGGATCCCGCAGGCGCCCGCCGACCCGCGCCCGGCCCTGCCGCCCGCCGCCGCCGACCGGCTCGCCATGCTGCTGGCCGACCGACCCGGCGCGGGCGGCGGCGGACGCAGGGGCACCGCACCGGACCTCATGGAACTGCTGCCCCAGTGGCTCGCGGCGGCCGACGCGCACGGGTACGCGGCGCCCGCGCAGGCGCTCCCGGCGCTGCTGGACGCGGCCCGGGGGCGTACGGATCTGCGGCCCGCCGCGCTGGCCTTCGCCGGTCCGCGCGGGCTGTGGCTGGCCCGGCTGAACCCGGAGTGGCGGTTCGCGCTGCGGGCGGCCTCCGGCAGTGGTGCCGCGCTGCCCGGCCCCGAGGACACCGGCGGGGTCCGCCGCCTGTGGGAGGAGGGCCTGTTCGCCGAGCGGGTCGCGCTCCTCGCAGCGGTACGGCGGCAGCGACCGGACGCGGCCCGCGACCTGCTCGCCGGCACCTGGGCCACCGAGCGGGCCGAGGACCGGCTGATGTTCCTGGACTCGCTGCGCACCGGACTCGGCCCCGCCGACGAGCCGTTCCTGGAACAGGCCCTCGGCGACCGCAGCCGCAACGTCCGCTCGACCGCCGCGGAGCTGCTGTCGGCGCTGCCCGGGTCGGCGCTGGCCGCGCGGATGGCGGACCGGGCCGCCGCCTGTGTCGCCGTCGACCGCACGGGCGGCACCCCGGTGATCGCCGTTGAGGCCCCTCACGAGTGCGACGCGAGCATGGAGCGCGACGGTGTCGTCCCCAGGGCTCCGTCAGGGAGGGGTGAGCGGTCGTGGTGGCTGGGCCAGCTGCTGGAGGCCGCCCCGCTCGGCACGTGGTCCGCGCGCCTGGGCGGGCGCGCGCCGCAGGAGATCGTGGCGCTGCCGGTGGCGGACGACTGGCAGGGCGAGCTGCACGCGGCCTGGTGCCGGGCCGCCGTACGGCAGCGGGACGCCGTGTGGGCGCGGGCGCTCCTCGGGGAGCCCGCGGCGCCCGAGGCCGGCGGGCCGGGCGCGGTGTCCCTGGCCGAGCGCGCCAAGCTGCTCGGCACGCTGGGCGCCGCCGAACGGGCCGACTGGGTCGCCGGGTTCATCGCGGCGCACGGTCTGTCCGAGGCGTTTCAGCTGCTCGGGATGTGTGCGGTGCCGTGGGCCGGACCGCTCGGACGGGCGGTGGTCGACGCGCTCAACATCGCGCGGGACGCAGGGAGCTACCCATGGAGTTTCAGTGGTGTGATGGGACTGGCCGAGCGCTGTCTGGACCCGGTGGAGGCGGCCCGGCTCGACGGGCTGCTGGCGGTGCCGGACGAGACGGAGGACACCTCGCCCGGCGCCGGGGGGTACTGGGCGGAGGCGTTCCAGCGGCTGGTCACCACCTTGCGCCTGCGCCGGACGATGGCCGAGGAACTGGCGCCCGCCCCCGGCTGAGCACCACCCCGCCCCCGTGCGGCGCCCGCCTCGGGGCGCCGGGCGCGCGGGGGCGGCGCGGGGCCCGGTGGCACGGGGGCGACGGACCGGGGCCGTGCGTTCAGATCGAGCCGGTCCGGGGTGCGGCGCCAAAGCCCGAAGGCCCAGCCCCCTCCCGGCGGGAAACCCTGTCCGGGTGGGAAGCCCTGTCCGGGCGGGAGGCCCTACGCCTGGGCGGGCTGGCGGGCGTTGGCGCGGACCCAGTCGACGATCGCCTGGGTGGTCGCGCCGGGGGTGAAGATCTCCGCGACGCCCTTCTCCTTCAGCGGCGCGATGTCCGCCTCGGGGATGATGCCGCCGCCGAAGACGACGATGTCCTCGGCCTCGCGCTCGCGGAGCAGGTCGATCACGGCGGCGAACAGCGTGTTGTGCGCGCCGGAGAGGATGGACAGGCCGATCGCGTCGGCGTCCTCCTGGATCGCCGTGCCGACGATCTGTTCCGGGGTCTGGTGGAGGCCCGTGTAGATGACCTCCATACCGGCGTCGCGCAGCGCCCGCGCGATCACCTTCGCACCGCGATCGTGGCCGTCGAGCCCCGGCTTGGCCACCACCACGCGGATCGGACCGGCTGCCACACCCATCACTGCCTCCATGAAGCGACTTCCTACGCCCACCACGGGACGGACGCCCCGCACCACGTCGTCCGGGGAAGTGAACGAACGTTATCTCCAGCATCCCGCACCCGGCAGTTTCACGGCACGGAGCGAGGGGGAAATCACACGCAGGGACAACCGCTCGGCCACCTCGGGCAGGAGCGGACGCACGAGCGACGGCACGGAGCGGACCACGCCGCGCACGGGGGACCCGCGGACCGCCTCCCCGTGCACCGCGCACCGTTCCCCGCCGCCCCGCCCCGGAAGCCGCGGCCGGGCCCCCGCGCCTCCGGGACCCGGGCCAGGGGAGCCGGTCGTCACCCGGCGCCCCGGCGAGAGCACCAGGGACGGACCGGCGGGCGCGCGGGGCGCCTCACCGCGACCGCCCATGAGAGCACCGGGGGGACAGAGCCGTCCTCCCGCGTGCCGACAGGAGGTCGGCCATGAAGGTCACCAGCGTCGCAGACCCGATCCTGCCGTTCTGCCAGCGTCTGCTCCCGGCCAAGGTCGCGGGCCTCTCACTGGACCTGCTGAAGGCCACGGCCCTCGAACTGGCGATCCTCGCCGGGCACGTCCTCCTCTATCCCTCGGGGATCGTCCAGGAGCGCCGCGCCGCCGCGGGCCCGGCGCCCGCGCCGGACGCCGCCGCCCAACTGCCCGTCGAGGCCAAGCCGCCGGTGGTCCTGCTGCACGGCTTCATCGACAACCGCTCGGTCTTCGTCCTGCTGCGCCGCAGCCTCGCCCAGCACGGCCGGCATCAGGTGGAGTCCCTCAACTACTCGCCGCTGACCTGCGACATCCGCACCGCGGCCGAACTGCTCGGGCGGCACATCGAGGAGATCTGCGAGCGCACCGGCAGCAGCCGGGTGGATGTCGTCGGCCACAGCCTCGGCGGCCTGATAGCCCGTTACTACGTGCAGCGGCTCGGCGGCGACCTGCGTGTGCGCACCCTCGTCACCCTGGGCACGCCGCACGCGGGCACCCGGGTCGCCCCGCTGGCCAACGCGCATCCCATCGTCCGCCAGATGCGCCCGGGTTCGGAGCTGATCGAGGAGCTGTCCCGTCCGGCGCCCGGCTGCCGTACGTACTTCGTGAGCTTCTGGAGCGACCTCGACCACCTGATGGACCCGCTGGAGTCGGCCTGCGTCGAGCACCCGGACCTCAGCGCGGAGAACGTCCGGGTGAGCGGCATCGGCCATCTCGCGCTCTGTGTGCACCCCGCCGTGGCCGGGGGGATACGCGAGGCCCTGGACACCGTGCGGCCGGGCGACCCGTCGGCTGCCCGGAACGGAGAGCGGGGCGGGGACGGAGGCGGGGACGGCGGGGTCACCGTGGCCTGACCAAGGGCCTGACCCGCCGGCCTGACACTCCCCCACCGGACACCGGCCGCCCGCCTGCGGACCGGCATTGGCCCATCAGGGTCGAACATCACCTCGAACACAGGGCCAAGGCTCTGTCCGCAGTCCGCCGAATCACGGCCGATTGCCCGTTTCCCGTCGGCGGGAAACCTGCCGAAGATTGTCGCGCCCGCGTACCGCCGGGTACAGTCGCCGCACTGCTCTGGCAGCCCCTGTTGTCGAGGCGAAAGAGAAGTTGGTGAACGACCGCCACCCGTCGGGGACCGCGATGCCCCCGGCTCCGGCCTCCGACGACGCCCCGGCGCCCTACGCGCCGTACGGCGGACAGGAAGCCGCCTACGGCGACTTCACCACGTACGGCGACCACGGCGCCACCGGTTTCCACACCGGCGCCCACAGCACGGCCGGCTTCCCGGCCGACCCGCTCTTCGGTGACCTCCCCGATGGCGGCGGCACGACCGGCGCGTACGACACCACCCAGTGGTCCACCGGCAGCCACCAGACCGTGCACCACGACCTGTACGCGGCCCAGCACCACGCCGCGTACGACACCGGCGCCTACGACACGACCGCCTGGGCCACCAGCTACCAGCACCTGTCGGCCGTGCCGCAGCAGTCGGCCTCCCCCGAGGCCACCGGCCAGTGGGACACGGGCGCCTGGCTCCAGGGCGCGCCCGCCGCAGGCCCGGACAGCCGGACCCACCAGGCCGCCGACCAGACCCAGCAGTGGGACTGGGGCACCCAGACCTTCGACACCGGCGCCTACGACGCCACCCTGTGGAACACCGGTGCCCCGGCGTCCGGCGACACCGCCCCGGCCCCCGGGGACTTCCCCGCGCAGCGGACGTACGCCGAGAGCGCCCCGTACGACGAGACCGGTGCGTACGAAGCGACCGGTGCGTACGACGAGACCGGTACGTACGAGGAGCACCGGCCCCACGACGGGACCCGGACGTTCGACCGGCTCGACCACCCGTACGCCGCCGCCCCGGACGGCCCGGACACCGGTACGGAGGGCGATGGTCCGGCCGACACCGGTGAACTGCCCGCCGCCGCCCTGCTGGAGGATCAGGAAGAGGTCACTCCGGTTCCGCCGTCGCGTGCGGCCGCGCGCGGCCAGGGCCGTTCGCGGCGCCGTCCCCCGGCCCGGCGCTCGGCGCTGCTGACCGTGGCGGTGCCCTCGGTCTGTGTCGTGGGGGTCGCCGGTATCGCCGCGGCCTCCGTCGGCAGCTTCACCGACGACGGCAAGGACACTGCGGCCGCCTCCGCCTCCGAGGCGCACCCCGTGCAGCCTGCCACCGCCAACAACAAGCTGGACACCCAGCTCCAGAGCCTGTCCGCCGGTGCCGACGACTTCGCCGACCGGGCCAGCCGCACCCAGGAGCGCATCGACCTCAAGGCGCAGCAGGAGGCGGACCGGAAGAAGGCGGCCGAGGAGGCGGAGCGCAAGGAGCGGCTGCGCCCCAAGTTCGCGCTGCCGGTCGCGCAGAAGGGGCTCAGCGCCTACTTCGGGCAGGCCGGTGTGAACTGGATGTCCGTGCACACCGGCATCGACTTCCCCGTCTGGTACGGGACGACGGTCATGGCGGCCACCGACGGTACCGTGCGCACCCAGTTCAACAGCGCCTACGGCAACATGCTGATCCTCACCGCGAAGGACGGCACGGAGACGTGGTACTGCCACCTCTCCCGCTACCAGGTCGTCACCGGCGCCACCGTCAAGGCCGGGCAGCCCATCGCCTTCTCCGGCAAGTCCGGCAACTCCACCGGTCCGCATCTGCACTTCGAGGTCCGGCCCGGCGGCGGCGCGCCGATCAACCCGCTGCCGTGGCTGCGCAGCCACGGCCTGGACCCGACGTAGCGGCACGGCGCCGCGCGGCGCCTGCCACCTGATCGTGAGCCCCCGCCTGACCGGCGGGGGCTCACGGCTTCTCCGGGCGGAGGAGCCCTACAGCTTCTCGACCGGCGCGTACCGCAGCAGCAGCCGCTTGGGCTTGGTGTCGCCGAAGTCGATCGTCGCCTCCGCGTTGCCGCCGGTGCCCTTGACGGCGACCACCGTGCCCAGGCCGAACTGGTCGTGCGTGACCCGGTCGCCGACGGCGAGGGCCACCACCGGCTTCTCCGCGCTCCGACGGGTGGCGAACCCGGAGGCGCCGGACGCCGACGAACGCGAACGGGACGACGACAGCGACGCCGCGACACCGGAGGCGGGCCCGGAGGACAGGGGCGCGGAACCGCCGGTGCGCTTCCAGTCCACGTGCGCCTCCGGGATCTCCTCCAGGAAGCGGGAGGGCGGGTTGTACGACGGCTGCCCCCATGCGCTGCGCATCGCCGAGCGGGTCAGATACAGCCGCTCCCGCGCGCGGGTGATGCCGACGTAGGCGAGCCGGCGCTCCTCCTCCAGCTCCTTGACCTGGCCGAGAGCCCGCATGTGCGGGAAGACGCCGTCCTCCATGCCGGTGAGGAAGACCACCGGGAACTCCAGGCCCTTGGCGGTGTGCAGGGTCATCAGGGTGATGACGCCGTCGCCGTCCTCCTCGTCGGGGATCTGGTCGGAGTCGGCGACCAGGGCGACCTGCTCCAGGAACTCGGAGAGCGCGACCGACTCGCCCTCCTCCCGCCCCTGCTCGAACTCCAGCGCGACGGCGGCGAGTTCCTGGAGGTTCTCGATCCGGGTCTCGTCCTGCGGGTCGGTGGAGGACTGCAACTCGGCCAGATAGCCCGTGCGTTCGAGAACGGCCTCCAGGACCGTGGCCGGACCTGCGCCCGACTCGACGATGGTGCGCAACTCCTCCATCAGCGTGTTGAACCGCTTGACGGCGTTGGTCGAGCGCGCGGCCATGCCGTACGCCTCCTCGACCCGGCGCAGCGCCTGCGGGAAGCTGATCTTCTCCCGCTGGGCGAGCGCGTCGATCATCGCCTCGGCGCGCTCGCCGATGCCCCGCTTGGGCACGTTGAGGATGCGGCGCAGCGGGACGGAGTCCTCCGGGTTGGCCAGGACCCGCAGATAGGCGAGGACGTCCCGGACCTCCTTGCGCTCGTAGAAGCGGACCCCGCCGACGACCTTGTAGGGCAGGCCGACGCGGATGAAGATCTCCTCGAAGACACGGGACTGCGCGTTGGTGCGGTAGAAGACGGCGACATCGCCCGCCTTGGCCTCGCCCGCGTCCGTGAGGCGGTCTATCTCCTCGGCGACGAACTGGGCCTCGTCGTGCTCGGTGTCCGCGACATAGCCGGTGATGCGGGCACCGGCACCGGCGTTGGTCCACAGGTTCTTCGGGCGGCGCGACTCGTTGCGCTCGATGACCGCGTTGGCGGCGGTCAGGATGGTCTGCGTGGAGCGGTAGTTCTGCTCCAGCAGGATCGTCGTCGCGTCCGCGTAGTCCTCCTCGAACTGGAGGATGTTGCGGATGGTCGCGCCGCGGAAGGCGTAGATCGACTGGTCGGCGTCACCGACCACGCACAGCTCGGCGGGGCCGAGGTCGTCCGGGCCCGGCGGGACGTCCTCGGGGTGGGTGGCGGTGCCGACGAGCTCCCGTACCAGGGCGTACTGGGCGTGGTTGGTGTCCTGGTACTCGTCGACCAGGACGTGCCGGAAGCGGCGGCGGTAGTGCTCGGCGACGTCCGGGAAGGCGCGCAGCAGGTTGACCGTCGTCATGATCAGGTCGTCGAAGTCGAGGGCGTTGGCCTCGCGCAGCCGCGACTGGTAGAGGGCGTACGCCTGGGCGAGGGTCTTCTCGAAGCCGTCGGTGGCCTGGGCAGCGAAGTCCTCCTCGTCGATCAGCTCGTTCTTCAGATTGCTGATCTTCGCGCTGAAGGACTTGGGCGGGAAGCGCTTGGGGTCGAGGTCCAGGTCGCGGCAGACCAGGGCCATCAGGCGCTTGGAGTCGGCGGCGTCGTAGATCGAGAAGGAGGAGGTGAAGCCGAGCCGCTTGGACTCCCGGCGCAGGATGCGCACGCACGCGCTGTGGAAGGTCATCACCCACATCGCGTTGGCCCGCGGGCCGACGAGCTGCTCGACGCGCTCCTTCATCTCACCGGCGGCCTTGTTGGTGAAGGTGATCGCCAGGATCTGCCCGGGGTGGACGCCCCGCGCGCCCAGCAGGTGGGCGATGCGGTGGGTGAGCACCCGGGTCTTGCCGGAACCGGCGCCGGCCACGATGAGCAGCGGGGAGCCGGAGTGGACGACGGCCTCGCGCTGGTTCTCGTTGAGCCCGTCCAGGAGGGCGGCCGGGTCGACGGCCGGACGCGGGGCGCCGTCGCGGTAGTAGGAGTCCGCGCCGCGGGAGCCCTGGTCCGGGGGCACGTCGAACTTCCCGCCGAACAGATCGTCCGGAACCGGCTCCGGAGCGTGCTCGTCCTCGGGCGGCGGGGGTTCCTCCTCGTGGCCGCGGGGGGCCTGGAGGTCCGCCAGGAAGCTGTCGTCAAAGAGGCTGCTCATCGCTCTCCGAGTCTAGGGCTCCCCACTGACAACCCGGGGCCGCCCCGGAAACTTCACCGCGGGCGGACGGGGACGTGCGTCACAGGAGATGCGCGTCACCGGGACGCGGGTCACGGGGACACGGGTCACGGGGGGCGTGCGTCACGGGGTGTCCGTCGCGCGGGCGGCGCGAGCGCGGAGACGGTTTTGCGCCTGCCCCGCGCGTGCCCCGTCCGCACGGCGTACGCCGCTCTCTAGCATCAGCACCATGCCCGCCACCTCACCCCTGCGCGCCTGGCTGGCGCAGCGTCCGCCCGCCGCCGGTGCCGCCGTGATGGCCGGCGGCATCGTCTCGATCGGGCTGGGCCTGACGGGCTTCGAGGCGCTGTCCCTCGCGGTCCTCGCCGTGGCCTGCGTCGCCTGGGTGGCGCTGGCCGCGGACTTCACCCTGCGGCTGCTGCGCGAACGGGAGCGCTGGACGGCCGAGGCGGGCACGCCGGGCGCGCTCACCGGGGTCGCCACGACCACCGTGCTGGGCACGCGCTTCTCCAACCTGGGCTGGCAGTGGCTCGCCGAGGCGCTGCTCGCGCTCGCCGCCGCGCTGTGGCCGTGGCTGCTGCCGCGCGTCGTGCGCAACTCGCCGCGCCCCATGCCGGGGGCGGTCTTCCTGTGCTGCGTGGCCACCGAGGGACTCGCCGTGCTCGGCGCCTCGGTGGCGAAGGCCGAGTCCGCGGCCTGGCTCGCGCACACGGCGCTCGTCTTCTTCTGGCTGGGCCTGGCGCTCTATCTCTTCGCCCTGTCCCGCTTCGACCTGCGCCAGGTGCTCACCGGGCGGGGCGACCACTGGGTCGCGGGCGGGGCGCTGGCGATCTCCACGGTGGCCGGGGCGAAGCTGATCGCCGCCGGTGGCGCGGGGCACTACCTGTGGAACAAGGACGACGACGGCGTCCTGCACACCGTGACCCTCGCGCTGTTGGTGCTCGACCTCGCCTGGTACGCGGTCCTGGCCGTGGCGGAGGTGGTCCGGCCCCGGCCCGGGTACGACGTGCGCCGCTGGTCGACCGTCTTCCCCATGGGCATGACGGCGACGGCGGCGCTGTCCGTCGCCGACACGCTGGACAAGCCGTTCAAGGGGCTCGGCGAGGTGCTGCTCTGGGTGTCGGTGGCGGCGTGGCTGGCCGTCGCGGCGGGCGCGGTCGCCGAGGCGCGTACCGAACTGGCGGACGCCGCGCGCTGAGGCCGCGGGGCGGGCGCGGTCAGGTCCAGAGCACCGCGATGAAGATGTTCGCCGTGGTCAGCAGGCCGACCAGCCCGAACATGCTCTTGTCCACCTTCTCGTCGTCGCGCTTGACGTAGACCAGGCCGAGGATCACGACCAGCAGCGCCAGCTTCACGCCGATCTTGACGGTGTTGACGTGGTGGTCGTCGGCCTGGTTGAGGCCGACCAGGACGATGCCGGTGACCAGCATGGTCAGCGCGCCGTGCAGCATGCCGGGCACGAACCGCGCCGTGCCCCGGCCCATCGCCTTCATCTGGGTGAGGAAGCCGCCGAGCAGCGCGGCGATCCCGATGATGTGCAGGCCGACGAAGAGATGGATGAGTACGTCCATGGGGCGGAGCCTAACGACAGGTCGCGAGCCCACCGGAACCGGGCCGTCCGCTCCGCCCCGCCCCCGCACACCCCGCCGCGCACTCGCCGCGCACCTCGCTACGCCCGCTACGCCCCCCGTCGCGCACGCCGCCCCGCGCCCCGCCGGGCCGCCATAGCACCGGGCCGCCTCCGCCCGCCCCCGAACGGACACTTCGGTCATCGCTCCGCGTGAAGGCGTCGTGACCGAGTGCCACCTGTGATCACTTCCGGTCACCGGACGATCGGGCCGCGGCAGTTTCGTACAACCTGTCACTCGTGCGACGCGGCGCGACCTAGCGTCCTTCCCCGGGTGTCCGGCAGCCCGCCTCCGTCCGGGACAGGGACGGCGGTACGGCGGCCGGGCCCCACCGCAGAAGTCCGGCGGCGGCCCGCTCCCCTGTACGGGCCGCCGCCGGACCCGCAGGGACCGCCCCCGTGGCGGCCGAACGAAAGGACGTGACGGTCCACGTGGCCTCGCACCGCAAGCCCCGACCACGCCTGCTCGGCGGCAGCACCGCACGAACCGCCGCCACCCTCGCCCTCGCGGGCGCGGCGGCGGCCACGGGCTTCGACGGCTCCGCGCAGGCCGCGCCGCAGCTGACGCCGGAGCAGGTCAGGGCCACGGTGGACCGGCTGTACCAGGAGGCGGAGACCGCCACCCAGAAGTACGACGGCGAGCGGGAGAAGGCGGAGGCGTCCGGGAAGCGGCTGCGGGCCCTGGGCGACGAGGCGGCCCGTGGACAGGCCGGGCTCAACGCGGCCCGGGAGACCCTGGGCGCCATCGCCGCCGCGCAGTACCGGGACGGCGGGATCGATCCCGCCGTGCAGTTCCTGCTCTCCGACGACCCCCGCCACTACCTGGAGGGCGCCGCCCTGGCGGAGCGGGCGGGCGCCCGGCAGAGCGCGGCCGTGGCCCAGGTGCGCAGGCAGCTGCGCGGGATCGAGCAGGCGCGCGGCGCGGCCCGCACCGAGCTGGCCGCGCTCCGGTCGCGGCAGGCGGAACTGCGGCGGCAGAAGGACACGATCGACGGCAAGCTGGCCGAGGCCAGGCGGCTGCTGGACCGGCTCACCCCGCCGCAGCGCGCGGCGGCCGTCGAGGACGGCGCCGGGCCCGGGGCGCGGGCCTCCCGGTCCGGGTCCGCCGCGGGCGCGCGGGACACGCTCACCGCCCAGGGACCCGTCGCGGCGCCCACCTCCCGGGCGGCGGCGGCCGTCGCGTACGCGTACCAGAAGCTCGGCAGCCCCTATGTGTGGGGCGCCACCGGGCCGCACGCCTTCGACTGCTCCGGCCTGGTCCAGGCGGCCTACCGCGCCGCCGGGATCTCCCTGCCCCGCACCACCTACGCCCAGATCGGCGCCGGCCGCCGGGTCCCCCGCGCCGGACTGCGCCCCGGCGACCTGGTGTTCTTCTACTCCGGGATCAGTCACGTCGGCATCTATGTGGGCAAGGGGCAGATGATCCACGCGCCGAACCCCTCGGCCCCGGTCCGCCTGGCCCCGGTCGACCAGATGCCGTTCGCCGGGGCCACCCGGGTGGCGTGAGCGTCACACCAGACGACGCGCGGTGGCCCAGCGGGTCAGCTCGTGGCGGTTGGACAGCTGGAGCTTGCGCAGCACGGCCGAGACATGGGACTCCACCGTCTTCACCGAGATGAAGAGCTGCTTGGCGATCTCCTTGTAGGCGTACCCGCGGGCGATGAGCCGCAGCACCTCGCGCTCGCGCTGGGTGAGCCGGTCCAGGTCCTCGTCGACCGGCGGGGCGTCGGTGGAGGCGAAGGCGTCGAGGACGAACCCAGCGAGCCGCGGGGAGAACACCGCGTCGCCCTCCTGGACCCGGAAGATCGAGTCGACGAGGTCGGTCCCCGTGATCGTCTTGGTCACATAGCCGCGCGCGCCGCCCCGGATCACCCCGATCACGTCCTCCGCGGCGTCCGAGACGGACAGCGCGAGGAAGCGGACGGGCCGCTCGGTGTCGGCCATCAGCGCGGCGCAGCGCCGCAGCACCTCCACACCGCCGCCGCCGGGCAGATGGACGTCCAGCAGGACCACCTCGGGGCGGGACTCGGTGATGACCGCGACCGCCTGGTCGACGTCGGGGGCCTCCCCGACCACCTCGACCCCGGTCTCGTCGGTCCGCCCGATCTCGGCCCGCACCCCCGTACGGAACATGCGGTGGTCGTCGACGAGGACCACGCGCACATGCCGCCCCGCCCCGCCGCCCGTGGTACCGGCCGCCTCCGTCGCCTCGGCCGCCGTGCCGTTCGTCTCGGTCGGGTCGCTCATCACGTGTTCTCCGCCCTCTCCATCTCCAGCTCGACCTCCGTGCCGCCGTCCGGCACCGCGCGCAGCCGGGCCGTGCCCCCGTTGCGCTCCATGCGGCCGATGATCGATTCTCTGACACCCATGCGGTCGGCGGGTATCGCGTCGAGGTCGAAGCCGGGCCCCCGGTCGCGGACGGACACGAAGACCTTGCGCCCCTCGACCTCGGCGTACACCTGCACGGCGCCGCCCTCGCCACCGTACTTGGCGGCGTTCACCATGGCTTCCCTCGCGGCCTGCATCTGGGCTCCGATCCGCTCGTCGAGCGGGCAGTCTCCGACCACGACGACCTCCAGGGGGACGCCGTGCTTGTCCTCGACCTCGGCGGCATTGCGCTTCACCGCCTCGGCGAGCGTGGCCGGTTCGTCCTCCTCGTCCTTGCCGTTGCCCTCCGGCTTGTAGAGCCAGGCGCGCAGGTCGCGCTCCTGGGCGCGGGCGAGGCGGCGCACCTCGCCCGCGTTCTCCGCGTTGCGCTGGATCAGGGTCAGGGTGTGCAGCACCGAGTCGTGGACGTGGGCGGCGACCTCGGCGCGCTCCTGGGCGCGGATGCGCATCAGCCGCTCCTCGGAGAGGTCCTGGGTCATCCGCACCAGATACGGCCCGGCCAGCAGCGTTATCCCGACGAGGACGGCGAGGCCCGCCTGGAGGACCGAGCCGAGGTGGGCGGCCGAGCCCTGGAGGACGAAGATGGCGGAGACGCCCGCGGTGACCAGCAGCACACCCGCGCCCGCGCGCAGCAGGGTGAGCGTACGGCGGCGGCGGCCGACCTCCATCCAGCGGGCCCGCCGGGCGTTGTCCGCCTGGCGCCAGACGAGGGCGACGCCCGCGGCGACCAGGACGGCGGGCAGGAGATAGGCCTTGGCGCCGCCGCCGAGGTTGACGCTGCCGACGAAGACCGACGCCACGACGACCATGAGCAGCAGGGCGACGATCTGGCCCTTGTCCGGTCTGCGGGTGACGATTCTGCGGCGGCCGTCCGGCGAGGTCTCCGTGGTGACGAAGGTCGGCGGCCGCTGCCCGCCGACGCCGCCGACGCCGAGCGGCACGAAGAACCAGAAGGCCGCGTAGAGCAGCGCGCCGAGGCCGTCGGCCATGAACAGCCCGGCGAAGACGAGCCGCACCCACACCACGGGCAGCCCGAGGTGCCCGGCGAGGCCCCGCGCCACTCCGCCCAGCCAGCGTCCGTCGCTGCTGCGGTAGAGCTTGCGCGGGGGCCGCGGGTCGTCGACGGGCAGTGCTGCGGCTTCCGGCATGCCAACGATGGTCACATGCGGGCCGGGCGGGAGCATCAGGGTCGGCCCCCGAGACTCCCCTGATCTTCGCGGCGGCGGCGCCCCGGGCCGGTCGTGGCCCGTCGAACGCATCCCCCGGCGGGGCTCAGGGACGAATCAGGGTTCTGCCAGGGTCGTCCCGACTGCCGCGGCGGCGGCTCGCCCGTCACCATGGACGCATGACGAATCACCAGCACGCCGAATCGGGTCCGGAACCCGGCTCCGGCCCGCACCCGGCCCCGGGTGACGGGCCCGGGGCCGCCGCGCCCGGCCCGGCTGCGGGTGCGGGCGGGCAGCCGGGCCCGGACGAGCGGCCCGGCCGGACCGGAGAGGCGAGCGTGCACGGGCCAGGGAGACCAGGGAGAGAGGAGACAGAGGGGGCAGCGGGGACGGCGGGGCAGCCGCGGACGGCAGGAGCAGAGGGGACGGCCGGCAGCGGTCCCGGCACCGGCGGCGATCCTGGTCCCGGCACCGGCGGGGCCGCTGCCGACGGTCCCGGCGCCCGGACGGACGGGGGCGGCGCGGAGGCGGACGGAAGCCTTCCGGGCCCGTTCGGATTCCGGCGGGACCGGCGCCACAAGCTGATCGCCGGGGTCTGCGCGGGACTGGGACGCCGGTGCGACATGGACCCGGTGATCTTCCGGATCACCCTGGCCGTGCTCTCCGCGACCGGCGGTATCGGCCTCATCTTCTACGGCTTCGCCTGGCTCTTCGTCCCCCTCGACGACGAGGAAGAGAACGAGGTGCGCAAGCTCCTCACCGGCCGGGTGAACGGCCATGCGCTGGCCGCCGTGCTGTTCGCGCTGGTCGGCTGCGGGGTGTTCCTGTCCATGCTGCGCAACGGCAGCGTGCTCACCTTCGCCGTCGTCCTCTCCCTCCTCCTGGCCGGGGCCGGGTACTGGTCGCAGCACCGGGGCTCGGCCGACCCGGACCCGCTGGCGGCCCAGGCCGCCGCCGACGCGCCGCCGGAGGCCAAGGCACCCCCGGCCCCTTCGTCGTACCCGTCCTGGTGGCGCGAGCCGATCGTCAAGGACGGCACCCATGTCGGCGGCACCGGGTATCTGTGGGGACCGCAGGACCCGCGGGACCGGGACGTCGCGGCGGCCGTCAACATCAGCCGGGGCCGCCCCGGGCGCGAGGCGCGGCCCCCGGCCCCGGACACACCCCGCGCGCAGGGCCCGCGCCCGATCGGCGGCTGGATCTTCCTGCTCGCCGTCGCGGCCGGTGCCCTCGGCACGCGCCTGACCTGGTACGACCACTCGCTTCCCGGCAGCCTCCAGACCGGTCTGGCCTGCGCGCTGGGCGTCTTCGGCCTGGGCATCGCGGTCAGCGCGTTCCTCGGCCGGACCGGGGTGGGCTCGATCCTGCTGGCCGTCATCACCGCGGGCCTCCTCGCCACCGCCACGACGCTCCCGGAGAACGTCAGCGCCCACTGGTCGCACGCGACCTGGCAGCCCGCCGCCGTGACCGAGGTCCGGCCGAGGTACGACCTGGGCACCGGCGACGGCACGCTCGACCTGTCCCGAATACGGCTGGGCAAGGGCCAGAAGGTGACCGCGCGGGCCGAGGTGGGGGTGGGCCGGCTGCGGGTGATCGTCCCCCAGGACGTGACCCTGCGGGCGAAGATCGACGTGGGCGTCGGCGACATCCAGCTGCCGGGCGACGGCTCACGGGACGTGGACGTGGCCCCGGGCCGGTCCCGGCAGATCACGCTGGATCCGGCGGAGGGCGGCACGAGCACCGGGACGGTCGACCTCGATCTGCACGTCGGCATCGGACAAGCGGAGGTGAGCCGTGCTGCTTCATGAGTTCCGGCCCGGGAGGCTGGTGGCCGGTGTCAGCGTCCTCGGCGCCGCCGTCGTCTGCGCCGGGGACGCGGGCGGCCTGTGGCGGGCGCCGTGGTTCGTGGCGATCCCGGCCGTGGTGGGCGGCCTGTGCCTGGGGGGCGTGGTGGGGATGGTCGACGGGACCGTACGACGGCGGCGCAGATCGCGCGGGGCGGAGCGGCCCCGGACGGATCCGGCCTGATCCGACGAAAGACCCTGGCGGTACGAACGACCCGGCGGTACGAACAACCCGGCGGTACAAACGAAAGGAAAGACCCTAGCGGTAGCTGCCCAGGCCCGGACTCCGGCGCCGTCGTCCCGGCAGGACGGCGTCCAGGGAGAGCACGGGGGTGCCGGCGAGGACGAGCGGGAGCCAGGCCATGAGATAGGCGAGGTCGTTGCCGTAGTAGTAGGGGCTGGTGGCCCAGCTGACGGTGAGCCACAGGCTGAGGGAGATGAGGGCGCCGCCGAGCGCGGCCAGGCGGCCCAGCAGACCGAACAGGACGCCGAGGCCGACGGCGAGTTCACCGAAGGCGATGGCGTAGCCGAAGCCGGCCGGGCTCTTCAGGGCCAGGTCGACCAGGGCCGGGACGGCGGAGGAGCCGCGGACCGCGTGCAGGGTGTCTCCGAGCGAGCCGGGCCCGGCGGCCTTCATGAAGGCGCTGTCGGTGAGCTTGTCCAGACCGGCGTAGACGAAGGTGACGCCGAGGAAGACCCGCAGGGGAAGGAGGGCGTAGCGCGAGGCGGTCTCCCGCCAGGTGCCGCGACGGTCGAGATACGCGGTCCGCGTGTCCGTACGAAGGCCGTGAGTCATCGTTGTCAGCCGCCTCTCACCTCACCGCACTGCCGTTCACCCCTCGACAGACCATACGTGTGCGAGAAAGGAGGTGCTCCACCAGGCCGGGCTGTTCTTCCGGCGTCCGTATGGATTCGCCCCCCGGTTGGCCCTGACGCCTCACCCCATCGGTGCCCCGGTCCGCGCCTCCCGGGCCCGGGGCCTCAGTCGGTGACGTCGATCGCGTACCGGTTGGTCTCGACGCCCGCCGCGGTGACGAGCTGTACCTCGACCCGGCCCGGTTCCACGTCGGCCGGGACCGGCACGGTCAGCACCGTGTCCGTGGGGCTGCTGAAGCCTCCCGTGACGGGGACCAGGGGCACATGGACGTTGACCGCGCCGATGCGGACCACCATCCGCGACAGCCGGTCCGCTCCCTGTGCGCCCGGCGGGACGAAACCGGCGCCGCGGATCTCGATGTCGTCGCCGGTGCGGATCGGCGCGTCCAGGTCGCCCGCCTCCCGGGCCCGGACCACCGAGAGGATGACCGGGCGCCCGCCCTCCGCGTACTTGCCCGCCAGGTAGGTCGCGGCGGAGACCAGCGTCACCACCGCGAGTCCCCACGGCAGGTCGGGGAGCTGGTCCGGCCGCCGGGCCAGCCGTACCGCGGCGAAGGCCAGGGCGACGGCGCTGATCACGACGTACTGGATGTCGGCGAAGGTGCCGCGGCCCGCGTCGTCGGTCAGCAGGTCGGCCGCCCGCGGCCGGTCCGCCCGCACCTTCTGGAGCCGCTGGCC
The DNA here is from genome assembly GCF_000373685.1 of Streptomyces sp. PsTaAH-124. Taxonomy (NCBI): domain Bacteria; kingdom Bacillati; phylum Actinomycetota; class Actinomycetes; order Kitasatosporales; family Streptomycetaceae; genus Streptomyces; species Streptomyces sp. PsTaAH-124. Next base: position 155,490 of record NZ_KB892158.1, on the reverse strand, counting down.
GAGGACCCGCAGCCCGATCACCCGCCGCACCAGCACAGCGATCCCGCACACCACGGCGAGCACGGTGACCACACCGGCGCCCCGGGCCAGTTCGAGGCCGGAGATCAGGGCGTCGCGTTCGGCGTGGTCCGAGGCCGCCGCGAGGCGGCCCGCCAGCACCAGCACCGCGTACGCCACGAACAGCACCCAGACCGCGGCGACCGTACGAGAGGTGGAGAGCCTGTTGTCCTCACCGATGACCGGGGCCAGCGCGCCGCCGCGCGCCCGGTGGAACCACGAGGCGGCCGTCAGCAGCACGGCGACCGCCACCGCCGCGAGCAGGCCCGCCGTGCGGGCGGTGCTCCAGCCCGCGCCGACCGCGGTGAGCGCCTGCACCAGGAGCAGCAGGACGACCGCGGCCCAGACCGTGTACGCGGTCCAGCGCCAGAGCCGGCCGAGCCAGGCGCCGCCCTCGGCGCGGCGGCGGGCGGCGACGAGTTCCGCGGACTGCGTCAGTTCCTCGGAGACCCACTGCCGGGACGCCGACACCGAGTGGGCCACGGCCGCGGGCAGTCCCTGCCCGGCGGCGAACTGCTCGCGCTGGAGCAGGAAGGCGGCCACCGCCTGCCGGTGTCCCGCGCGTGCCCCGTGCGGGCAGTCCCCGCACGTGCAGCCGCCCGCGTGGGGATGCGTTCCCGCCCCCGTGCCGTCTCTCGCTTCCTGCACCGCCACGCCGGACGCCCGCCTTCCCCGGAACCCGCAGCCGCGCTGCGGACAACACCCCTACGCCGACTGCGAATTGTGCCCTACAGCACGCGGTCCGTGTCCGTCCGGTCCGCTCCGGAAGGATGAAGTTCGAGGCGTCGTGTTGACGCCGCGGGGATCAGTTCAGCAGGTCGGGTTCGGCGCGGCTGACCTGCTGCCACAGAGGCTGGTAGTTGATCCAGGCCACCAGGTCCCCGCCGAGCTGTTCGCGGGTCGACACCGCCGCCCGGTGGTCGATGAGGACCGGGCGACCCGCCGCGCGGGCGGCCAGCTGCACCTGGGCGGAGCGTTCCATGGAGAGGAACCACCAGGCGGCGGCGTCCACCGAGTCGCCGACCGTCAGCAGGCCGTGGTTGCGCAGCACCAGCGCCTTGCGGGAGCCGAGGGTGTCGGCGATCCGGCGGCCCTCCTCCGCGTCGACGACGACACCGGTGTAGGCGTCGTAGAGGGCGTGGTCCTCGTAGAAGGCACAGCTCTCCTGGGTGAGCGGGTCGAGGAGTTCACCGAGGGCGGCCAGGGCGCGGCCGTGCACGGAGTGGCAGTGGGCGACGGCGACCACGTCCGGCCGGGCCGCGTGCACCTGGGCGTGCACGGTGAAGGCGGCCTGGTTGACGTGGTGGCCGCCCTCGATGACCTGGCCGTCCTGGTTGGCGAGCACGAGATCGCTCACGGTGACGTGCGCGAAGGGCATGCCGAAGGGATTGACCCAGAAGCAGTCGCTGAACTCGGGGTCGCGGGCGGTGATGTGGCCCGAGACGCCGTCCTCGAAGCCGTACCGGCCGAAGATCCGCAGCGCGCCCGCGAGCCGTTCCCTGCGGTGCCGGCGTTCGTCCTCCACCGACTCGTGCATCGGCGGCATGGCGAAGCGCAGCCTGTCGGTGGGCAGGGGCGGGGGCGGAGTGGGGCCGCGGCCGTGCATGGGTCCTCCGGCGGGTGATCGGTGTACGGGCGGAAAGTACCCGGGGGCGGCCGGGAATGGCAGCGCTCGTTCGTGAAGATGCCGCGCACCCGGCCGCCCCTGTCCCATACCCGACGGGAGATGTCCGGTTTCCGCGCCACACTCACCGGCATGGCGACGAACTGGGCGGCTTTCGCCGCGACGGAACCCGGCCTTGCCGCACTGGCCGAGGGGCGCTTCGGCGCCTTCCGGCACCACGTGCTCGTCACGCTGCGCGCGGACGGTACGCCCCGGACCAGCGGACTGGAGGTGCGGTTCCTGCACGGAGAGCTGTGGCTCGGCATGATGCCGGACTCGCTGAAGGCGCGCGATCTGCTGCGGGACCCGCGGTTCGCACTCCAGGCGAATCCGGGTCCCGGCACCGCGATGGGCGGCGGCGATGTGCGGATCGGCGGGCGGGCGTTCGAGGTGACGGACCCGGAGACGAAGGGGGCGTATGAGAAAGAGGTGGAACCGCCGCAGCCGTTCCACCTCTTCCGCACCGAGCTGACGGAGGTCGTGCGGACCTCCGTCGAGGACGACCGGTATCTGGTCGTCCAGGTCTTCCGGCCCGGAGAGCCGGTGCGGACCCTCCGGCGGACCTGACCCCTACGCGGCGGGGGCCGTCACTCCCACTCGATGGTGCCCGGCGGCTTGCTCGTCACATCGAGGACGACGCGGTTGACGTCGCGGACCTCGTTGGTGATCCGGGTGGAGATCCGGCCCAGCACCTCGTACGGCAGCCGCGACCAGTCGGCGGTCATGGCGTCCTCGCTGGAGACCGGGCGCAGCACGATCGGGTGGCCGTAGGTGCGGCCGTCGCCCTGGACGCCGACGCTGCGGACGTCCGCGAGCAGGACCACCGGGCACTGCCAGATGTCGCGGTCGAGACCGGCCGCGGTCAGCTCCTCGCGGGCGATGGCGTCGGCCTCGCGCAGCAGGTCCAGGCGCTCCTTGGTGACCTCGCCGACGATGCGGATGCCGAGGCCGGGGCCGGGGAAGGGCTGGCGCTGGACGATCTCCTCCGGCAGGCCCAGCTCCTGGCCGACCATGCGGACCTCGTCCTTGAACAGCTTGCGCAGCGGCTCGATCAGCCGGAACTCCAGGTCCTCGGGCAGGCCGCCGACATTGTGGTGCGACTTGATGTTGGCGGTGCCGGTGCCGCCGCCGGACTCGACGACGTCCGGGTAGAGGGTGCCCTGCACCAGGAACTCGACCGCCGGGCCCGCGTCCGCGATGATCTCGGCCTGGGCCTGCTCGAAGACCCGGATGAACTCGCGGCCGATGATCTTCCGCTTCTCCTCGGGGTCCGAGACGCCCTTGAGGGCGGTGAGGAAGCGCTCCTCGGCGTCGACGACCTTCAGCTGGACGCCGGTGGCGGCCACGAAGTCCTTCTCGACCTGCTCGGTCTCGCCCTTGCGCATCAGGCCGTGGTCGACGTAGACGCAGGTCAGCTGGGAGCCGATGGCCTTCTGGACGAGGGCGGCGGCGACCGCGGAGTCCACACCGCCGGACAGGCCGCAGATGGCGCGCTTGTCGCCGACCTGCCCGCGGATGGCGGCGACCTGCTCCTCGATCACATTGCCCGTGGTCCAGGAGGGGGTGAGGCCGGCGCCGCGGTACAGGAAGTGCTCCAGCACCTGCTGGCCGTGCGTGGAGTGCATGACCTCGGGGTGGTACTGGACGCCGTAGAGCTTCTTGTCGTCGTTCTCGAAGGCGGCGACCGGGACGACGTCCGTGGAGGCCGTGACGGTGAAGCCCTCGGGGGCGGCGGAGCAGGCGTCGCCGTGCGACATCCACACGGCCTGCTCGGCCGGGGTGCCCTCGAAGAGGGTGGAGGACGGCTTGGAGACGGCGAGCCCGGTGCGGCCGTACTCGCGCGCGCCGGAGTTGTCGACGGTGCCGCCGAGGAGCTGCGCCATCAGCTGGAAGCCGTAGCACATGCCGAAGACGGGGACGCCGGACTCGAAGAGCGCGCGGTCCAGGCGGGGGGCGCCTTCCTCGTAGACCGAGGAGGGGCCGCCGGAGAGGATGATCGCCGCCGGGTTCTTGGCGAGCATCTCCGCCACCGGCATGGTGCTCGGCACGATCTCGCTGTAGACCCGGGCCTCACGGACGCGACGGGCGATGAGCTGGGCGTACTGCGCACCGAAGTCGACGACCAGGACGGTGTCGGGGGCGGCGGCAGCGGGAGTCGCTGATGACACGGGGTGCCTTCCGGCGGTGGGACGGGCGGGTCGGTGTACCTGCGATTCTACCGAGGTGCCGACGGGACCCGCCCCGCGCGCACGAACGCCCCGGCGGGCGCCCCGGCGGGCGCCCCGGCGGGCGCCCCGGCGGGCGCCCCGGCGGGCGCCCCGGCGGGCGCCCCGGCGGGCGCCCCGTCCGCGCGCTCCCCGGACGGGACGCCCCCGCATGTCTCAGCATGCGAACCGGCTTGGACGGCGTCCGGCGCCACGGCATACTGGCGCCATGCTCACGCACTCCACGACCTTCGTCTTTACCTATGGCACCCGGCCCGCCGGCTGCCATGGTCGTGTTGCTTGAGCCACTGACGAGCGACTTCCCAGGCGCCCCGGGCCGACAAGGCCCGGGGCGTCTGGCGTTCCACCCGGTCCTTGCCGCTCCGGGGCACCGCCACCACCAGCGAGGAGCCCCCGCGATGACCACCACCGCAGCAGCCCGCACCGCAGCGACCCCCACCCCGGCGACCACCGCCGCGCCCCCGGCCCGCCCCTCGGCCTCGACCGCGACCACGACCGACCCGACCGGTGCCCGCTCCGCCGAGGCCGCGGGCGTCATCACCGACGCGCGCGAACGCATCGACGCGCTCGACGACCGGATCCTGGGCCTGGTCCAGGAACGGATGGCGGTGTCGGCGGTCGTCCAGAAGGCCCGGATCGGCTCGGGCGGGCGGCGCGTGCACCTCTCCCGCGAGATGGAGATCCTCGGCCGCTACCGGGACGCTCTCGGCAGGCCGGGCACCAGCCTGGCGATGACCCTGCTGGAGCTGTGCCGCGGCACGGTCTGACCCGTCCGTCCGCGGCTCTCACCCGTACGGTGCGGGTGCGTGACCGCGAAGGGCCCCGCGTCGTTGGTCGGAGTGGCCGTGCCAGCCAGGGACGGACGCGAAGGAAACCACGCGTGGCTCTCCGGGGCGGTGTGACGTACGGATCGTGCCGTGCGTCGTGGGACCCCGCTCCGGGGACGTGGCCGGACGGCAGGGGACAGCAGCCCGGTCACCCGGGTGACGGCCGGTTCCGGGGACGCCCGGAACCGGCCGCGCCCACGCATGACGCAGCTCACATGAAAATCTGGTGAGAAGCGGCGCAACCATTCACCGGAGCCCCGGGTCACATCAGCGGAACCCACGGCCACACCCGCGCCCCACAGCGGAGGCCTCCCGCAACCTCCGTACCGCGTGACACGCGGTACGCCGGACTTCCCGAGGTCTTCATGAAGCTTCGCCGCGCCCTGGCCCTGGCCGCCACGACGGCCGCGATAGCCCCGCTGGCCCTGCTGTCGGCGCCCACGGCGTCCGCCGAGGAGCCGACCGGCACCCCCTCGTCGAGCACGTCGAGCGCGTCGGCCTCCGCCTCCGAGTCCGCCCCGACCGGCGGCACGACCGAGACCACCCCGTCCTCCGGCGGGACCGAGACCACTCCGTCGACCGGAGCGTCCGACACGACGTCGCCGTCCGGATCCGCCTCCTCCTCGCCCTCCGCCTCCGCCTCGTCGTCGGCGTCCTCCTCGGCATCGGCATCGGCCTCCACCTCCGCCTCGCCGAGCAAGCCCGCCGAGCCCTCCGCCGAGCCGACGCCGTGCACCGACGACGACGTGGACGCCGACTCGCAGCTGACGATCGCCGTCTCCGGTCTGCCCGGCAAGATCGTCGCGGGCAGCGGCTGGCACCCCTTCAAGCTCACCGCGTCCAACCACAGCGACCGGCCCCTGGGCCAGGTGCAGTGGCTCGCCCTCGTCGACAACGAATCGATGAGCGAGAACGAGAAGGACTGGCTGAGCACCTACGCCCTGCTGGAGTACCTGAACCCGGCGACCGGGAAGTGGGAGTCCCTCGCGGACCAGGTCGACAACGGCATCTACTTCGGCGAGACGCCGCTCGGCCCGAAGCAGACGGTCGACATCTCCCTGCGCGTGAACATCACCGCGAAGGCCCCCGCGGGCGACGGCTACACCGTGGGCCTGGGCGGCTACGTCGACCAGGACAAGAACTGCGTGCACAACGCGTTCGACTACTACGCGTTCACCGTCCTGAAGCCCGGCAGCCCCAACGGCGACCCCGGTGACGCCCGGCCCGGCAACGGTGACAAGCCCGCCGGCGGCAAGCGTCCGCAGGGCGGCGCCGAGGTGATCCCGGCCACCGGCACCCTCGCCGAGACCGGCTCCAGCTCCATGGTTCCCGTCCTCGGCCTCGTCGGCGGGGTCGCGGTCGTGGCCGGTGCCGGTGTGGTGTTCGCGGTGCGCCGCCGCAAGGGCGGTGCGCAGGCGTAGGCCCCCGGCACCGCACGGACGGGAAGGACCCGCGCCAGGAGGGGGGCGCGGGTCCTTCCCGTCGCCTGCCGCTTCTTCCGGGGCGTGCTACTTCTTCTTCGGCGGCACCGCGGGTATGCCCAGGAACGGCAACCGCAGCGCGCCGAACGCACCGGCCGGGACCGCCGGTTCGCGCGGCTCCACCGGCTTCAGCCGCTCGTAGGCCGCGCCCTGCGCCGGGCGCGGATCGGCCTCGCCGTTGTTCGGCCAGTACGACATCGCGCGCTCGGCCTGCGCGGTGATGGTCAGCGACGGGTTGACACCCAGGTTCGCGGAGACCGCGGCGCCGTCGACGACCGAGATGCCGGGGTGGCCGTACAGCCGGTGGTACGGGTCGATGACCCCCGTCTCGGGCGAGTCGCCGATGGGGCAGCCGCCGAGGAAGTGCGCGGTCAGCGGGGTGCCCATCAGCTCGCCCACGTTGGAACCGGCGAAGCCGTTGATCTCGGCGGCGAGCGCGGAGGCGCCCTCCGTCGCCGCCTTGATCTGCTTGGGGTTGGGCGCGCCGTGGCCCTGGCGGGCGGTGAGCAGACCCTTGCCGACGCCGTCCGGTTTCAGGTACGTCGTCAGGGAGTTGTCCAGGGACTGCATGACCAGGCCGATGATGGAACGTTCCGACCAGCGGCGGTTGGACAGCGAGCGCAGGACGAGCAGCGGATGGCGGGCGGCGTTCGCCAGCCAGGCCGCGACCCGCGAACCGCCGTCCACGAACGGCACCTGGAGGATGGACAGGCCACCCATCGAGTTGGAGCCCTTGCCGTAGCGGACCGGCTCGATGTGGGTGTTCTCGTCGGGGTGGAAGGACGAGGTGATGGCGACGCCGCGGGTGAAGTCGGGCCGCGCCTGGCCGGTCACCGCGCGATAGCGCCGGTTGTCGGTCTGCGCGCCCACCAGTGCCTCGGAGTTGGTGCGGGTCAGCTCGCCGAGCCGCTCGGAGAGGTACGGGAGCCGACGGCCCGCCTTCATGCGGTGCAGCAGGGTCTGGGTGCCGTAGGTACCGGCGGCCAGGACCACCCGGCGGGCGGTGAGGACGCGGCCCGCGCCCTTCTTCCGGTCGTCGGTCGGGAGCGTGGCGACCGCGTAGCCGCCCCGCGAGTCGTCGGTGACGGAGACGACCGTCGTCATCGGGTGGACCACCGCGCCCGCCTTCTCGGCGAGGTGCAGATAGTTCTCGTTGAGCGTGTTCTTCGCGCCGTGCCGACAGCCCGTCATGCACTCGCCGCACTCGACGCAGGCATTGCGGTCCGGTCCGGCGCCGCCGAAGTAGGGGTCGGCGACCTGCTGTCCGGGCCGGGCCTTCGCGGTGCCGTCGGCGTCCTCGCCGTCGCCGAAGAACACCCCGACCGGCGCCATGTGGAAGGTGTCGCCGACGCCCATGCGCTGCGCCGCCGCCTTCAGATGCACGTCGGAGGGGGTCATCGTCGGGTTCAGCCGGACGCCCAGCATGCGCCGGGCCTGGTCGTAGTAGGGCGCCAGCTCCTCCTGCCAGTCGGTGATGTCCCGCCACTGCGGGTCCTCGAAGAAGGGCTTCGGCGGTACGTAGAGGGTGTTGGCGTAGTTGAGGGAGCCGCCGCCGACCCCGGCACCGGCCAGCACCATGACGTTGCCCAGCAGATGGATGCGCTGGATGCCGTACAGGCCGAGCTTCGGGGCCCACAGGTAGTTCTTCAGGTCCCAGGAGTTCTTCGGCAGGCTCCCCCGGGTGAAGCGGCGGCCCGCCTCCAGGACACCGACGCGGTAGCCCTTCTCGGTCAGGCGGAGCGCGGAGACGGACCCGCCGAACCCGGATCCCACGACGATGACGTCGTAGTCGTACGCCGTTTCGTCGTACGCCGCCGTTTCGTCGTACACCGCCGCTACGTCGTACGCCGCTTCGTCCTGCTCGGGGACGGAGTTCTCCTGCGACACGTGCTCTCCTCGTCGAGAACGGGTGTGGTCGGGGACGGCCGGGCCTGGGCCTGGCGGCTCCGGAGGGCCTAGCGGAGCCGGAGGGCCTTCATCGCCTTCAGGCTGCGGGTCATGAACGCGGCGTACCCCTCGTCGTCCATGCCGAGCGACGGGGCCATGGGCAGCAGCCGCTGGTGGGCGACGGTCTGCGCCTCGGTGTACTTGAGGATGCCCTCGGAGCCGTGCCGGCGGCCGAGACCGGAGTCCTTCATGCCGCCCATCGGGGACTGGGCGCTGCCGTAGGCGGGCGCGTACCCCTCGTTGATGTTGACGGTGCCGGTGCGCAGCCGGGCGGCGATCTCCCGGCCGCGCCGGGCGTCCTTGGTCCACACCGACGAGTTCAGGCCGTACGGCGTGGAGTTGGCGTGCTCGACGGCCTCGTCCACGTCGGAGAAGCGGTGCACGGAGACGACCGGACCGAAGGTCTCCTCGGTGCACACCGCCATGGGGGCCTCGACTCCGGCGAGGACGGTCGGCTCGAAGAAGTACGGGCCGAGGTCCGGGCGGGCGACGCCCCCGGCCAGCACCGTGGCGCCCTTGGAGACGGCCTCCTCCACATGCCGGACGACGGTCTCCAGCTGGCGCTCGCCCACCAGGGAGCCCATGTCGGCGCCGTACGCCAGGGAGGTGCCGAGCCGCATCGCCTTGGTGCGGGCGACGAAGCGCTCCAGGAACGCGTCCGCGACCGCCTCGTGGACGTACAGCCGTTCGATGGAGATGCACAGCTGCCCGGCGGAGGAGAAGCAGGCGCGGACCGCGCCGGCCGCCGCCTTCTCGATGTCGGCGTCCCGGAGGACCAGCATGGCGTTCTTGCCGCCGAGTTCGAGGGAGACGCCGACCAGGCGGGCCGCGGCGCCCTGGGCGACCTCGCGGCCGGTGCGGGTGGAGCCGGTGAAGGAGACGTAGTCGGCGTGCCGGACGACGGCCGGACCGACCACCGGGCCCTCGCCGATGACGACCTGGAACACCTCGGCGGGCAGTCCGGCCTCGATGAGCAGATCGCGGGCCCACAGCGCGGTCAGGCAGGTCTCGGTGTCCGGCTTCATCACCACCGCGTTGCCCGCGGCGAAGGCGGGCAGCGCGTCCCCGACGGACAGCTCCAGCGGGTAGTTCCAGGGGGCGATCTGGCCGACGACGCCGCGCGGGTGGCGCAGTTCGGTGACCTTGGTCAGCACCGGGATGGCGCCGGTGTGCCGCTTGGGCCGCAGATACGCGGCGGCCCGGCGGCCGTAGTGCCGGGCGGCGACGGCGACCGCCTGCACCTCCTCGTGCGCGTGCAGGCGGGCCTTGCCGGTCTCCAGCTGGATCAGGTCCAGCACCTCGGCCTGCCGGGCGAGCACCAGGTCGTGGAAGCGGAGCAGGACGGCGGCGCGCCGCCGCACGGGGGTGCGCGCCCAGACGTCCTGCGCGGCGCGGGCCCGCTCGAAGGCGAGGGCGACGTCCTCGGGGGTGGACTCGGGCAGGTCGGCGCGCTTCTCGCCGGTGAACGGCGTGTGGTTGGCGGTCCGGCCCGACCCGGTGACGCCCTTGGTGAGCCGGGCGACCAGCTCGGGGGTCACCACGTCCGCGGCGGTACGGGCGCCCGCGGGGGCGGGGGCCGAAGGATTCGTGCCGGTCTGTGCCGGGGCCTGCGCGTCCGTCATGAACGGCAGGGTATGACGTGGCCGCGGGTTTGTGTACCCGTCGGTAACGGGGTTTCACCGACCGCACACACGCCGCCAGCGATCACTGGCAACAAACCCGCTGATCAGGGCTCTTTTCACGCCCGCGGCACACGCCCGGCTCCCGCCGCGCACATCTCGCTCCGGCCGCGCACACCCGCTCCCGCCGTGCGCGGACGGCCGCCGGCTCACAGCACGTCGACGTCCAGCTGGGCGATCGCCGTCCGGGCCACCTCCCGGCCCCGCTCGGTGAAGTCGCCCTTGCCGGGGTAGCCCACGGTGAGCCGGTACATGTCTCCGCCGCCGGTGCGGTAGTAGAAGACCCGCACCTCGCGCGGGCGCGGGTGCTGCGAGTCATTGGTGGTGTAGACGACCGTGTTCCCGGCGGCCTTGCGCCCGTGGAACGTCGCGTTGTCGTCGGGGGTGGTCCGCGCGTCCGCGGGCATGTCGAGACCGTAGTCGCCGCGCTTCTTGAACTCGGCGTCGTCCTGGTACATCTCGGCCGCCGCCGAGCCCGCGATCTCGTGGCTCTTGTCCTCCGCCTGCCTGGCCAGCGACAGCGTCACCCACACGCTGCCGCTCCAGTCCGTGTACGTCACCCAGTGGTCGTCGTCGGACTTCCGGTCGGGCAGGGTGCGCTGGTAGTCGGCGGGCACGGCGAGCGTCGCCGCGACGTCCTTCTCCTGATGGGCCGTCCAGCCGTCCGGCAGCGGCCCCGCGAACGGCCGCGCGATCGCCAGGTAGGCGGTCACCGCGCCCACCACGACCGCCGCGCCCAGCCCGAGCCAGGCCGTACGGCCCAGGCGGATCCCGCGCCGGGGACGCTCGACGTACCGGACCTCCTGGGTGGGCGCCGGGACGGGCGGCGCGGCGGCGGCCGTCAGCAGGGCGCGGACCCGGGCGGCGTCCGGGCGCTGCGCGGGGTCCTTGTGGAGCAGAGTGGTGACGGCCTCGGCGAGCGGGCCGGGCGCGGCGGCGGGCGGCGCGGGAGCGGCGTTCAGGACCGACTGGAGGGTGGCCGGGGTGTTGCTGCGGCGGAACGGCGAGACGCCCTCGGTGGCCGCGTACAGCACCACGCCGAGGGACCACAGGTCGCTGGCCGGGCCGGGCCGCTGCCCCAGCACGCGCTCCGGCGCGATGTACTCGGGCGAGCCGACGAAGCCGCCGGTGTCGGTCAGACTGGTCTCGCCCTCGATCTGGGCGATGCCGAAGTCGGTGAGCACGGTCCGCCCATGCCGGCCGAGCAGGATGTTGTCCGGCTTGACGTCCCGGTGCAGGATGCCCGCGGCGTGCGCGGCCTCCAGGGCGCCGAGCACCTCCAGGCCGACCCGGGCCGCCTCGCGCGCGTCCAGGGTGCCCTCCTGGAGGGCGGCGCCGAGCGAGCGGCCCCGGACCAGTTCCATCACGATCCACGGCTGCCCGTCGACGACGGCCACGTCGTGCACGTTGACGACGGCCGGGTGGTCGAGCCGGGCGGCGGCGCGCGCCTCGCGGCGCATCCGCTCGAAGGCGTTGGCCCGTTCCCGCTCGGGCAGGTGTTCGGGGACCCGGGGCTCCTTGACGGCGACCTCGCGGTCCACGGTCTCGTCCTTGGCCCGCCACACCGTGCCCATGCCGCCGTGCCCCAGCTTGGCCAGCAGCCGGTAGCGGCCGGCGATCAGACGGCCGGTACCGGGGTCGGGGGCCGGAGCCGGGGCGGGGGCGGTGTGCGGCGGGGCGGGAGCGTGGGCGGCGGCCGGTGGGACCGCGGGGGGCACCGGGACGGCTGGGGCAGCCGGGGCGGCGTAAGGATTCTGCGGGTGCGGCACCCGCGGCTGCGGATCCGGTGGCCGCAGGACGAAGCTGCTCGTGGATTCATGGGGCTCGTACGGTGCGTACGGCTCGTGCCGGGCTCCCCCGTTGTCGCTCATGGTCCATCCATATCGCGAGGGGCGGCCGGGACTCCAGCGCGGGCGCGGGGCGGTCACAGACCCGTGACCTAGCGTCTGCCCCGTCCGGTGACGAAGGTGTCCACGGCGACGTCGAAGTACTCCCTGGCCTCGCGCACCTTGCCGACCGGCGCCGACAGCCACACGTCGTACATCCGCCCGTCCTGCTCCCAGCACAGGTCGTAGGTGTGCCGGGCGCCCTCCGCCGCGCTGAAGCCGCTCCAGGTGAACTCCCAGAGGGCGGCGGGGTGTCCGTCGTGCGTGGTGGCCGTGACCTGGCCGTCGTGGTAGCCGGGGTTGGCGGACGGGCCGCCGGCGTCGGCGCGGCGCATCACCGCGAGCGGGCCGCCCTGTTCCGGCGCCGCCGCCTTGATGCCGAGGCGGAAGGTCTCACCCGGCGACAGATAGAAGATCCGCGCGCCCTGCGGCGAGCGCGCGAAGCCGTCCGGTACGGCGACGGTGAAACCGGCCGGGTCCTGCGCCAGGTGGTAGCCCGAGGGCGCGGAGGGGGCGTCGGCGCCCGTGGCGGGCCGGGTCCGCGAGGGGGTGGCGTGCGCACCGGACGAGGGCGTCGGGAAGGTGGTGGCGGAGGCGGTTCCGGTCGCCGGGCCCGCCGAGGCACCCGGCCCGTGTCCCGGCGCCGAACTGGCGGGCGTACCGCCGCCGTCGCGGTCGCCGTCCATCAGCAGCGTCACCGCGGACACCCCCGCCCCGGCCACCGCGGCGACCAGCAGCGCGGCGATCAGCACACCCCGGGTGGAGAGCCGCGCGGGCGGACCGGACGGCGCCCCGCCCGCGGGCTCCGCCTGCGGGGGCGGTGTCAGGGCCGGGGTCGGGGCCGGCAGCGGCGACGGGAACGCGGGCGGCCCCGCCGGGGACGGCGGCCCGGAGAACCCTGAGGACGCCGAGGACGCCGAGGACGCCGGAGGCCCCGGCGAGCGAGTCCCCCTGGAGCCCCTGAGCGACAGCGAGGGCAATGAGGGCAGCGACGGACGAGGGGACCGGGACCGCCGGGACGCTTCGCCCTGGTGCGGCGCGGAGGTGTCCGGGGCCTGCCCCGGCGTACGCCCGGAGTCCAGGAAGGCGCGCAGCATCCGCTCGGCCTCGTCCGCCGTCAGCCGCCGCTCGGGATCGCGCTCCAGCAGCCCGCGTACGACGGGCAGGATCGGCTCCGCCTCGGCGGGCGGCCGGATCTCGTCCAGGACGACCGCGTGCATGATCCCGCCCAGCGAGTCGCGCCGGAACGGCGAGGCACCGCTCAGCACCGTGCACAGCAGCGCGCCCAGCGACCACAGGTCGGACTGCGGACCGGTCCCCGCGCCGGACATCCGCTCGGGCGCGGTGTACTCCGGGGAGCCGACGAAGGCCCCGGTCTCGGTGAGTGTGGGGGCGCCCGCCACCTGGGCGATGCCGAAGTCGGTGAGGACGACCCGGTCGGTGCCGGACTCCACCAGGACGTTCGCCGGTTTGAGGTCGCGGTGCAGGACACCCGCCGCGTGCGCGGTGCCCAGCGCGCCCAGCAGCGCGATGCCGATGCGGGCGGCCTCGGCCGCGTCCACCGGGCCGCCCGCGGCGATCCGGTCGGCGAGCGAACCGCCCTCGATCAGTTCCATGACGATGAACGGCCGCCCGTCCTGCTCCGCGACGTCGTGGACGACGATGACGTGCGGGTGCCGCAGCTGGGCGACCGCGCGCGCCTCGCGCAGCGTACGGTCGCGCAGTTGCCGGGCCTCCTCGGCGGACAGGGTCTCGTCGAACGGGAGTTCCTTGACCGCGACCCGCCGTCCCAGCAGCTGATCGGTCGCCCGCCAGACGACGCCCATGCCGCCGCGCCCGATCCGCGCCTCCAGGCGGTAACGTCCCGCTACCACACGGAAGTCGTCCCCCTCGGTCCCCATACGCCCCATCATGCCGCATCGGACGCCCGGCTTCCGGGACGCCGACCGGCCAAGAAGGGGATCTGATCAGGCCGTCGTGTCCGGCCGGACGCGGTCAGTCGGTGCCGGGCCGCCAGCTCTGGAGCACCGACTTGAACTGACTGCGGGTGACCGGCCAGCTCGCCTCGGGCGAGGACATGTAGATCGCGTACTCGACACCCGAGCGGGAGAAGTACGTCTCCTCGATGGCGTGCCGCGGGCCGGGGAACGAGGTGTCCTTGGGCAGCGCCGTCCAGGAGTACTCCCACAGCGCGCCCGGACGGTCGCGGAAGGTGTCCTTCTCCAGCATCACCCGCCGGTAGTCCACCAGCCGCCGCAACTGCTCCTCCAGGTCCTTCTGGTGGTCGTACCCGCTGGGGAACTCCGGCGACTCGGTGACGGCGACGCGGATGAAGTGCTGGCCGCCGTCCGGGGTGTAGTCGACCTGGCGCAGGGCCTCGTTGGACACCACCCGCTTCCAGTCGTCGCCGGGCAGGGCGATGCTGAAGCCGTACGGGTCCGTGACCCGCTTCCAGCCTGCCGGGATGCTGTCGTTCGAGGGCTTGGTCTTGCGGGGCGTCGGCGAGGGTGGCGTCGTGGACAACGATGGCAGCGCCGGTCCGGAGCCCTCCGCCTCCGTCCGGCTGCCCGGCCCCCACTCCTGGAGCACCACGGCGGTGCCGCCGCCGATGACCGCGGCGAGGACCACCACGAGGGCGGCGTTGCGCAGCCGACGGCCCCTGGACCGCGCCCGCACGTCGCCGCCGCTGCCGCCCGCCGCCGGGGACGCGACGGGGGTCTGCGCGGTCGCCGGGTGGTGGGAGACCGGGACGGCGCCGGGGACGACGGTGGAGCTCCCGGTCGCGCCGGGCCGGTGACCGGGGTACGTGCCTCCGGCCGGGGTGCCGGTGCCGTCGAACGGCACGCCCGTGCTCCCGTGCGCGCCCGTGCCGCCGTACGCGCCCGTGCCGTGCGATCCGGTGCCCGCGTAGGACCCCGCGGTCCCGTGCGTGCCCGAGCCGGTGGTCCCGTGCGGGCCCGGGTCGCCCTGGTGCCCCTGGTGGCCCGTCCCGCCGGTGCCCGCGGTGTGCGGGGACGGCTGTCCGGTGTACTGGGTGGGGATGTACGCCTGCGCGTGGGTGGAGCGGCGCCCCTCGGCGGCCTCCGCGAGCATCCGCTCGGCCGTGGCCGCGTCCGGCCGGGCCGCCGGGTCCTTGCGCAGCAGCGCGGTGATGACGGGCGCGAGCACACCGGCGTGCCGGGTCTCGCGGGGCTCCTCGTCGACGACGGCCTGCATGGTGGTCAGCGGCGAGGTGCGGCGGAACGGCGACAGGCCCTCGACCGCCGTGTACAGCGTGGCGCCCAGCGCCCACAGGTCGGAGGACGGGCCCGGGTCATGGCCGCGCACCCGCTCGGGCGCGAGGTAGTCGACCGAGCCGACGACCTCTCCGGTACGGGTGATGGTGGTGTCGCCCTCGATCTGGGCGATGCCGAAGTCGGTGAGCAGGACCCGGCCGTCCTGGGAGAGCAGGACGTTGCCGGGTTTGACGTCGCGGTGCAGGACACCGGCCGCGTGCGCGGCGCACAGGGCGCGCAGCACCCACAGGCCGACGCGGGCGGCCTCGGCCGGTTCCACCCGGCCGCGCTCCTTGACCGCGTCCGCCAGCGACTGGCCCTCGACCAGCTCCATCACGATCCACGGGCGGCCGTCGTGTTCGAGCACGTCGTGCACGGTGACCACGGCGGAGTGGTTGATCCGGGCCGCCGCGCGCGCCTCGGCACGGGTGCGCGCGAGCAGGACCGCCTGGTCGCTCTCCGCGACGTACAGCGCGGCGGTCAACTCCTTGATCGCCACGGCCCGGTGCAGCACCTCGTCGTGCGCGCGCCAGACCCGGCCCATACCGCCGCTGCCGATGGCGTCGGCGAGCCGGTAGCGGCCCGCGAGCAGCTGGCCCTGCATCTGATTCACGTTTCCCCGCAATGTTCTTGACAGGCCCAGACTAGGGACCGCCCCTCCGGCAGGGAACCGGTGGGGGTGCCCAGAAACCGCACTGTGACAGTTGTCGCTTCCCACCAGGTGCGGGAGCGCGGGGGCGGCGGCGCCTCAGCCGGTGTACTGGCAGCGCCTCAGCCGGTGTACTGGTAGGTCGCCGTGGCCTGTTCGTACAGCTTGTCCACCTGATCCCGCTGGGACTCCGGGCCGCGCACCTGCACCACGTGGTAGCGGCCGTCCAGGAGCAGGGCGAGGTTGCGCACGAAGAGCTGCCGTCCGCCCGCGCTCCAGGTGAACTGCCCCTCGGCCATGGTCCGCCCGCCGACCTGGGTGGTCCGCAGCCCGGAGGAGGTGGCCCAGCTGGAGTCGCGGTAGTCCCGCAGCTCGTACTCGTCCTCGCGCTGGTAGGCCATCGGATCGCCGCCGTACCGCTTCGCGGTGTCCCGTCCGGGCACCACGATCAGCTCGAAGTCGCCCCGCGAGTAGACCACCTGGCCCCGGTCGTTGCCCGGGGTGCGGTTCCAGCCGCTCGCGACGGCTATCCGGAACCCGGCGGCGTCCTTGCGCACCGTGAAGCCGCCGGGCACGCCCGCGCCGGTGGTCTGCGTCTCGGTCGAGCCGGAGGACTGCGAGGGGCTGCCGCCGCCGTCCGCCGTGCTCCGCCCGCCGCCGGGGGTGCCGCTCGCGCGCGAGCCGTCCGGGGGTACGGGGGCCTCGCTCGCCCCGCCCGTCCGGCCGGTGTCCGGCCGCCCGCCGCCGGTGTCCCGGCCGGACTTCGGCAGGAACAGCATGGCGAACGCGACCGCCCCGGCCAGCAGGAGCAGCACCAGCAACAGCAGGATCCGTCCCAGGCTGCGCGGCGAACGGCCCTCCCGGCCGCCCCGCTTGTGCCGCCCGTGGTGGGCGGGCAGCCCGGCGCGGCGCCTGCGCACCAGTTCGCCGCGGCGCCGCACGATCGGCAGCCGCCTCGGGTCGGCGGGCGGCGCGGCCACGACATGCGCCCCGGCCTCCGGCTCGGGCGCGGACCGCACCAGCGAACGCAGCCAGCCGCCCAGCTCCTCGAAGTCCAGCCGCTCGGTGGGGTCCTGACGCAGCAGCGACTCGACGACCGGGCGCAGCGCGCCGCACTCCTCGGCGAAGGCGGGCGGCTCCGCGCACACCAGTTGCACCAGTTCGGCGGTCGACTCCTCCGGGTAGGGGGCGTGCCCCTGCACGGCACGGAAGAGCAGCGCGCCCAGCGCCCACAGGTCGGTGGCGGGCCCGATCGGCGCGGCCAGCTGCCAGTTCGCGTGCACGGGCCCGGCCTGTTCGGGCGCCCAGCGCTCGGTCACCGGCCCCACCACGGTCATCCGCGCCTGCCGCGCCCGCTCGGCGGCCAGCGCGCTCCCCGGCCCGGTCCCGGCGGGGGCCGGTCGGTCGGGGGACGAGCGGTCGGGGGCCGGTCGGTCGGGGGCGGGGCGGCCAGGGGCCGGGCGGTCGCCGGGGTACGGGTCGCGGGCGGCCGGGACTCCGGCGACGGGCCGGGCACCGAAGTACGCACCGCCGGAGGGGCCCGGCCCGCCGTACGGGTCGCGGTGCCGGTCACGGTCACGGTCGCCGCTCACCGGAGCGTCCGCTGTCCGGCCACCCGGGTACGGAGCGCCGGTGCGTCCGTCCTCGACGGCGGGGCCGTCCTCGGGCGGTACGCCGGACGGACCGCGGCCGGACGGGCCCGGTGCGCCCCGGCCGAGGGCGTGCGGCTCCGGACCGCCCGGACCGAGGGCGTACGGGGCCGAGCCGGGCGCGCCGGGGGCGGGCGGGGCGGCGGAGGTGCTCCACCAGGGGTCCGGGGCGCCCGGCGGTGGGAGGGCCGGGCGCCCCTGCGCGCCGCCGTCTCCCACGTCCCCCAGGTCCCCTGCGTCCGCTGCGTCCCTTGCGTATTCCGGACCCGCGAAACCCTCGGCGTCCCCGGTGCTCCCTGTGCTCCCTGTGCTCCCGGGGCGCGGGACGCCCCCCGCGGGCGGCGTGTCGTCGGCACCGGCGGCCCCCGGGCGCGGCGTGGCGCGTACTCCGTAGGGGTCGGCGATCTGGCCGGGCGGCGCGGCGCGGTTCTCGCCCTCGGCGGGCGGTCGGGCGCCGGGCAGGGCGGCGCGCGCACCCTGCTGCGCCTCCTGCACCCGGGCCGCCGCCCGCGCGCCCGCGCGGTACGCGGCGATCGCCCCGGCGCGCGCCGCCCGGATGTCGTCGCCGCTCGGCGGCGTGGACCGCACCAGCTCGCCCGCGGCTCCGCCGCTGTCCGGTCCGCCACCGGGCAGCGGCAGCGCACCGGCCGCCCGCGCCTCGATCGCGGCCCGCCGGGCGGCTTCGGGGTCGACGCCAATGCCGGTACCGGGAGCGGTGTCGGAGGCGGCACCGGGAGCAACACCGGAAGCGGCCTCGCCCACAGGGCCGCCGTAGCCGCGTTCGTCCCGCGCGTCACGGATGCCGCCGGGCCCGGCGGGTGCGTCGGCCCCGCCCCCCGTGCCGGACTCCCCGCCGCCCGTGCCGAATCCCGCGTACCCGCCGAATCCGCCGTCCTCCTGGGCCCCGTCGCCCTCGCCGTCCGGCGCGGGCACCGGGTCGTAGCCGCACAGCGCCTCCTCGGCGGCGCCGACCGCGAGGCCGGTCAGCATCACCCGGCCGTCGTCGCAGACCAGGACGGTGCGCGCGGTGATGTTGCGGTGCACCCAGCCGTGGCCGTGCAGGACCCGCAGCGCCATGAGGAGATCGGAGGCGACCTCGGCCGCGCGGTAGGGCGTCAGCGGCCGGTCGGCCAGCAGCGCCGACAGCGGCCGGGCGGCGACCAGTTCACTGGCGATCCACAGCGAACCGCCCTCCGCGAACACGTCGAAGACCTGGTCCAGCCGCGGATGGTCGGGGATCCGCGCGGCGGCCTGCGCGGCCTCGATCGCCCGTCGCACCGCCGGATCGGCCGGCCGCCGCGTGGCCCCGGACTCCGCGCGGGAAGCGCGCGCCGGGGGCACCGTACGTCCCGGACGCCCGCCGAGCGCCCCGGGTCCCCGGAACACGCCGTCGCGCGCCGTGAACCCCTCGGGCAGCCCGTCCGCGTCGAGCACCTCTGCCTCGACGACCTCGGGCAACGGCACCTGTCGCAGCAGCACTTCCTGCCCGCTGTAGGTGTCGAAGGCCCGGGTCTCGGTGAGTTCGTACGCGTCGGACGGAGGCAGCGGCAGGCGGTAGCGGTCGGCGAGCACCCGGCCCGCGTAGTCGTCCACGTTGCCTCCCCCGGCCGCACGTCCAGTCAGATGCGTTCGCCACGCGTCCCGTTCCCGGTGATCACGGTCCGCAACCACTCACGATACGTGCCGGAGGCAACCCGCAAGAGGGGAAGCCGGATCTCACTTGGGTTCGAACGTCTTCGTCAGGGTCTGCCAGGTGTCCCGGCGCAGGTCACCGTCCCAGTCGTCGGCCTCGGCCGTGTACATGAGCGCGTACCCGTGCTTGTCGTCGACCACGAACCCGCGGTCCACCGCCCGGTACCCGGTGCCGCCCTCGGTGTAGGTGAACTCCCAGTCGGCGGCGTTCCACTTCCGGTAGTCCACCTTCTCGATGCGGACCTTGTGGTAGCCGGAGCGCACCATGTAGGCCTCCTGGCTCTTCCAGTCGGCCACGGGGTCGTCCTTGGGCGTCGACGTCCAGGCGACCAGCAGCTTCTGCCCGTCCGGGCCGGTGAAGCGGGCGCCGGAGGAACCGGTGGTCCTGTACTTCCAGCCCTCGGGCAGCCCGATGGAGAAGCCCTGTCCCTGGTACGTCGAGACGGCGCCGTCGTCACCGGAACCGTGTCCGGAGCCCGATCCGGAACCCTTGCCACCGCCGGAGCCGCCCGCCGCGCCCTTGCCACTGTCACCGCTGCCGCTGCTCGCGGCGGGCGAACCGCCCTGCCCCGTCGCGGAGTCGGTCTGCTTGCCGTTCGTGCCGCTCCCGCCGTGGTCGGCCGTGGCGCTCCCGGCCGCCCCCGCGGTGGCCGCCGCGGCGCCGCCGCGGTCGTCCTCGGACTTCTTGCCGTCGCCGCTGAAGGCGATGGTCAGGACGGTGCCGATCACCGCGAGCACGACGACCACCGCGATGATCACCAGCGTGCGCTTCGGCACCACGTCGGTGAGCGGCGCCCTCGGCACCTGACGCGGCGGCAGGTCCAGGTCCGGCGGCGGCACCACGGGCCACCCCGTCCCGGCACGCCCGGCCTGCGCGGTGCCCGGGGCGGCGGCCCCGGACCCGGAGGAGGCACCGGTGCCACCCGCACCGCCCGTCCCGCCGGAAGCACCCGCCGCACCCGCCGCACCGGGTCGGCTCGCGCCGGGCCGCGCGCCCCCGGCGGCACCGGTCCCCGCGGACGAGGACCCGGCGGACGGAGTTCCGGCGGCGCCGGGAGCGGCCGGACCGGCGCCCGCGGCGGGCGCGCCCGCCGTACCCGCCGTGCCTGTCGGCGGCTTGGTGCGGGACGCGGCCGCCGTGGTCGCCGACCCGGCCGCCACCGCCGCCTTGCGCACCGAACGCAGGGCGCCGCGCAGCCGGTCGGCCGCCTCCTCGCCCCGCTTGCCGCCCGCGCCGGAACCGGAACCGGCCGCGGGGCCGGAAGCGGAGCCGGTGCCGGACACGGCGCCGCCCTTCTTCCCGCCGTTCTTCTTGCCGCCGTCCCTGCCCCCGCGCCGGTCCGGCTGCGCGGGCAGCGGCACCAGCTTGGTGGCCTCCAGCGGCTCCGGCTCCACCGTCCCGCGCTCGGGCGCGTGGACGACGGCGTTGAGCATCGCGCGGGCGGCCACGTCGTCGAGACGCTCGGCCGGGTCCTTGTTGAGGAGGCCGAAGATGACGTCCCGCAGCGGCCCGGCGTGCTTGGGCTCCTCCAGCGGTTCGGTCATCACCGCGGTCAGCGTGGCGATCGCCGAACCCTTGTCGTAGGGCGGCGAACCCTCCACCGCCGCGTACAGCAGGCCGCCGAGCGACCACAGGTCGGCCGCCGGGCCGGGCTTGTGGCCGCGGGCCCGCTCCGGAGAGATGTACGAGGGCGCGCCGACGAGCATGCCGGTGGAGGTGATGGACGGGTCGCCCTCGACCTGGGCGATGCCGAAGTCGGTGAGCACGACCCGGCCGTCCTCGGCGATGAGCACGTTGGACGGCTTCACGTCGCGGTGCAGGATGCCCTGGCGGTGCGCGGAGCGCAGCACGTCCAGGACGGCGAGGCCGACCTCGGCGGCCCGCCTCGGCTCCAGCAGGCCGTCCTCGCGGATGACCTCGGCCAGGGACTTGCCCTCGACCAGTTCCATCACGATCCAGGGCCGGTCGTCCTCGTCGACCACGTCGAAGACCGTCACGGCGCTGGTGTTGCGGATCCGCGCGATGGCCTTGGCCTCGCGCAGCGTCCGCGTGATCAGGCGCCGCTTCTCGTCCTCGTCGATGGTCGTCGGGAACCGCAGTTCCTTGACGGCCACCGTCCGGCCCAGGGTCTCGTCCTCGGCCCGCCAGACCGTGCCCATGCCGCCCCGGCCGAGCACGTCTCCCAGCCGGTACCGCCCGGCGAGAAGACGCTCGCTGTTGTCCTGACGAGTGTCCTGACGGGATGCCCCCGCCCGCTCCGCCTCCGACATGCGTCCCCTCATGCAACCCGCCCTGACAGAGGCTCCATTGTCCCTCACGCGACAAGTGCTCGGCGCCCAGGGGCCCCGAGGGGACACCCCGGGCGCGGCGGACCGGCCGCCGAACAGCCCGTGGGGCACGGCGTGATGACGGCCGGTGACGAAACCCGGGCCGGGTGCCCCCTTCTCGCCCGCTTCTCGCCCGCTTCCTCCCCGCTCCTCCCGGCCCCGGGCCCGCCCGCCGCTACAGCGGCGCGATGTCCGGAGCGCCCAGCCGGGCCGCGTCGGCGGTCAGGTCGTCGGGCTGGCGCTGCGACTCGCGCTCGGCCTCGACCCGCTTCTCGTAGTGCTCGACCTCGCGGACGATCTGGTCCTCGTCCCAGCCGAGGACCGGCGCCATCAGCTCGGCGGCCTCGCGGGCGCTGCGGGTGCCCCGGTCGAAGGTCTCGATGGATATGCGGGTGCGCCGGGTGAGCACGTCGTCCAGATGACGGGCGCCCTCGTGGGAGGCGGCGTAGACGACCTCGGCCCGCAGATAGTCGTCGGCGGCCCTGAGCGGTGCGCCGAGCGAGGGGTCCTCGGCGATCAGGTCGAGGACCTCCTGCGCGGCTGCCCCGAACCGGTTCAGCAGGTGCTCGACGCGCACCACGTGGATGCCGGTGTCGGCGGCGATGCGCGCCCGCGCGTTCCACAGCGCCTGGTAGCCCTCGGCGCCGAACAGCGGGGTCTCCTCGGTGACGCAGTCGGCGACCCGCATGTCCAGGCCGTGCACCGCCTCGTCGACGGCGTCCTTGGCCATCACCCGGTAGGTGGTGTACTTGCCGCCCGCGACCACGACGAGGCCGGGCACCGGATGGGCCACGGTGTGCTCGCGCGACAGCTTGCTGGTGGCGTCGGACTCCCCGGCCAGCAGCGGCCGCAGTCCCGCGTAGACGCCCTCCACGTCGTCCCGGCCCAGCGGGACGGCGAGCACGGAGTTGACGTGCTCCAGCAGATAGTCGATGTCGGCGCTGGAGGCGGCCGGATGCGCCTTGTCCAGGTCCCAGTCGGTGTCCGTGGTGCCGATGATCCAGTGCCGTCCCCAGGGGATGACGAACAGGACGGACTTCTCGGTGCGCAGGATCAGCCCGCTGGTGGAGTTGATGCGGTCCTTGGGCACGACGAGGTGGATGCCCTTGGAGGCGCGGACGTGGAACTGGCCGCGCTCCCCCACCATCGCCTGGGTGTCGTCCGTCCACACCCCGGTGGCGTTGACGATCTGCTTGGCGCGGACCTCGTACTCGCCGCCGCCCTCCACGTCCTGCACCCGCGCGCCGACCACCCGCTCGCCCTCGCGCAGGAACCCGGTCACGCGCGCCCGGTTGGCCGCCGGCGCGCCGTAGGACACGGCGGTGCGCACCAGGGTCGCCACGAAGCGGGCGTCGTCCATCTGGGCGTCGTAGTACTGGAGGGCGCCGACCAGGGCGTCCTTCTTCAGGCAAGGCGCCACCCGCAGGGCGTGACGGCGGCTCAGGTGGCGGTGCACGGGCAGTCCCCGGCCGTGCCCGCGGGCCATCGACATGCCGTCGTAGAGGGCGACGCCCGAGCCCGCGTACAGCCGCTCCCAGCCCTTGTGCTGGAGCGGGTACAGGAACGGCACGGGCTTGACCAGGTGCGGGGCCAGCCGCTCCAGCAGCAGCCCGCGCTCCTTCAGCGCCTCGCGCACCAGGGCGAAGTCGAGCATCTCCAGATAGCGCAGTCCGCCGTGTATGAGCTTGCTGGACCGGCTGGAGGTGCCCGACGCCCAGTCGCGCGCCTCGACGATGCCGGTGGACAGGCCGCGCGTGACCGCGTCCAGGGCCGTGCCCGCTCCCACCACGCCGCCACCCACGACCAGAATGTCCAGCTCACGCTCGGCCATTGCCGCCAGTGACTCGGCGCGCTGCGCCGGCCCCAGTGTCGCTGTCCTCACTGCTGCCTCCCGCTCTCGGTCGAGCCGGCCGCACCCGTCGGGCGAAGCCCCGTCCCACACGTCCCCTGTACCCCGCGCGTCCCCTCCGTGTTCCCCCTGCCCAAATTCTGACCGGGATGCCCGGCTTCAGCCACCAGTCGCCCCCGGCCTGTGGACAACTCCCACCGGTTCACCGAGAAACACGCTGGTCAATCCCGCAAAACGGTCATATTTACTCCTAGTCTGACATTGCTCTCGCTCGTCCTGTCCACAGGACTTGCGTGCCTGCCCCACCTCGGTTATTGGGAAGGACGGCCCACGCCATGCCCGCAGATCTCGCCGTCATCGGACTCGGTCCTCTCGGCCTGCCCCTGGCCCAGGCCGCCGTCGCCGCCGGTGTCCCCACGCTCGGGTACCGCATCGGGGAGGAACCCGGCCCGCTCAGCGCCGCCGAACTGCGCCGGATGCTCTCGGGGGGCTTCCGGCCGGCCACCAACCCGGCCGAGCTGGGGCGCGTCCGCACCGCCGTGATCTGCGCCCCCACGCCGCGCGGCGCCGACGGCGGGTTCGACCTGGGCCAGGTGGAGAGCGCCGCCCGCGCACTGGCCGGGCAGCTGCGCCCGCACACCACGGTGATCCTGGAGTCACCCGTGCACCCCGGCACCACCGACGCGTTCCTGCGCCCGCTCCTGGAGGAGGGCTCCGGACTCGCCGCCGGCCGCGACTTCCACCTCGCCTACTCCCCCAGCCGCGTCGACCCGGGCAACCGCGACCTCACCCCGGCCAACACCCCCAAGGTGATCGGCGGCCTCACCCCGGCCTGCACCGAGTCCGCCGCCGCCTTCTACGGCCGTCTCACCGACAAGGTGGTCCGCGCGCGCGGGCTGCGGGAGGCGGAGACCGTCCACCTCCTGGAGACCAACTACCGGCACGTCAACATCGCCCTGGTCAACGAGATGGCCGTGCTCTGCCACGACCTCGGGGTCGACCTGTGGGACGTGGTGCGCTGCGCCGAGACCAAGCCGTTCGGCTTCCAGGCGTTCCGCCCCGGGCCCGGC
This sequence comes from Streptomyces sp. PsTaAH-124, assembly GCF_000373685.1. Taxonomy (NCBI): domain Bacteria; kingdom Bacillati; phylum Actinomycetota; class Actinomycetes; order Kitasatosporales; family Streptomycetaceae; genus Streptomyces; species Streptomyces sp. PsTaAH-124. Next base: position 131,213 of record NZ_KB892158.1, on the reverse strand, counting down.
GTCGGCGGCCCCGGCCTCCCCCAGGACATGTCCGGCCCGGCCGGCCGCGGTCTGCGCATGGTCGAACTCGCCCGGCAGGTCAACAGCCGTATGCCCCGCTACGTCGTCCAGCGCGCCGCCGCCCTCCTGAACGAGCACGGCAAGTCGGCGCGCGGCGCCCGCGTCCTCCTCCTCGGCGTCACCTACAAGCCGGACCTCGCCGACCTCCAGGGCACCCCCGCCGAGGAGATCGCCGTCCGGCTGACCGGCCTCGGCGCCTGCGTCAGCTACCACGACCCGTACGTGCCCTCCTGGAGCGTCCAGGACCGTCCCGTGCCCCGCGCCGACGCCCTGTACGAGGCGGTTGCCGACGCCGACCTGACGATCCTGCTCCAGCACCACCGGACGTACGACCTCCAGGGGCTGTCGGTGAAGGCCCAGCTGCTGCTGGACACCCGCGGGGCGGCACCGCTGGGGGCGGCGCACCGGTTGTGAAAGGGGGCGCGCGGGGGCCCGGCGGCCGGTAGCGGTGGAAGCGGACGGATCCCGCCGCTACCGTATGAGACGGAATCCGCCGCAGAGGTCACTGCGGCAGGCTCCAGGATGGATCACGGAGTGTCCGCCCCTAGGCTGTATGGGGGCGGCCGCACCACAGGGTAAAAAAGGTGGAGCCCGCCGCAGTGGTCTCTGCGGCAGGCTCCAGGATGGATCACGGAGTGTCCGCCCCTAGCTGTCTTGGGGGCGGCCGCTCACCATCCGTAGATTCGCAAGATCCACCTCCTCCGGCACTGCACCAGCCGAAGCCGGATGTGGTCCCAGCGGGTGGGCTTGCGATGACGGCCCACGGGCACGCCCCCTTCCACGATGCCGCCATTGACCCGGTGGACGGCGCGTCGGAAATCGGGCCGGGCCCCGAGGGGCGGGGTCCGGACCATGTCCTTGGAAGGGGGCGACCCGGACAACCGGGCCGTCGATCACGGACATTACCGGCTCGACACGCCCGTTCCCGACGGTTTCGGCCCGAAAGCAACCGTGCGCCCCCTGCCTACCGAAAGCGCCCCCACCGGTACCTCCGCGGCACACACGAAGGGGCCCGGTCACTCGTGCGGACGAGTGACCGGGCCCCTTCCGTGGTACGGGGTCCTGGCGGGTTACCGCTTGTGCTGGGAGTCCGCCACCGTGACCTCGACGCGCTGGAACTCCTTCAGCTCGCTGTAGCCGGTCGTGGCCATGGCACGGCGCAGGGCGCCGAAGAAGTTCATGGAGCCGTCGGGGGTGTGCGAGGGGCCGGTGAGGACCTCCTCGATGGTGCCGACGGTGCCGAGGTCGACCTTCTGGCCGCGCGGCAGCTCCTCGTTGACGGCCTCCATGCCCCAGTGGTGGCCGCGGCCGGGCGCGTCGGTGGCGCGCGCCAGCGGGGAGCCCATCATCACCGAGTCGGCGCCGCAGGCGATGGCCTTGGGCAGGTCGCCGGACCAGCCGACACCGCCGTCCGCGATCACGTGCACGTACCGGCCGCCGGACTCGTCCATGTAGTCGCGGCGGGCGGCGGCCACGTCGGCGACCGCGGTGGCCATCGGGACCTGGATGCCGAGCACGTTGCGCGTGGTGTGCGCGGCGCCGCCGCCGAAGCCGACCAGGACGCCGGCCGCGCCGGTGCGCATCAGGTGCAGGGCCGCGGTGTACGTGGCGCAGCCGCCGACGATCACCGGGACGTCCAGCTCGTAGATGAACTGCTTCAGGTTCAGCGGCTCGTGCGAGGACGAGACGTGCTCGGCGGAGACGGTGGTGCCGCGGATGACGAAGATGTCGACGCCCGCGTCCACGACGGCCTTGGAGAACTGGGCGGTGCGCTGCGGGGAGAGCGCCGCGGCGGTCACCACACCGGAGTCGCGCACCTCCTTGATGCGCGCCCCGATCAGCTCCTCCTTGATGGGAGCGGCGTAGATCTCCTGGAGGCGGCGGGTGGCGGCCTCGGCGGGCAGCCCGGTGATCTCGTCCAGCAGCGGCTGCGGGTCCTCGTGCCGGGTCCACAGACCTTCGAGGTTGAGCACGCCCAGGCCGCCCAGCTCACCGATGCGGATCGCGGTGGCCGGGGAGACGACGGAGTCCATGGGGGCGGCCAGGAACGGCAGCTCGAAGCGGTAGGCGTCGATCTGCCAGGCGATCGAGACCTCCTTCGGGTCCCGCGTACGGCGGCTGGGGACGACGGCGATGTCGTCGAAGGCGTACGCCCGGCGGCCGCGCTTGCCGCGCCCGATCTCGATCTCAGTCACGTCTGTGGCCTTTCCCTGATGCGTTGCAGCGTCTTCCAGTATCGCCGACGCCCATGACAAGGGCGGCCCCGGATGCCTCCGGGACCGCCCGTCGGGGCCCTGCTCCTACTTGCTGCTGTAGTTCGGCGCCTCGACCGTCATCTGGATGTCGTGCGGGTGGGACTCCTTCAGCCCCGCCGAGGTGATCCGGACGAAGCGGCCCTTGGTCTCCATCTCGCCGATGCCCGCCGCGCCCACGTAGCCCATGGTCTGGCGCAGACCGCCGACGAGCTGGTGCAGCACGTTGGCCAGCGGGCCGCGGTAGGGCACCTGGCCCTCGATGCCCTCGGGCACGAGCTTGTCGTCGGAGGCCACCTCGGCCTGGAAGTAGCGGTCCTTGGAGTACGACCGCGCCTGGCCGCGGGACTGCATGGCGCCGAGCGAGCCCATGCCGCGGTAGGACTTGAACTGCTTGCCGTTGATGAACAGCAGCTCGCCGGGCGACTCCTCGCAGCCCGCGAGGAGGCTGCCCAGCATGACCGTGTCGGCGCCGGCGGCGAGCGCCTTGCCGATGTCGCCGGAGTACTGGAGGCCGCCGTCGCCGATCAGCGGGATGCCCGCCGGGCGGGCGGCGAGGGACGCCTCGTAGATCGCGGTGACCTGCGGGACGCCGATACCGGCGACCACGCGCGTGGTGCAGATGGAGCCGGGGCCCACGCCGACCTTGATGCCGTCGACACCGGCGTCGATCAGCGCCTGGGCGCCGTCGCGGGTGGCGACGTTGCCGCCGATCACGTCGATGGACACGCTCGACTTGATCTTCGACATCCAGCTGAGCGCGTTGCTGTTGTGGCCGTGCGAGGTGTCGACGACCAGGAAGTCGGCGCCCGCCGCGGCGAGCGCCTGGGCGCGCTCCAGGGCCTCGGGGCTGGCGCCCACCGCCGCGCCGACGAGCAGCCGGCCCTCGGCGTCCTTGGCCGCGTTCGGGTACTGCTCCGCCTTGACGAAGTCCTTGACGGTGATCAGGCCCTTGAGGATGCCCTCGTCGTCGACCAGCGGCAGCTTCTCGATCTTGTGCTTGCGCAGCAGCTGCATGGCGTCGACGCCGGAGATGCCGACCTTGCCGGTGACCAGCGGCATCGGCGTCATGACATCGCGCACCTGGCGGCCGCGGTCGGTCTCGAAGGCCATGTCGCGGTTGGTGACGATGCCGAGCAGCCGGCCCGCCGGGTCGGTGACGGGCACACCGCTGATACGGAACTTGGCGCACAGGGCGTCCGCGTCGGCGAGCGTCGCCTCCGGGTGCACCGTGATCGGGTCGGTGACCATGCCGGACTCGGACCGCTTGACCAGGTCGACCTGGTTCACCTGGTCCTCGATCGAGAGGTTGCGGTGCAGCACGCCGACGCCGCCCAGCCGGGCCATCGCGATCGCCATGCGGGACTCGGTCACCTTGTCCATCGCCGCCGAGAGCAGCGGGATGTTGACCCGGACGTTGCGGGAGATGCGGGACGAGGTGTCGACCGCGTTCGGGAGCACCTCCGAGGCGCCCGGCAGCAGCAGCACGTCGTCGTAGGTCAGCCCGAGTGTCGCGAATTTACCGGGCACTCCGTCGACGTTTGCAGTCATGACACCTTCCCCAAATGGCCTTGCTCGGTGCGGATGTCCATGCTAACGGGAAGCGGAGGCGTCTCATTCCACGAAGAAAGATCGTTCCGGGCTTCGTGGTTTCCTACGGGAGCGGCCCGGGGTCCGGACCGGCGCCCGGCCGGGCGCGCAGGAGTCCAGCAGGAGTCCATGGGCACCCATGGGCGCCCGCGAAAGCCCGGTCACAGCACGGCCGAAGCACGGGCAGCGCACGGTCACTGCTCGGCGAGGGCCCGCAGCCTGCTCAGCGCCCGGTGCTGGGCCACCCGGACCGCACCCGGTGACATTCCCAACATCTGTCCGGTCTCCTCCGCGGTCAGGCCGACCGCGATGCGCAGGAGCAGCAGTTCGCGCTGGTTCTCGGGGAGGTTGGCCAGCAGCTTCTTGGCCCACTCGGCGTCGCTGCTGAGCAGGGCGCGCTCCTCCGGGCCGAGCGAGTCGTCCGGGCGCTCGGGCATCTCGTCGGAGGGCACGGCCGTCGAGCCGGGGTGCCGCATCGCCGCGCGCTGGAGGTCGGCGACCTTGTGGGAGGCGATGGCGAAGACGAACGCCTCGAAGGGGCGGCCGGTGTCCCGGTAGCGCGGCAGGGCGAGCAGGACGGCGACGCAGACCTCCTGGGCGAGGTCCTCGACGAAGTGGCGCGCGTCGCCCGGGAGGCGGGACAGCCGCGTACGGCAGTAGCGCAGCGCGAGCGGGTGGACCCGGGCCAGCAGGTCGTGCGTGGCCTGCTCGTCGCCGTCGACGGCGCGGTGCACCAGCGCACCGATCGCCCCTGGGGCAACTGCCGCCTCGTCGTCGCGCATCGGTCCATGGTGCCTTGACGTCGTCTGCTCCGTGGCACCGCCTTCGTGGTTGTGCACCGAAGCGTTATGAGCAGGTGCGCCGGAACCCATCCCCTGCGCCCTCCCATTCCGCTCGACCGACTCGTCCCCGAGGAACTCCACACCTCAAGGATGCGGCATCCGCGGCGAAACGAGCACCGACCGCCCGGCGGGCCGTATCGCCACTGGTACCCGGCGCGCGGTGCGCGACACCGTCCGTGCTCCGTTCCCGCCCGTCCGGACGCGTCGGCGCGGGGCGCCCGCGCACGCGACGGCGTACGGCCGCGGCCGGGACGCGCGGGCGGCGGCGGGCCGCCGGTACCGGACGGATCCGCGGGGCCGCTGCCCGCCCCGCACGCCGGTGACCGGCCCGGACGCCCGCCCCGGCCGGAGGGCCCGGCGGGACGGTCCGGCCCCGGTCCGGCCCCCGGCCCGCAGGACGGCGGCCCCGGCGACGGCCCGCCCCCGACGGCCCACCCGGCCGTACGGCGCGCGGCTGACGACGGCGGACGAGCCCTTGACGACAGGCCCTAGCGGACCAGTCCCCACCGGAAGCCGAGGGCCACCGCGTGCGCGCGGTCGGAGGCGCCGAGCTTCTTGAACAGCCGCCGGGCGTGCGTCTTGACGGTGTCCTCGGAGAGGAACAGCTCACGGCCGATCTCCGCGTTGGAACGGCCGTGGCTCATGCCCTCCAGCACCTGGATCTCACGCGCGGTGAGCGTGGGCGCGGCGCCCATCTCGGCCGAGCGCAGACGGCGCGGGGCGAGCCGCCAGGTGGGGTCGGCGAGGGCCTGGGTCACCGTGGCCCGCAGTTCCGCGCGGGAGGCGTCCTTGTGCAGATAGCCGCGGGCACCGGCGGCCACGGCGAGCGCCACGCCGTCCAGGTCCTCCGCCACCGTGAGCATGATGATGCGCGCGCCGGGGTCGGCGGACAGCAGCCGCCGCACGGTCTCGACGCCGCCCAGTCCGGGCATGCGCACGTCCATCAGAATGAGGTCCGAGCGGTCGGCACCCCAGCGGCGGAGGACTTCCTCGCCGTTGGCCGCCGTCGTCACGCGCTCGACGCCGGGCACGGTCGCGACCGCGCGGCGGAGCGCCTCTCGGGCAAGCGGGGAGTCGTCGCAGACGAGGACGGATGTCATGGCCGCCCTCCGCAGCTGATGCGCGTCACCTTGAGCCTCCAGGCTGGTACGAAATCGTCACCTGTGCGGTCGACCGTCTCGGACGCCTGTCCGAGCACTTGTGTTTTCAACCGCCTCCGCACTCTCAACGACGGTCACTCGAAAGAGTTACGGGGCCGTACGCCGTTTTCGGCACTCTACGTGAGGGAGCGGACACAGTGCAGACACAGACGTCATACCCTCAACTTTTCATCACAACGGATGCCCCATTCGGCCCCTTTTCTTCCCGTTTCTAGGTGTCTGGCGCTAGATTCGCAATGAGTCATATTTTCATCTCCTTAGACCGGGGATGTACGGTCGTTGGCACCGTATCCGCCACCGAACGGCTACAAGGGGTCACGCAATGGCAGATTTCTCCCGCCTTCCCGGACCGAATGCGGACCTGTGGGACTGGCAGCTGCTGGCTGCCTGCCGCGGAGTGGACAGCTCGCTCTTCTTCCATCCCGAGGGCGAGCGCGGGGCGGCTCGGAGCGCTCGAGAGAACTCGGCCAAGGAGGTCTGCATGAGGTGCCCGGTCCGCGCGGAGTGCGCGGCACACGCCCTGGCGGTGCGCGAACCGTACGGAGTGTGGGGCGGCCTGACCGAGGATGAGCGCGAAGAGCTGATGGGACGCGCACGCAACCGCCTGGTGACGGCCTCGTCATCGAGCGGCGATGTCGCTTCGAACACCTGAAGGAACGTTTCTTCTTACATCTTCTTCCTGCACCTGTGGACGACGGCACGGGCACGCGCGCACACACGTGCCCGCCCGCCGGGGTGCCGGCCGCGGTGTCATCCGGCCCCGGCGCGCACCAGTTCGTCCAGCGTGGCCGCCACCGCCGGGACCTGGGCCAGGTCGGGCAGGGTGAGGGCGACGATCTCCCGGCGCACCGCCGGTTCCAGCGCCACCGTGCGCGCCCCCCGGGGCCGTACGGAGTCGATGGCGAGCTGGGGCAGGACGGCCACGCCCAGGCCCGCGCCGACCAGTCCGGCCACGGCCGGGTAGTCGTCCGTGGCGAAGTCGATGCGCGGGGCGAAGCCGGCCTCCGCGCACACCTCGACGAGCTGGCCGCGGCAGCGCGGGCAGCCCGCGATCCACGGCTCCCCGGCGAGTTCGGCGATGCCCACGGATCCCGCGCCGGCCAGCGGGTGCCGCTCGGGCACCAGGCCCACGAGCCGGTCGGTCAGCAGCGGCCGTACGACCAGGTCGTCCCATTCCTCCGCGCCCGCGGCGCCCTCGTAGCGGAAGGCGAGCGCCACGTCGCAGTCGCCCGCGCGCAGCAGCTCGACCGAGCGGGGCGGTTCGGCCTCCTCCAGGGAGACCCGGGTGCCGGGGTGGGCGGCGCGCAGCGCGGCGAGGGCGGTCGGGACCAGGGTGGAGCTGCCGCTGGGGAAGGAGACCAGGCGGACCCGGCCCGCGCGCAGCCCGGCGATGGCGGCGACCTCCTCCTCGGCCGCGGTGAGCCCGGCGAGGATGCCCCCGGCGTGCCGCACCAGCGCCTCGCCGGCCTCGGTGAGCCGCATCTCGCGGCCGGTGCGCACCAGCAGCGGGGTGCCGACCGAGCCCTCCAGGGCCTTCATCTGCTGGCTGACGGCGGGCTGGGTGCAGCCCAGTTCGCGGGCCGCGGCGGAGAAGGATCCGCTGGCGGCGACGGCGCGCAGGACGCGCAGATGGCGGGCCTCGATCACCCTTCGAGCATAAGGCAGCCTTGGGCATACCGTCGAAAAACGCGTCGACACTTTGACCGCGGGTCGCATACCGTCGGGGCATGAAGCTTCTCTCCGTCAATCTGGGCCGCGCCGTGCCCGTGCCGTACACGGATCAGCCGGCCGGGGTCACCGGGATCGACAAGCGTCCGGTGGAGCACGCGGTGCGGGTGGCCGCGCCCGGTCCCAAGGGCGTCGGCGGGAGCGGACTGGCCGGGGACACGGTGTGCGACACGCGGCACCACGGCGGCGACGACCAGGCCGTGTACGCGATGGCGCGCGAGGACCTGGACGACTGGGAGCGGGAGCTGGGCCGGGCGCTGCCGGACGGATCGTTCGGCGAGAACCTGACGACCGCGGGCATCGACGTGTCGGGCGCGCTGATCGGGGAGCGCTGGCGCATCGGCGCGCCGGACGGCCCCTCGGTGCTGCTGGAGGTCACCTCCGGGCGCATCCCGTGCCGGACCTTCCAGGGCCATCTGGGCGAGAAGGGCTGGGTGCGCAGGTTCACGCAGAAGGGTGCGCCGGGCGCCTATCTGCGGGTGATCGAGCCCGGTGAGATCCGGCGCGGCGACCCGGTGCGGATCGTGCACCGCCCGGACCACGACGTGACCGTGGCCCTCGAGTTCCGGGCGAGCACCACCGAGCGCGCCCTGCTGCCGCGGCTGCTTGCGGCCGGTGCGGCGCTGCACCCCGAGACCCTGGCCTCGGCACGCCGGTACGCGGACAAGTACGCGACGGACACGACGGGCTGACGGTCCCCGTCCGGTACGGGCTCACCGCTCCTCCACCGATCGGCGGGCCCTGTGCGGGGATCGGGGACGCGCGCCCCGGACCACTAACCTTTCGCCATGACAACGGCTCTGATTACGGGATCGACCGCGGGCATCGGCGCCGCGTTCGCGCGGCGGCTGGCGGCGGACGGGCACAACCTCGTTCTGGTGGCGCGGGACACCGCGCGGCTGACGGAGCAGGCGACCGAGCTGCACGACCGGCACGGCATCGAGGCCGAGGTGCTGCCCGCCGATCTGGCCACCGACGAGGGCATCGAGACGGTCGCGGCCCGGCTGGGCGACCGGAAGAACCCGGTCGACCTGCTGGTCAACAACGCCGGCTTCGGCAACAAGGGCCGCTTTCTCGACGTGCCGATGGCCGACGAGCTGAGGATGCTCAAGGTACACATCGAGGCGGTGCTGCGGCTGACGGCGGCGGCGACCGCGGCGATGCGCGAGCGCGGCCGGGGCGGCGTGGTGAACGTGGCCTCGGTGGCGGCGTTCGTGCCGCGCGGCACCTACGGGGCGTCCAAGGCGTGGGTCGTGCAGTTCACCCAGGGCGCGGCGCGGGACCTGGCCGGCAGCGGCGTACGGCTGATGGTGCTGTGCCCCGGCTTCGTGCGCACCGAGTTCCACGAGCGGGCCGGCATGGGCACGGACAACATCCCCGGCTGGATGTGGCTGGACGCGGACAAGCTGGTCGCGGCGGCCCTGGCGGATCTGGCCCGCGGCCGGACCGTCTCGATCCCCGACCCCCGCTACAAGGCGCTGATGGGCCTGGTCAAGATCACCCCGCGCGGTCTGCTGGGCGGGATGACCTCGAAGACGGGCCGCAAATACGGACCGCAGTGAGGACGCCCCGTACGCGGGCCGTCCCGGCGGCCCGACCGGTCCGCGCGCGGACGTGACGGCGCCGCCCCGGCGGGAACCCGGTGGGTAAAAGCCCCGGGCGCGACCGGGCCGGGCGGCCGGAAGGCGGCGGCGTCATGACCTTCGTACAGCTCATCGAGTGCAGGACGAGCCGGTGGGACGAGCTGGACCGGCTGCTGGACACCTGGGCCGAGCGGACCGGCGGACAGCGGTCCGCCACGCACGCGCTGGTCGGCAGGGACCGCTCGGACGGCGCCCACGTGGTGGAGCTGGTGGAGTTCCCCTCGTACGAGGAGGCGATGCGCACCTCGAACCTGCCGGAGACGGACGAGGTCTTCCGCCGCATGGTCGCGCTCTGCGACGAGCTGCCGGTCTTCACCGATCTGGAGGTCGTACGGGACGAGCAGTTCTCCGAGTCGGCGGTGCGCCGGTTCTTCGGCACGCTGACGGCCGCCGGTGAGCTGTCCCCGCTCAACGACCTGGTCGACGAGGACTGCCACAGCCACGATCCGGTCAATCCGCAGGACACCATCGGTCTGGACGCGATCCGGCGCGAGTGCCGGATGTGGCGCGACGCCTTCGACGCCGTCTTCACCGTCGAGGACGTGCTCACCCAGGGCGAGCGCGCCTGCGCCCGCTGGCGGTGGGACGCCGTCCACCGCGGCGAGTTCCTGGGCATCGCGCCCACGGGCCGCCGGGTCGCCATGACCGGCACGACCGTCTTCCGCCGCGGCCCGCACGGCACCTTCGCCGAACTCTGGTGGCAGCGCGACCATCTGGGCCTGATGCAGCAGTTGGGCGCGCTGGACGAACTGGAGCACTGACGCCCGGACGGGGCGGCCGGCCCCCGGTGCCCGGCCGCCCCGGGAGCGTCAGTGGACGTAGAGGTTGTACCAGCCCTGTCCGCCGGGGCTGCACACGAACAGCGGCCCCCACAGGAGCACGCCCGCCTTGCCTGCCTCGTCGCAGGCGGCGGCGCTCGGATAGGCGCCTTGGAAGTGCCAGGCGCTGGCCTGGGCGGAGGTGGTGGCGGTGAGGGGGAGGGCGACCGCTGCGGCGAGGGTCGCGGCAGCCAGGGCGATGCGTCTTTTCACGGACAACTCCTCATCTGCGAAGGCATGGTGACATGCAGTCGGTTTTCAGCAGAGATGGCGTGATGCGTTCGCAGCCTAGCCATGCCCGCACGCATAGGTCCAGACCAATGCGCACGGGAATTCGATCGCCGCGACGGCCGCACGACGCCGGATGCCCGGCCCCCTCGACGGGGACCGGGCATCCGGCGAGAATCCCTGCGCCTACGTCAACCGCGCGCCGCCATCCCCACGAACGCGGCCCACTGGCCGGAACCCACCGACAGAAACGCTTCCTCGGGCCGCTTGGAGTCACGGACCAGCACGACGGCACCGGCGTCCGCGACCTCGACACAGTCACCGCCGTCGCCGGCGCTGTAGCTGCTCTTGAACCATCGCAGCTCGCCCGCAGCGGAATCCGGGCTGCTTGCCTTCATAGCTCTCCCAACAGCTTCTCGATGAAGGCCAGGGGCTGGCGTGGAGTCGGCGCCCGCACCGGCCTCCCCCATCTGCCTACGTCAACCGCGCNCCGNCATCCGTACGAACGCGGCCCACTGGCCGGAACCCACCGACAGNAACGCTTCCTCGGGCCGCTTGGAGTCACGGACCAGCACGACGGCACCGGCGTCCGCGACCTCGACACAGTCACCGCCGTTTCCCGCGCTGTAGCTGCTCTTGAACCATCGCAGTCTCGCGACGGCACGCGTCGGGCTGCCCTTCTTCATAGCTCTCCCAACAGCTTCTCGATGAAGGCCAGCGACTCGCGTGGAGTCAGCGCCTGTGCCCGGAGAACTCCGTACGTAGCTTCGAGCGGACTGACCTTCTTCGCCTCTGTGTACAGGGCGCTCACGTCCTGCACTTCCATGTAGGCCATCCTGCGCTGGTTCTTCGAGTGGATCAATGTGAAGGGCCCCGCGAGACCGGCATGCTCGTCCCGGCCCATCGGCATGACCTGCATCTCGACGTTCCGCTGGTGGCCATAGATCAACAACTGTTCGAGCTGGCCACGCAAGACTTCCGGTCCTCCCAGGGGCCGCCGCAACACATGCTCGTCGATGACGAAGCTCAAAAGAGGGACGGGCCGCCGGCCCAGCAATTGCTGCCGTTCCATACGCGCGGATACGCCCTGCTCGATGTCCCCCTCATCCAGCAACGGCCGCCACATCCGGAAGACCGCCCGCGCATATTCCTCCGTCTGCAACAGGCCCTTGACCACGTGGTTGATATAGGCGTGCAGTTCCACAGCCTCGGCCTCGAGCTGCACGTACCGGCGGAAGAACGACGGATACCTGGCCTTCGCCACCTCCCCCTTCATGGCGACCAGCACCCCTCCCGCGTCCAACGCCCGGTCCAGCGCGTCGATCAGGTCCGGCTTGGGGATGCGGCGCCCCTGCTCGACGGCGGCGATCTGGGCCTCGCCGTAGCCCACCAGATCCCCCAGCCGCGCCTGGGTGAGTGCGCGGGTCTCGCGCAGCAGCTTGATCTGGCGGCCGAAGCAGCGCAGGAAGTTCCCGCCGGGTTCCTCGGCTTCCTCCGTGCCCGTGCCCGAGTCCGCGCCGGTGTCCATCCGCTCGCCCCCTTCGGCTGCTGTGCGTAGCCGAAGGGTAGGACTTGCCCACGTCAACGGGGTGGGGAACAGGAGAAGTTGACTCCAGGGAGTGAGGGTCTTCCGCCACGAGCTTTCCTCACCCAGCACGCCCGTTCCCGCACTCCGGAGCACCCCGTGCCGGAATCCGCACCGACGGTCCGCGAGGGCGACAACCCCGACAGTGGGCCGGACCGGCCTCACAGCGGGTGGCTGTAGGGGCGTCGTGGCTGGTCAGCGGGGTGTTGGAGGCGGAAAGCTCAGGGGCCATGACCACCTTCGCCCTCCGTTTCACCGCCACACCCCGTGGTGCCCGGCTGGCCCGGCGGCTCGCCTCTCAGCAGATGGACGCCTGGGGCTGGCCGTACGGCACACCGGTGCACGACACCGTCGAGCTGATCGTCGCCGAGCTGGCCGCGAACGCCGTCACTCACGGCCGGGTGCCGGGCCGGGACGCCGAGTTGCGTCTGTCCCGGCGGGACGGCGAGGGCCGGGTCAGGATCGAGGTGCACGACACCCGGGGCGAGCGGCTGCCCGTCGTGCGGGAGGCGTGCGCGGGCGGGGGCCCGGCGGCTGAGGCGGACGGCGGGCGGGGGCTGGTCCTGGTCGCCGCCCTCGCCAAGGAGTGGGGTGTGGCGCCACGCCCCGGCGCGCCGGGCAAGAGCGTGTGGGCCGTCGTGGCCGCCCCGGCCGTCGAGGGGCCGTGACCGGCGGATCCGGCAGCTCGCCTCCCCCGCACGCGGGCGGGGAGGATCCGGCAAGCCACAGAGACGACGGCGCCCAGCCCCCCGCAGGGGACCGGGCGCCGTCGGTTCAGCGGAGCGATCAGTGGGAGTGGCCGTGGCCGTGGCCCGCGGCGGCCGGCTCTTCCTCTTCCTTCTTCTCGACGACCAGGGTCTCGGTCGTCAGCAGGAGGGAGGCGATGGAGGCGGCGTTCTCCAGGGCGGAGCGGGTGACCTTGACCGGGTCGATGACGCCGGCCTTGACCAGGTCGCCGTACTCACCGGTGGCGGCGTTGTAACCGCTGCCCTTCTCCAGCTCGGCGACCTTGGAGACGATGACGTAGCCCTCCAGGCCGGCGTTCTCCGCGATCCAGCGCAGCGGCTCGACGGCGGCGCGGCGCACGACCGAGACACCGGTGGCCTCGTCGCCGGTCTTGTCGAGGTTGCCCTCCAGGACCTTCACGGCGTGCACCAGGGCGGAGCCACCACCGGAGACGATGCCCTCCTCGACCGCGGCGCGGGTCGCGGAGATGGCGTCCTCCAGACGGTGCTTCTTCTCCTTCAGCTCCACCTCGGTGGCGGCGCCGACCTTGATCACGCACACGCCGCCGGCCAGCTTCGCGAGGCGCTCCTGGAGCTTCTCGCGGTCCCAGTCGGAGTCGGTGGACTCGATCTCGGCCTTGATCTGCGCGATCCGGCCCTCGACCTCGTCCTTCTTGCCGGCACCGTCGACGATGGTGGTGTCGTCCTTGGTGACGGTGATGCGGCGGGCGGAGCCGAGCACGTCAAGACCGACCTGGTCCAGCTTGAGGCCGACCTCCTCGGAGATGACGGTGGCGCCGGTGAGGACGGCCATGTCCTGGAGCATCGCCTTGCGGCGGTCGCCGAAGCCGGGGGCCTTCACCGCGACGGCGTTGAAGGTGCCGCGGATCTTGTTGACCACCAGGGTCGACAGGGCCTCGCCCTCGACGTCCTCGGCGATGATCAGCAGCGGCTTGGAGGCGTTCGTCTGGATGATCTTCTCCAGCAGCGGGAGCAGGTCCGCGATGGAGGAGATCTTGCCCTGGTTGATCAGGATGTACGGGTCGTCGAGGACGGCCTCCATACGCTCCTGGTCGGTGACGAAGTACGGGGACAGGTAGCCCTTGTCGAAGGCCATGCCCTCGGTGAAGTCCAGCTCCAGACCGAAGGTGTTGGACTCCTCGACGGTGATGACACCGTCCTTGCCGACCTTGTCCATCGCCTCGGCGATCAGCTCGCCGACCTGCTGGTCCTGGGCGGACAGCGCGGCCACGGCGGCGATGTCGGACTTCTCGTCGATCGGGCGGGCCGAGGCGAGCAGGTCGTCCGAGACGGCCTTGACCGCGGCGTCGATGCCCTTCTTCAGCAGCGCCGGGGAGGCACCGGCCGCGACGTTCTTCAGGCCCTCGCGCACGAGCGCCTGGGCGAGCACGGTGGCGGTGGTGGTGCCGTCACCCGCGATGTCGTTGGTCTTGGTCGCCACCTCCTTCACCAGCTGGGCGCCGAGGTTCTCGTACGGGTCCTCGATCTCGACCTCGCGGGCGATGGTGACACCGTCGTTGGTGATGGTCGGGGCGCCGAACTTCTTGTCGATGACGACGTTGCGGCCCTTGGGGCCGATCGTCACCTTCACCGTGTCGGCAAGCTTGTTGACGCCGCGCTCGAGGGCGCGACGGGCGTCCTCGTCGAACTTCAGGATCTTCGCCATGGCAGCGGGAGCCCTCTCGGAAATCTTGGGTGAAGAACACACTGCGCCCCGGGCGCCCGGCTTCTCATCGATCGCGGGGGCCAGGGGCGCAGTTCACAGCAGGAGTGCTGAGGTGACTTACTTCTCGATGATCGCGAGGACGTCGCGAGCCGAGAGAACGAGGTACTCCTCGTTGTTGTACTTCACCTCGGTGCCGCCGTACTTGCTGTAGAGCACGACGTCGCCGACCTTGACGTCGAGCGGAAGACGGTTGCCGTCCTCGAAGCGGCCCGGACCCACGGCGAGGACGACGCCCTCCTGGGGCTTCTCCTTCGCAGTGTCCGGGATGACCAGGCCAGAGGCCGTGGTCTGCTCGGCGTCGAGCGGCTGGACCACGATGCGGTCCTCGAGCGGCTTGATGGCAACCTTGGAGCTGGCGGTCGTCACGATCCGACCTCCCCCTTCGGAGATCTCACGGGGTTAACTGTCTGAGGTGGCGACCAGGTCGATCCGTCGTCGCGGGTGCCGGACCTGCCCGTCGCGTTGTTGGCACTCTCCGGTGGGGAGTGCCAGAGCCGAGACTATGACCGCGATTAGCACTCGGTCAAGCGGAGTGCCAATTGCCTCGTGGCGCGTCGGTCCGGGACACCCCCCGGAAGGGGCCTCCGTCCCCAGGTGGCCGCAGGTAGCCGCAGGCAGTCACAGGGGATCACAGGGGATCACAGGTAGTCCTGGAGCCTCGCCACCGTCAGCCGGTCCCGCTGGATCTCGCGCAGCAGGCGGGTGGTGCGCTCGCGCAGGGTCGGCCCGTCGAGGTCGTCGTCGTCCGAGGTGACCAGCAGGATGTCGCCGGGACACAGGGCGTGCCGGCCGTGGGTGAAGCGGAGGCCGGTCTCCGTCAGCGAGGCGCGCCACAGGACGATCGCGGACACCCCGCACTCGGCTGCGGCGCGCCGGGTGGTGGCGTCGTAGGAGCCGTAGGGCGGCCGGAACAGCCGGGAGCGGACGCCGAAGCGGGCGTGCAGCTTGTCCCGCTGGCCGCAGATCTCGGCGCGCTGGCCGGCGTGCGGCAGACCGCGCAGGGCGGGGTGCTCCAGGGTGTGGTTCTCCAGTGCCGCACCGGCCGACCGCAGGCGCGCGAAGTGGCCGTAGCCGGGTCCGGCGATGCTGTCGGTGAGGAACATGCTGACGGGCAGGCGCAGTTCCCGGACCATGTCGACGAAGCGCGCGTCGCGCTCGGCGCCGTCGTCGTAGGTGAGGAAGACGACCCGGTCGGGAGTGTCGACGTGGTCGACCACCGGCGGCGGCCCGGCGGGGCGGGCGGTGGCCGCCGTCGGCCGGGCGGGCGGGCGCGGCGGCGCGGGCAGCGGGGCCGTGAGGCCCCAGCGGCGGTACGGCTGCCGGTCGGAGGCCGCGTCCGGCGAGGCGACCCGCTGCGCGGCCTTGCGGCCCAGGCGCTGGATCGGGTCGACGGACGAGGCACAGCCGGCCAGCAGCAGCACGGCCGCGAGCAGGCCCGCGGCCGTGCGCCGCGGCCGGGGCCGCGGTCTCACAGGTAGTCCTCCAGCCGGGCCACCGCGTACCCCTCGGCCGTCGCGTAGTTCAGGAAGCGGCGCATGTCGTCGGCCATGGTGCCGTCCCACTCGTCGCGCCCGCGGAAGTGGGTGAGCACGATGTCGCCGGGGCGCAGCCGCTTGTCGTCCTCGCGGAACTCCCAGTGGTCGACGTAGACCTCCTCGTTCCAGATCGGCGCGTAGCGGATGCCGCAGGACTTGGCGGCGCGCAGGGTGTCCTGGTTGTAGTTGCCGTAGGGCGGGCGGAGCATCCGGGGGCGCTTGCCGAACTGCTTCTGCATGATGTCCTGCATGTCGCAGATCTCGTGCTTCTGCTCGTCGTAGGACAGGCCCGGCAGGTACGGGTGGTGCAGGGTGTGGTTGTTGAGGGTGTTGCCCTGCGCCTGCGCCTTGCGGAAGTAGCCGTAGTCGTCCTGGACGAGGTAGTTGCTGAGGAAGGCCGTGTAGGGGACTTTCAGCTCGCTCATCATGCGCAGGAAGGCGGGGTCCTTCTCGGCGCCGTCGTCGATGGTGAGGAAGAGGATCTTGTCCTTGGTGGGGACGGTGGTGAAGACCGGGGGCAGGTCCCAGTCCTCCTGGTGGTCCACCTCGAAGCCGGCGCGGGCGTGGATCTTCGGCTTGACGGCCGGGGGCGGCGGGGGCAGCAGCGGGGCCTGGCTCAGGCCCCAGCGCTTGGCGGCGGCGGTGCGGGCCGCCGCGGAGGTCGCGAGCCGGGAGGCGTAGGAGCCGAGGGCGCGGGCGGGGGGCGCCTGGAGGCGCTGCTGGCCGGGGGCGGGCCGTACCGCCGTGCTGTCCTGCCCGGCGCAGCCGGAGACGAGGGCGGCGACGGCGAGGGCGCCGAGTCCGGCGTGCAGGGCCGCCCGGCGCCGCAGGGCACCCCGGAGACGCTTTTTGTCATTTTGTACTACTACGGTCATGGCGCCGGATCCTCGCAGCTCGCCGCTCCTGAGCCGCGGCGACACCGCGGCCGGCCGCGCACCGTCCACCGACTGGCCGACAATGAACCGGTGACCGACCCACTCGCCCCGCTGAACTCCTTCGCCGCGCTGCTCACCGACGAGGGCCGCGCCCTCCTGGAGGAGGTGCGCGGCACCGCGCCCGCCGACGAGCTCGCCGTCGCCACCCGGCTGCGCCGCGACCACCCCGCCGCCCTGGTGTCGGCCGCGCTCGGCCAGGCCCGGCTGCGGCAGCGGGCCGCCGCGAAGTTCGGCGCGGCGGACGCGGACCGGATGTTCTTCACCCCGAACGGGGTCGAGCAGTCCACCCGGGCGAGCGTGGCCGCCCACCGCGCGGCGCGGCTCGCGGAGCTGGGCGTGACCTCGCTCGCCGACCTGTGCTGCGGCATCGGCGGCGACGCGATCGCCCTGGCCCGCGCCGGGATCCGGGTCCTCGCCGTGGACCGGGACCCGGTGACGGCGGCGGTGGCCCGCGCGAACGCCGAGGCGCTGGGGCTCGCCGGGCTGATCGAGGTCCGCGAGGCGGATGTGACGGAGGTCGACACGTCCGCGTACGACGCCGTGTTCGTCGATCCCGCGCGGCGCGGCGGCCGGGGCCGGATCTTCGACCCGGAGAGCTACTCGCCCTCGCTCTCCTGGGCCGTGGGGGCGGCGCTGAAGGCCCCGCACGCCGCGCTGAAGGTCGCGCCCGGCATCCCGCACGAGGCGGTGCCGCCGCAGGCCGAGGCCGAGTGGATCTCCGACGGCGGGGACGTCAAGGAGGCGGTGCTGTGGTTCGGCACCGAGCCGGGCCTGGTCCGCGCGACCCTGCTGCCCGGACCGCACACGCTGCGCGGCCGGGGCCTGCCCGACCCGCCGGTGCGGCCGGTGGGCCGCTACCTGTACGAGCCGGACGGCGCCGTCATCCGCTCCCACCTGGTCGCCGAGGCCGCCGCCGGACTCGACGGCGGCCTGATCGACGAGACCATCGCCTACGTCACCTCCGACGCGCTGCGGCCCACCCCGTACGCCACCGCGTACGAGATCACCGACCGGCTGCCCTTCAACGTCAAGAAGCTGAAGGCGCTGCTGCGCGAGCGCGAGGTGGGCGCGCTGACCGTGAAGAAGCGCGGCTCGGCCGTCGAACCGGAGGAGCTGCGCCGCAAGGCGCTGCCCAGGCCGTGCGGCCGGAACTCGGCGACCGTCTTCCTCACCCGGGTGGCGGGCGCCCCCACGATGCTTCTCGGCCACCCGGCGGACCGCCCCTGACGCACCGGCACCCGGCGGGCGCCCCGCTCCCCCGATCGGCGGCGCCCGGGGTGCGGGCGCCGCCCGCGCGCCCGGAGACTGGTCGCGGCGGGCGGCACGGCGGGTGCCGCCGGTGCGCGCGGTCCGCCGGGAAGCGAGGACCAACCATGCTGCGGGGTTTCAAGAACTTCCTGATGCGCGGCGATGTCGTGGTCGTGGCCATCGGACTGATCGTGGCGCTGGCCTTCAGCACGCTGATCAAGGCGTTCACCGACTTCGTGATCAATCCGATCATCGCCCGCGCGCAGGGCAACTCCTCGCCCGGCCTCGGCTGGCAGCTCGGCCGTACCGGCAACAAGGCGACCTATCTGGACCTCGGCGCGTTCATCTCGGCGCTGATCTACTTCATCATCTTCATGGCAGTCGTGTACTTCCTGATCGTCGTCCCGTACAAGCACGTCCAGGCCCGCCGGGGCGTCAAGGTCTTCGGTGACCCGGGGCCCGCCAAGACGTGCCCGGCGTGCCTGTCGGAGGATCTGCCCGGGGCCGCCACCAAGTGCCGCTACTGCGGTACGGATCAGCCAGCGGTTGCCTGAGCGGGCGCCGCGTCGGCGGCGGGCGCCGCGCCGTCCCCGGCCCGGCCGCCGCGCCCGTACAGCACCGCCGCCGCCAGCGCCCCCGCCGCGAGCAGCCCGGCCGCCGTCCAGTACGCCGCCGAGAAGCCGTGCACCAGACCGGCGGCGTCCGGAGCCGCCCCCGAGGCGTGCGCGGCGACCGTGCCGAGCACGGCGAGCCCCACCGCGCCGCCGACCTGCCGCGAGCTGTTCAGCAGCCCGGAGGCCATGCCCGCCTCCCCGGCGGCGACGGACCCGGTGGCCGCGGTGCCCAGCGGCACGAAGCACAGCCCGATGCCCACGCTGGCCACGGCCGACGGGCCGAGCACCGAGCCCGTGAAGCCGCCGTCCACCGCGGCCGCCGCCGCGAACCAGGCGAGCCCGGCCGCGCCCAGCAGGCCGCCCGCCGTCAGCAGCACCCGGGGCCCGTAGCGGCCGATGGTGCGGGCCGCCAGCACCGAACCCACGACCACGCCCGCGCAGAACGGCAGGAAGGCGGAGCCGGTGGCGGTCGGGCCGTAGCCGAGGACCTGCTGGAGGTAGAGCGAGGTGAAGTAGAAGGCGGCGAACTGGCCCGCCGACATCAGCAGCCCGAAGACGTTCGCCGCCAGCACCGGACCGGTGCCGAGCAGCCCGAGGCGCAGCAGCGGGGCGGCCGTGCGCGCCTCGGTCACCACGAACGCGGCGAGCAGCACCGCCGCCGCGCCCAGCACGGCGGCCGTGCGCCAGGACGCCCAGCCGTACGTCTCGGTCCTGACCAGGCCGAGGACGAGCAGCACGGTCCCGGCCGTGACCAGCAGGGCACCGGTGAGGTCGAGCCGGGGGCGCGGACCCGGCCGCGCGGCGGCGGGCGTGTCGGCGGGTACGGCGCGGCCGGTGACCGCCAGGACGGCCACCACGAAGGGCACGTTGACCAGCATCACCGCGCGCCAGCCGAACCAGTCGGTGAGCAGTCCGCCGGCCAGCACGCCCACCGCGCCGCCGACCGCGCCCGCGGCGCCCCACAGGCCGAGGGCGCGGGAGCGGGCGGGGCCCGGCGGGCAGCTCACGGTGAGCAGGGCGAGGCCGACCGGGGCCAGCGCGGCGGCGCCCACGCCCTGCGCGGCGCGGGCGGCGATCAGCGCGCCGGGCGACTGGGCGAGCCCGCCGGCCAGGCTCGCCGCGCCGAAGACGACGAAGCCGGCCACGAGCACCCGGCGCCGCCCCACCACGTCGGCGAGCCGCCCGCCGAACATCAGCAGGCCGCCGAAGGTCAGGGCGTAGGCGTTGACGACCCAGGTCAGCGAGCCGGGGTCGAAGTGCAGGCCGCGCCCCATGCCGGGCAGCGCGACATTGACGACGGACATGTCGAGGGAGACCAGGAACTGCACGGTGAGCAGCACCGGCAGCAGCCAGGGCGAGGCCGCGGAAGGGGTGTGGCGCGTCTGGGAGTTCACCATGCCGACGACGTTACTATACGCGTATAAAAAAGCGCGATCCCCGAGGTCCGGGGCCGGGCGGGGAGAATGCGGGGGTGGCGGAGAACCAGGCGCGCGAGCGCACAGCGAAACGGGCGGCGGGGCGGCCGCGGCGGATCGAGGCCGGGCAGATCGTGGCGGCGGCCCGGCGGATCCTCCAGGAGGAGGGCGTCGAGGCGGTGTCCATGCGCCGGGTCGCCAAGGAGGTCGGCGCGACCCCGATGGCGCTGTACCACCATGTGCGCGACAAGCGGGAACTGCTGATGCTCACCATCTCCGGCCTGGCAGCCACGGTGCCGCGCCCCGAACTCCCCACCGCGCCGCGCGACCGCGTCCTGGCCACCGCCCTGCACATGCACGCGCTGCTCAGCGGCATGCCCTGGGTCGTGGACGTGCTGAGCCTCGGGGACATCACGGACAAGAACGCCCTGTGGATGCCCGAGGAGATCATCGACTCCGCGATGGCCTGCGGCCTGACGCAGGAACAGGCAGTGTTCGCCTACCGCACCCTGTGGTACGTCGTCCACGGCGACCTGGTCTTCCGCCGCGCCGCCGCCCGGCGCGGCGCCGACCCGGACCGGCCGGACCTGTTCCCCACCCTGCTGACCCCCGAGGACGCCGACCGCTACCCGCGGCTGACCGCCCTGTCCGAGCGCTGGGAGGGCCTGGCCACCGCGGACTACGACGTGGCGGGCCAGCTCGCGGCGGTGGTGGACGGGCTGCTGGCGCAGGCGGGAGCCCAGCGGGACTGACGCGGGCACGGGCCGCTCGCCGCGGGGCGGCCGGGCGCGGACGTGCGATGGCGGGCGCGGGGGCTTGGAGCCGGGTGCGGGGCTCGGAACCGGGTGCGGGCCGCTCCCGGCCGGCCCTGCCCGGCCGGAGCCCGGCGTGGACATCGGCCCCGGATCCGCACCGCTAGCCCCCCACGCCACTCATCGCCGGGCGCAGGCCGCCCCGTGCCGGGCCCGGTGCCCTCGCTCAGCGCAGCGCAGCCCACAGTTCGCCGGCCGCCGGTTCCTTCGCCACCACCCGGTTGTGGTCGGAGGGGGCCTGTACCACCGGCATCATCACGGTGCGGACCTTGCCGTCGGGCAGGTCCTTCAGGCTCTGGCCGAGTCGCATCAGTTCGGGGAGCGAGTCCAGGCCGGTGTCCGTGGTGAGGCTGCCGGTGACCGCGTCCGCGACGCGGTAGAGGCGGGCCGGGTCGGTGAGCAGGCCGGTGCTGGAGACCTCCTTCAGCAGCGCGGTCACCAACTGCTGCTGGAGCCCTATGCGGCCCAGGTCGCTGCCGTCGCCGATGCCGTGCCGGGTGCGGGCCAGGGCGAGGGCCCGGGTGCCGTCGAGCCGGTGGGTGCCCGCCTTCAGATGCAGATGGCTCTGGTCGTCGTCGATGTCCTGGTCCGTGGTGACGGTGACCCCGCCGAGGGCGTCGACCAGCTTCGCGAAGCCGGTGAAGTCCAGCTCCAGGTAGTGGTCCATGCGGACGCCGGTCATGGCCTCCACCGTCTTGACCGCGCACACCGGACCGCCCACCTCGTAGGCGGTGTTGAACATCGCCCGGTACGCCGGTGACGTGGACCCGCCCGAGGCCAGCGGGCAGGACGGCCGGGTCACCAGGGTGTCGCGCGGGATGCTCACCACGGTGGCCGAGCTGCGGCCCGCGTCGATGTGCACCACCATCGCGGTGTCGGACCGGGCACCCTCGCTGTCGCCGCCGCCCAGCGCCCGGTTGGCGCCGCTGCGCGAGTCGGAGCCGAGGACGAGCAGGTTGAGGGCGCCGCTCGGCAGGGGCGGCGCGGTGGCCGGGGCGCCGGACGCGGCCGGTTCCGCGGGACCGGCGGCCGGGCGCGCCGGACGGTCGTCGCCGAGGGCGCCGTCGATGTCGACGCCGGTGATGTTCTGGTTCAGATGCCAGTAGGCCCAGCCCGCGGTGGCCGTGCCCAGCACCACGACCCCGGCCAGCACCAGCGCGGCGGCCCGCAGGCGCCGCCTCCCCCTGCGTCCCCCGGTGCCCTCCGTCGTGTGCCCCGTCTCCGGAGCGGGCTCCGCCGCGTTCCCCGCCGTGTGTCCCCTCACAGGCAGGAACGTACGTCCGAATTATGAGCGAGATGTCAGGAAGTCGTCACCACGACGTCTTTCTCGGGAAAATCTCATCTTCAACCACTCCTCACCCGCCCCTCGTCACCCTCTTCGAAAGTTTCGAGGAGGGGCGTGGCTCACCCCGCCGGTGCCGCCGTGCTGCTGCGCACCACCAGGCTGGTCGCCAGCTCCACCCGGGTGGCCGCCGCCTCCCCCTCCCGCCCGAGGTCCAGCACCAGCCGCGCCGCCGCCTCCGCCATCTCCGTCAGCGGCTGCCGTACGGTCGTCAGCGGCGGCCCCACCCAGCGGGCCACCGGGAGATCGTCGAAGCCGACCACGCTCAGGTCCTCCGGGACGCGCAGGCCCAGTTCGCGCGCCGCCTCGTACAGGCCGAGCGCCTGGAGGTCGTTGCCCGCGAAGACGGCGGTCGGCCGGTCGGCGCGGCGCAGCAGGTCCAGGCCGAGGCGGTGGCCGGCCTCGTGGTGGAAGTCGCCGGTGAGGATCAGCGAGGGGTCCACGGGCACGCCCGCCGTCTCCAGCGCGGCCCGGTAGCCGTCCAGGCGGGCCCGGCTGCACATCATCCGGGACGGACCGCTGAGCGCGCCGATACGGGTGTGGCCCAGCTCGACCAGATGCCGGGTGGCGGCCAGACCGCCCTGCCAGTTGGTCGCGCCGATCGAGGGCACGTCGGCGCCCGGGTCACCGGCCGGGTCCATCACCACGAACGGGATGGAACGGCTGGCCAGCAGCGCCCGCTGGGACCCGTCGAGCCCGGACAGGACCAGCACCACGCCGTGCGGGCGGCGGGCGGCGACCTGGTCGGCCCAGGTCCGCCCCGGGGTGAGCCGACCCGCGCTCTCGGAGAGCACCACGCTCAGGCCCGCGTCGCGCGCCACGTTCTCCACGCCCCGGATGACCTCCATCGCCCAGGCGCTCTCCAGCTCGTGGAAGACGACGTCGATCAGCGGGGAGCGGGTGGCCTCGGCGCGCCTGCGCCGGTAGCCGTGGGCGCGCAGCAGCTCCTCGACCCGGCTGCGGGTGGCCGCGGCGACATCGGCACGCCCGTTGAGGACCTTCGAAACAGTCGGAGCCGACACCCCGGCCTCGCGGGCGATCTCGGCGAGGGTGGCGGTACGGGTTTCCACGGGCTTGGTCGGCTTCATGGCCGGGATCGTATCTCTGCGCGACCCCTTGACGAACCCAGGTGCGCGCCTTACGTTCCCGGAACATTCGATGCTTCAACCGAAACATTCGAGAGGTGCCGTCACCATGGAGTCCTACAGCAGACGCTGGTTGCTCGGCGCCGGCGCCACCACCCTGGTCTCGGCCGCCGGGCTCACGGCCTGCGGTTCCGGCGGTTCGGGCGGCTCGGGCGGCGCCCTCACGGCGCTGGTGTACGGCGACGACGAGGCGAAGATCCAGGCCGCGGCGGTCGACCGGTTCAACGCCTCGGCCGCCGCCCGGCGGACCAAGGGCAGGATCGAGCTCCAGAAGGTGCCCGGCTCGGAGTACCCGGCCAAGCTGCGCACCGCGATGGGCTCGCCGGGCGCCCCCGACCTCTTCTTCAACTGGGGCGGCGGCTCCATCAAGGCGTACAAGGACGCCGGACAGCTCGTCGACCTCACCGACGCCATCGCCGCCGACCCGGTGCTCAGGAACGGCTTCCTGCCCTCGGTGCTGGCCGCGGGCGCGCTCGGCGGACGCGACTACGGCATCCCGATGCGCGGCATGCAGCCGGTCATCCTCTTCTACAACAAGGCGCTGTTCGCCGAGCACCGGTTGCGACCGCCCACCACCTGGGACCAGTTGCTCGACAACAACGCCAGGCTGAAGAAGGCCGGGATCACCCCCTTCGCGCTCGGCGGCTCCGACATCTGGCCCGAGCTGATGTGGCTGGAGTACCTGGTCGACCGCATCGGCGGCCCCGAGGTCTTCGACCGGGTCAAGAACGGCGACCCGGCCGGCTGGGGCGACCCGGCCGTCCTCAAGGCCGCCGAGACCGTCAGGCAGCTCATCGACGACGGCGCGTTCGGCACCGGCTTCAGCTCGGTGGCGTACACCAACGGCGGCGCGCCCGCCGTCTTCGCCAGGGGCAGGGCCGCGATGCACCTGATGGGCTCCTGGGAGTACTCCACCCAACTCGGCAAGTTCCCCGGCTTCGCCCGGAAGGACCTGGGCTGGTGCGCGTTCCCGAGGTACGAGGGCGGCGCCGGTGACATCCGCAACGTGGTCGGCAACCCCACCAACTACTGGTCCGTGAACGCCCGTACGTCCGACAAGGACACCGTGCTCGCCTTCCTGCGGGACTGCGCCTCCGAGACCTACGCCAAGGCCCTGGTCGCCAACGGCAGCATCCCCGCCACGTCCGGCGCGGCGAAGCTGCTGGCCGCCGCCCCCAACCCGGAGTTCGCCGCGTTCCAGTACCGACTGGTGCAGCAGGCACCGGCGTTCACGCTGAGCTGGGACCAGGCCGTCGACCCGGCCGTGCAGACGCCGATGCTCACGGAGATCGACAAGCTGTTCGTGGGCAAGTCCTCGCCGAGCCGGTTCGTCTCCGCGCTCCAGGGACTGAAGTGAGGACCGGGACGAGGACCGAGGCGGGCGCGCCGCGCCGCGGGCGCGGGGCGGGGCGGCCGCACGCCGTCTGGGCGCTGCCCGCCGTCCTGTTCTTCACGTTCTTCGCCGTGGTCCCCATGGCGCTGGCCTTCGGTCTGTCCTTCACCCGCTGGAACGGCCTCGGCGACCCCGAGCCGGTGGGCCTGGCCAACTGGAGCAAGCTGCTGCACGACCCGCGCCTGACCCAGTCCCTCACGGTGACCGTCGCGCTGACCGCCGCCAGCTGGGCCTTCCAGACCGTGGTCTCGCTGCTGCTCGGGGTGTGGGCGGCGGGCCGCCAGCGCAACCGCGCGATCCTCTCCGCGGTCTTCTTCGTGCCGTTCCTGCTCTCCTCGACGGCGATCTCGCTGCTCTTCTACGCCCTGCTCGACCCGAACTTCGGCATCGTGCACGGGGACACGCTGGGCTCCACCTCCGGCGCGCTCCTCGCGCTGGTCTTCGTCGGCGGCTGGCAGTTCATCCCCTTCCACACCCTGATCTACCAGGGCGGCGCCCGGCAGATCCCGGACGTCCTGCACCAGGCGGCGGCCATCGACGGCGCCGGGCGGCTGCGCCGGTTCCGCTCCATCACCCTGCCGCAGCTGCGCCACACGGCGACCACGTCCGGCGTGCTGATGGTCGTCGGCTCGCTGACGTACTTCGAGACCGTGCTGATCCTCACCCAGGGCGGTCCGGGCACCGACACCGCGATCCTGCCGTACCTGATGTACGAGGCGGGCTTCAAGAACTACGACTTCGGCTACGCCGGTGCCCTCGCCTCCTTCCTCGTCGTGGCCGCCACCGCGCTCTCCCTCGCGCTGGTCCGGCTGACCGGTTTCGGCGCCATGCGCAGCACCCGCGAGGGGATGTGACATGACCTCACCCGACACGCTGCGCCGCCCGCGCCCCGTACGGACCCCCGGCGGGCCGCCGCCCGCCGCCGGGCGCCGCCGCCGGATCCGGCGCGCCAACCCGGTCGCGGGCGTCGCCTCCGTACTGTGGCTGGCCGTGGTGCTCGTCCCGCTCTACGCGATGATCTCGGCCTCGCTGACCCGCCAGGACGAGGCCCTCGGCCACAACGCGCTCCGGCCGCCCGCCCACCCCACGCTCCGCAACTACGACACCGTCCTGCACAGCGGCTTCGGCCACTTCCTGGCCAACACCGTCCTGGTGGCCGCCGCCGTCGTGGCGATCGTCCTCGTGCTGTGCGTCCCGCTGTCCTACGCGGCCGTGCGCTCCCGCTCCTTCTGGTCGGGCGCGTCCTTCCGGCTGTTCCTGCTGGGCGTGGCCATCCCCGCGCAGGCGGTGGTCGTCCCGCTCTATCTGATGATCGCCAAGCTGAACCTCTACGACAGCCTGCTCGCGGTGATCCTGCCGACCGCCGCCTTCGCCATGCCCGTCTCGGTGCTGGTCCTCACCGGCACCCTGCGGGACATCTCCGAGGAGCTGTACGAGGCGATGGCGCTGGACGGCGCATCCACCACCCGCATGCTGTTCCGGCTCGTGGTCCCGCTGGCCAGGGGCGGCATCGGCACGGTCGTCGTCTACGCCTCCCTCCAGGCGTGGAACGGCTTCCTCTTCCCGCTGATCTTCACCCAGTCCGACGGCCCGCGGGTGCTGACCCTCGGCCTGTTCACCTACGTCAGCGAGTTCGGCGTGGACATCCCCGCGCTGCTCGCCTCGGTCGTCCTCTCCGGCATCCCGGTCCTCGCCGTCTACCTGGTGGCGCGACGCGCCCTCGTCGGCGGCCTGATGGGGGTGGGCGGCAAGTGAACCCGTCCGCCGCCGGTGCCTCCCCCAGGAGTTCCATGACCCCCCGTTCCGGTTCCCGTCCCCGTCCCCGTCCCCGTCCCTGGCAGGACCCCGCCCGGCCCGCCGCCGCCCGCGTCGAGGACCTCCTGTCCCGGATGACCCTGGAGGAGAGGACGGCCCAGCTGTACGGCGTGTGGGTGGGGGCCTCGGCGGACGGCGCCGGGGTCGCCCCGCTCCAGCAGCACATGGACGCCGGGCCCGACTGGGAGGCGCTGATCACCCGGGGCCTCGGCCAGCTCACCCGGTCCTTCGGCACCGCGCCGGTGGAGCCCGCCGCCGGGGCCCGCGCCCTGGCCCGCGCCCAGCGCGCGATCGCCGGGGCCGGCCGGTTCGGCGTCCCGGCCGTCGCCCACGAGGAGTGCCTGGCCGGCGTCACCGCCTGGGGCGCGACCGCCTACCCGGTCCCGCTGGCCTGGGGCGCCGCCTTCGACCCGCCCCTGGTGGCGGAGATGGCCGCGCGCATCGGCCGGGACCTGCGCTCGCTCGGCGTCCACCAGGGCCTCGCGCCCGTCCTGGACGTGGTCCGCGACCCGCGCTGGGGCCGGGTCGAGGAGACCATCGGCGAGGACCCGTACCTGGTCGCCACCCTCGGCACCGCCTACGTACGCGGCCTGGAGTCGGCGGGCGTCGTCGCCACGCTCAAGCACTTCGCCGGGTACGCCTCCTCCGCGGGCGCCCGCAACCTCGCCCCGGTCCGGGCGGGCGGCCGCGAGTTCGCCGACGTCACGCTGGTGCCGTTCGAGATGGCGCTGCGCGAGGGCGGCGCCCGCTCGGTGATGGCCGCCTACACCGAGACCGACGGCGTCCCCTCCTCCGCCGACCCCGCCCTGCTCACCGGACTGCTGCGCGAGCGCTGGGGGTTCACCGGCACGGTCGTCGCCGACTACTTCGGCGTCGACTTCCTCCAGACCCTGCACAAGGTGTCCGGCGGACCCGCGGAGTCGGCGCACCTGGCGCTGGCGGCCGGGATCGACGTCGAGCTGCCGACCGTCAAGTGCTACGGCGACGAGCTGGCCGCCGCCGTGCGCGCGGGCACCGTACCGGAGGAGCTGGTGGACCGGGCCGCCCGCCGCGTGCTGCTCCAGAAGTGCGAACTGGGCCTGCTGGACGCCGGCTGGGACCCGGGGCCGCCCGCCGGACCCGTCGACCTGGACCCGCCGGAGAACCGCGCCGTGGCCCGCCGCCTGGCCGAGGAGTCGGTGGTGCTCCTCGACAACCCCGGCGGTCTGCTGCCCCTCTCCCCCGCCGCCCGGATCGCGGTCGTCGGCCCGCGCGCGGACGACGCGCTGGCGATGCTCGGCTGCTACTCCTTCCCCTCCCACGTCGGCGCCCAGCACCCCGAGGTCCCCCTGGGCATCGCGATCCCCACCCTGCTGGAGGCGCTGCGCGGCGAACTGCCGGACGCCCGGGTGACGTTCACCGAGGGCTGCGGCGTCGCGGATCCGGACACCGCCGGTTTCGCGGCGGCGGTGGCCCGCGCGGCGGAGGCCGAGGTGTGCGTGGCCGTGCTGGGCGACCGGTCGGGCCTGTTCGGGCGCGGCACCTCGGGCGAGGGCTGCGACGTGGCGGACCTCGCGCTGCCCGGTGCGCAGGGCGAGCTGCTGGACGCGCTGGTCGCCACGGGGGTGCCCGTCGTCCTGGTGCTGCTCACCGGCCGCCCCTACGCGCTGGGCCGCTGGGCGGGCCGGCTGGGCACCGTCGTGCAGGCGTTCTTCCCCGGCGAGGAGGGCGGCCCCGCGGTGGCGGGCGTGCTGTCGGGGCGGGTGAACCCGTCCGGCCGCCTCCCGGTGAGCGTGCCGCGCGGTCCCGGCGGCCAGCCCTGGACCTATCTCCAGCCGCCGCTGGGCCTGGCCGACGAGGTGAGCAGCCTGGACCCGACCCCGCTCTACCCGTTCGGGCACGGCCGCTCGTACACGACGTTCGCCTGGACGGCGGACCGCGACCGCGACCGCGGCGACGGCGACGAGGTGGCGGCGATCGGCACGGACGGCGGGTACGACCTGTCGGTGACCGTCCGCAACACGGGCGGCCGGGCGGGCGCCGAGGTGGTCCAGCTCTATCTGCACGACCCGGTGGCCTCGGTGACCCGGCCCGATGTCCGCCTGATCGGCTACCAGCGTCTTGAGCTGGCCCCCGGCGAGGCCCGCCGGGTCACGTTCGGCTTCCAAGCGGACCTGGCGGCCTTCACCGACCGCACCGGCCGCCGGATCGTCGAACCGGGCGCGCTGGAGCTGCGGTGGGCCGCCTCCAGCGCGGACGTGCGGCACACGGTCCGGCTGACCCTGACGGGTCCGGTGCGGGAGGCGGGCCCGGACCGGCGGCTGCGCTGCGAGGCGCGGGTGACGGCGGTGGAGTGAGCGGCGGGGTCCGGCCGGGCGCGGTGTCCCGGCCGGACCCGTACGGCACACGGCGCCGCCCCTGCCTCCGGGCGGCGACAGCACAAGACCCCGCCCCGGACGAACCGGGACGGGGTCTGATCGAGCGCTGGGCCGGCCTTGCACCTGCATCTCCCCGCAGGAAGCGGGGCGTCTTTCCTTGGACCACCAACGCACTGCTCGCGGGCCGTTTTCCGGCCGCTTGCTGTGTGATGATCATAGCGCAGACGCGGGGCGGTACGCCAACTCGCCTACTGCGGACCGTCGTCGACCTGCTCGAAGCGCCAGCGGTGGACGGCCCTGGCCACCAACCCCGGTGCGGGCTCGGGCAGTTCCGGGAGATCGGCGCCGAGACCGGCGGCGTCCCACCAGGTGATGACGAGCACCCGGTCCTGCGGGGCGCGGAACGTCTCGCGGCGCAGTGGCTCCCGAGGGAGCGTCTGCCGCTGCGCCCAGTCGAGGAGTTCGCCGCCCCGGCCCTCGGCCGCGCGGGCCTCCCACATCAGCGCGACGGTCACGAGTACAGGTTCTCCTTGCTGACCTCGTGCACATGGTCGTGGCTGTGGCCGTGCCCATGGCCGTGGCCGTGGCCGTGCGGCTGGGACGTGCCCGGCACATGCGGGTCGGTCACCGGCAGCGAGGAGTCCGCGGACAGGTCCCAGTCGGAGGCCGCGCGGTTGCGGGCGACCATCTCGGCGCCGAGCGCCGCCACCATCGCGCCGTTGTCCGTGCACAGCTTGGGGCGGGGCACGCGCAGCCGGATCCCGGCCGCCTCGCAGCGCTCCTGGGCGAGGGCGCGCAGCCGGGAGTTGGCGGCCACCCCGCCGCCGATCATCAGATGGTCCACGCCCGCGTCCTTGCAGGCGCGCACGGCCTTGCGGGTGAGGACGTCCACGACCGCCTCCTGGAAGGACGCCGCCACGTCCCGCACCGGCACCTCCTCGCCGGCCGCCCGCCGAGCCTCGATCCAGCGGGCCACCGCCGTCTTCAGACCGGAGAAGGAGAAGTCGTAGGCGGCGTCGCGCGGACCGGTCAGACCGCGTGGGAAGGCGATGGCCGCGGGGTCGCCCTCGCGCGCGTAGCGGTCGATGACCGGGCCGCCCGGGAAGCCGAGGTTCAGCACGCGGGCGACCTTGTCGAACGCCTCGCCCGCCGCGTCGTCGATCGTCGCGCCCAGCGGCCGCACGTCGGAGGTGATGTCGGTGGCCAGCAGCAGCGAGGAGTGGCCGCCGGAGACCAGCAGCGCCATGGTCGGCTCGGGCAGCGGGCCGTGCTCCAGCTGGTCCACGCAGATGTGCGAGGCGAGGTGGTTGACGCCGTACAGCGGCTTACCGAGCGCGTAGGCGTACGCCTTCGCCGCCGACACGCCCACCAGCAGCGCACCGGCCAGCCCCGGCCCCGCGGTGACCGCGATGCCGTCCAGGTCCCTGGCGCTCACCCCGGCCTCCTTCAGCGCCCGGTCGATGGTGGGCACCATCGCCTCCAGGTGGGCGCGGGAGGCGACCTCGGGCACGACACCGCCGAAGCGGGCGTGCTCGTCGACGCTGGAGGCGACGGCGTCCGCCAGCAGGGTGGTGCCGCGGACGACGCCGACACCGGTCTCGTCGCAGGAGGTCTCGATACCGAGGACGAGAGGCTCGTCGCGCAGGTCAGCCATGGATCTCGGTTCCTTGTACGGAGGCGGAGGGGTCGGACAGGCGCATCACCAGGGCGTCCACGTTCCCCGGCTGGTAGTAGCCCCTGCGGACCCCGATGGGGGCGAAGCCGAAGCGCTCGTAGAGCTTCTGCGCGCGGATGTTGTCCACGCGGCACTCCAGCATCACCTCGGTGCACTCGAAGGCGGTCGCGGCCCGCAGCAGCTCGGTCAGCAGCCGGGCGCCGAGCCCGCTGCCCCAGAGGGCGCGGGCGACCGCGATGGTCTGCACGTCGCCCTGGCCGCCGGAGGCGACCAGCCCCGCGTAGCCGGCGATGCGGCCCTCCGCCTCGGCCACCAGATAGCGCCGGGTGGCCTCCGGGCCGCGCGAGTGCGCCAGCTCGGACCAGAACATGCCCCGTGACCAGGCGTCCTCGGGGAAGAGTTCCTTCTCCAGCTCCAGCACCGGGTCGATGTCCCACCAGCGCATCTCGCGCAGCGGGTGCCCGGCGGCCCGGTTCGTCGTCGCTCCGGTCACTTCGGGGTGACCACCTTGTAGTTCTTGGGCACCTGCGCGTCCGGCCTGCGCAGGTACAGCGGGCGGGGGGCGGGCAGTTCCTCACCGGCGGCCAGCTTCTCGGCGGCCAGCGAGGCGAGGGCGGCGGCCGACACGTGCTCGGGCTCGTGCACCTTCGGGAAGGTGTCCGGGTAGAGCAGCGCGCCCGCGCCGACCGCGGGCAGCCCCGCGACCTGCTCGGCGATGTCGGCGGGCCGGTCGACGGCCGGGTCGGTCAGCCGGGTGCGCGAGTCGGCGTAGCGCGCCCAGTAGACCTCCTTGCGGCGGGCGTCGGTGGCCACCACGAAGGGGCCGGGGACGTCGGCGGCGTAGGCGAGCCCGTCGAGCGTGCACACGCCGTGCACGGGGACGCCGAGCGCGAGCCCGAAGGTGTCGGCGGTCATCAGGCCGACGCGCAGTCCGGTGTAGGGGCCGGGGCCGATGCCCACCACGACGCCCGTGACGGCGTCCAGCGTGACACCGGCCTGGGTCAGGACCCGGTCGACGGCCGGAAGCAGCAGCTCTCCGTGCCGACGCGCGTCCACCTGACCGGACGAGGCGATGACGGCCGTCCCGTCGTGCAGGGCGACGGTGACGGCGGGGGTGGCGGTATCCAGAGCGAGCAAGAGCACGCGAACAGCCTACGGCGCCGGGGGGTGGTGGGGGACGCGGCGGGCGGACGGGGGCCTGGAGGGGGCAGGGTGCGGGGGTCCTGGAGGCGGGGCGGTGAGGCGGTGCCGGGCCCTGTGGCGGGACCGGGCCGGTTCCCGTGGCAGACCGGGCACGGTCCCGTCGCGGGCCGGACGCCGGACCGGCGCACAAGGCCCGACAGCAGAGCAGCAGACCAGGCAGGAGACCTGGCAGCAGACCCGGGCGCGGGCCGGACGGGGGGCGGACCCGGGCGTGGACCGGGCGGCGGACCGGTGGGGAGACGGGGGAGACACCGAGCCGGCAAGGGGGCGGCAGACCGGGGCACGAAGTGAAGCAAGCCACGGGCGGGCCGACCCAGAACCGGCGCAGCCCCCACCTCCCACTGGTCGAACCGACACACACCCCACCGACCGCACCGCCGCCCGTACCACCCCCGCGCCACCCCAGGGCCGACACGGCCCCGGTGCCGGGCCGGGCGCCCCGGCGGGGGACATTGCGGCTGCTACCGTCGCAAGACGGCGAGTGGTGCAGCAACCGACACAAAGGTGGGCGACCGTGGCAAGGAGCAGCTCGGGATTCGTGGCCGGGCTCACCGCCGCCGCCGTCGTCACGGTCGGGTTCCTCGCCTACCGGGCACAGGCGAACGTGCCGCCGGACCTGTCCGGCCGGCCGGGCGCCTCGGCGACGGCCGCGGCGAGCGCCAGCAAGGCGCCCCGCGACCGGCGCCACCCGGCGGCTCTGCCGGCCGGGTCCGGCACGGGCGAGCGGGTCGTGTACTCGGTGGACGACGACCGGGTCTGGCTGGTCGGCGCGGGCGGCCGGGTGGAGAACAGCTTCAAGGTCGTCCCGGGCACCGTGGACCCGGCACCGGGCACCTACGCGGTCACCTCGCGCTCCAAGGCGGTCACCGGGACGGACGGCGTCCCCGTCGAGCACGTCGTGCGGTTCGCGAGTGTCAACGGGGTCGTGATCGGCTTCAGCGCGGCCGTGGACAGCACGCCGCCCGAGGTGGACACGTCCGGTTCCGTGCAGACGGGCGGCATCCGCGAGTCGCGGCCGGACGGCGGGACGATGTGGATGTTCGCGACGATCGGCCAGAAGATCGTCGTCATCCGATAGGGCTACGCCGCGCGCCGCTGCTCCTCCACCGGGCGGGGGACCGAGCGCCCCCCGGCGGGCTCCGGGGCACGCGGCGGACGCGAGACGGCCTCGGCCGCGGCGCAGGAGGCCAGCAGGTCGCGCATGCTCACCCCGGTGACCGGCTGGGCCGGATACGGGCGGGGCGGGTTCTCGGCAGCCGGCATGGACGCCTCCTAGGGCCGGGGGCGGGCGTAGTTAGGTAGACCTAACCACGAGCTGGCTACCATGTGACCACGCCCGGGAGCCCCGACGCAAGGCTTGCCGACAGCCTGTCGGAACGAAGGACGGAACGAAGGGCTCCCCCGGCCCCCGGCGGCCGCTACGCGGTGAGAACGCTCAGATCCGCGGCCGACCAGCGCGGGCCGATCCCGGTCACCGTCAGCCGACGCGTCTCGTCGTCCGCCTCCCCGGCCCCGGAAGCCGTCCCGGTCGAGCGGTGGATGGCGATCTGGAGGCGGTCCTCGGTCAGCTCCTCGACCTTGCCCTCGCCCCACTCGACGACGATCACCGAGTCCGGCAGCGAGACGTCCAGATCGAGGTCCTCCATCTCGTCGAGCCCGCCGCCCAGGCGGTACGCGTCGACGTGGACGAGCGGCGGCCCGTCGCCGAGCGACGGGTGCACCCGGGCGATCACGAAGGTCGGGGAGGTGACGGCGCCGCGCACGCCCAGGCCCTCGCCGAGTCCGCGGGTCAGCGTGGTCTTGCCCGCGCCCAGCTCCCCGCTGAGCATCACGAGGTCGCCCGCGCGCAGCAGACCGGCGAGCCGGCGGCCCAGCTCCCGCGTCTGCTCGGCGGCGGTGAGGGTGAGCTCGACGGACACGGGGTCAGCCGCGCTGTGCGGTGCTGCTGGCATTGCTGGCCTTTCCATGGTCACCCACGGTAGCGCCTGCCGGGACCGCGCCCGCCCGGGTCAGCAGGTCGGCGAGCCGGTCGGTGACGACCTCCGGGTGCTCCAGCATCACCAGGTGCCCGGCGTCCGGCACCAGCACCAGCTCGGCGTCGGGCAGCAGATCCGCGATGGCCTCGCTGTGCTCGCTGGGCGTGACCAGGTCCTGCACCCCGGCCAGCACGAGCACCGGCTGCCGGGCGAAGAGGGCCAGCGCCTCGGTCTTGTCGTGGTCGGTGAAGGCCGGGTAGAACTCGGCGACCACGTCGATGGGGGTGCTCTCGATCATCCGCTCGGCGAACCGGGCGACGGCCGGGTCGATGTCCCGCCCGGCGAAGGAGTACCGCTTGATGACCCCGGCGAACAGGTCGGCGGTGGCCCGCCGCCCCCGCTCCACCAGCTCCGCGCGCTGTCCGAGCGCCTTGAGCACCCCGGGCAGCACCCGCCGCACCGCGTTGACCCCGGCCGGCGGCAGCCCGAAGTCGACCTCGCCCAGCCGCCCCGAGGAGGTGCCCACGAAGGCGGTGGCGACGACCCGGTCCCTGATCAGCTCCGGGTACTGGGCGGCCAGGGCCATCACGGTCATCCCGCCCATGGAGTGCCCGACCAGCACGACCGGGCCCTTCGGCGCGGCGGCGTCGAGGACGGCCTTCAGATCGCGGCCCAGCTGGTCGATGGTGAGCGGCACGTCGTCCCGGCTCTGGGCCACGCCCCGCCCGGACCGGCCGTGGCTGCGCTGGTCCCAGTACACGGACCTGACCACCCCGCGCAGCGCGGCCCGCTGGAAGTGCCAGCAGTCCTGCCCGAGGCAGTAGCCGTGGCTGAAGACGACGGTCACGGGCGCGGGGTCCTTCAGCCCGAAGAGCCGGCGGCGGCGCGGGGAGAGCGCCTCGGCGGCCGGGTCGAGGTCGTCGGCCTCGTCGGTCTCGTAGTACAGCTCGGTGCCGTCGTCGGCGTACGCCCGTCCCGGGGTGCCGCGCAGCGATCCGTACGGCCCCGCCGAGTCCAGGGCGAGCCGGGCCTTCCTGCGCATGTTCCGGCCCACGGTCATCCGTTCGACGGCGACGGTGGCGGCGGCGCCCGCCGCCACCACGCCTATCGCGGCGCCCGCGATACCGGTCGCCCTGCGCCAGCCGCCGAACGCCCCCGAGGCGCCGGCAGCCGCACTGCTCTCGCTCACGTACCGCTCCTCCGTGTGACGGTCCGGCGTGTGCCGTGCCGTGTCCTGCTCGTCCGGGGCGTCCCGCCGGGGTGTCCTCGGGCGCCCCGGCCGGACTGCGCCCCTTCGGCCGTTACTCCCGCTCGCCCGCCGCCCCGCGGGGACAGGTCTCGTGGAGATGGACGCGGGGGACGCGTGTTCCGATGCGTGTGACGATCTCGTACGCGATGGTTCCGGCGGCCTGCGCCCAGTCCTCGGCGGTGGGCTCGCCCCGGTCGCCCGGCCCGAACAGCACGGCCTCGGACCCGGTCTCCGGTTCGTCGCCGCCCAGGTCGACGGCGAACTGGTCCATGGCGATCCGGCCCGCGACCGTGCGCCACTTGCCGCCGATCAGCACCGGCCCGGTGCCGGAGGCGTGGCGCGGGACGCCGTCCGCGTAGCCGACGGGGACCAGGCCGAGGGTGGTCTCGCCCGGGGTGACGTAGTGGTGCCCGTAGCTGACGCCGTGGCCGCCGGGCACGTGCTTCACCAGGGCGAGGGAGGCGGACAGGGTCATCACCGGGCGCAGTCCGAAGTCGGCCGGGGTGCCCAGTTCGGGGCTGGGCGAGAGGCCGTAGACGGCGACGCCCGTGCGGACCAGGTCGAAGTGGGTCTCGGGCAGGGTGAGCGTGGCGGGCGAGTTGGCGATGTGCCGCACCTTGGGGCGCACGCCGCGCGCCTCGGCGTACGCGGTCATCTCGTGGAACCGGTCGAGCTGCGCGGTGATCGAGGGGTGCCCCGGCTCGTCGGCGCAGGCGAAGTGGGACCACAGTCCGGTGATCCGGACCAGGCCCTCGGCCTCGGCGCGCAGGGCCTCGGCGACGAGCGCGGGCCAGTCGGCGGGCTGGCAGCCGTTGCGGCCGAGCCCGGTGTCGGCCTTCAGCTGCACCCGGGCGGGGCGTCCGGCGGCGCGCGCGGCCTCCCGCACCTCCGCCATGGCCCACAGCCCGCTCACCGACACGTCCACGTCGGCCTCGATCGCCTCCCGCCACGGGCCGCCCGGCGTCCACAGCCAGCACATCACCCGGACCTGCTCGGGCGAGAGCCCGGCCGCGCGCAGCGCCAGCGCCTCCTCGGGCGTGGCGGTGCCGAGCCAGGTGGCACCGGCGGCGACGGCCGCGCGGGCGCACGGCACGGCGCCGTGGCCGTACGCGTCGGACTTGACCACGGCCATCAGGGCGGCACCGGGCGCCCGCTCGCGCAGGGCCCGCACGTTGGCCCGCAGAGCGGCCAGATCGATCTCGGCGCGGGCGCGCAACGGGGCCGTCCGCGGGTGTGCTGTCTCGTTCATCGCGCCCCCAGTCTCTCAGAGGGCGTCCGGGGCGGCGGGAGGTCCCGCGGCCCCGGGTCCGGGCCGCGGGCGGCCACCTCAGCCCCGTGCGTCCGGTACGTCCCGTACGTCCCGCCACGCGTCCGGGATCGCGGCCGCCACGTCGTGGGCACCGGCGGGGGCGCCGGCCGAGGCGAAGCGCCCGGCGAGGCCGTGCAGATAGGCGCCCGCGCTGCCCGCGTCCAGGGGGGAGAGCCCGGCCGCCAGCAGGGAGCCCGCGAGACCGGACAGCACATCGCCGCTCCCCGCCGTGGCGAGGTACGGGGTGCCGGTCGGGTTGACCCGGACCGGACCGCCGTCCGGACCGGCGACGAGCGTGGTCGAGCCCTTCAGCAGCACGGTCGCCCGGTAGGCGGCGGCCAGCTCCCGCACGGCGGACAGCCGGGCCGCCTCGACCTCCTCGCGCGCCACCCCCAGCAGGGCGGCGGCCTCGCCCGCGTGCGGGGTCATCAGGGTGGGCGCCCCGCGGTCCCGTACGGCGGCGCGGCCGGCCAGCCGCAGCCCGTCCGCGTCCAGCAGCACGGGCACCTGGGACGCCAGCACCTCGGCCACCGTCGCCGCGTCGTCCCCGGCCCCCGGGCCCACCACCCATGCCTGCACCCGGCCCGCCTCGCGCGGCCCCCGGTCGGACACCAGGGTCTCCGGGAACCGGGCGATCACCGCCTGCCCGGCGGGACCGACGTACCGTACGGCGCCCGCCCCGCCGCGCAGCGCGCCCGACACCGCGAGCACCGCCGCGCCCGGATAGCGGGCCGAGCCCGCGGCGACCCCGACCACGCCCCGCCGGTACTTGTCGCTCTCGGCGGCGGGGCGCGGCAGCAGCGCGGCCACGTCGGCGTGCTGGAGCGCCTCCAGCTCGGGCGCGGCGGGCAGTTCGGCGCCCAGGCCGATGTCGACGAGCCGGACCGTACCGGCGTACTCGCGGGCCGGGTCGACCAGCAGCCCCGGCTTGTGCGTACCGAAGGTGACGGTCAGGTCGGCGCGGACGGCCGCCCCGCGCACCTCGCCGCTGTCCGCCTCGACCCCGCTGGGCAGGTCGACGGCGACCACGGCGGCACGGGCGCGGGCCGCGTGCTCGGCGAGCGGTACGGCCTCGGGGCGCAGCCCGCCCCTGCCGCCGATGCCCACGATCCCGTCGACGACCAGGTCGGCCCCGTCGACCGCGGCCGGTCCCGCGTCCGCGGTCGTGACCGTGCCGCCCGCGCGCCGCAGGGCCGCGAGTCCGCCCGGGTGGGTGCGGCCGGGGGCGAGTTCGACCGCGGTGACCCCGGCGCCGCGGCGGGCCAGCCGGGCGCCCGCGTACAGCGCGTCGCCGCCGTTGTCGCCGCTGCCCACCAGCAGCACCACCCGGCGGCCGTACACCCGCCCGAGCAGGTCCGCGCAGGCGGCGGCGAGCCCGGCGGCGGCGCGCTGCATGAGCGCCCCCTCGGGAAGCCGCGCCATGAGGGCGCGCTCGGCTGTCCTGACCGTCTCGACGCTGTGGGCGATACGCATGTCGTCGAGTCTGCCCCGCATACGTGCGGTGCCGCACGGGAACCCGGTGGTCCCGGTGACGAGCGACGCGGCGGGGACCGGACCCCGGAGGGAGGCGGGCGCATGGCCGAGGACCCGGCGGGTTCCGGCGCCTCGCCCCCATGGGCGGCGCCCGGTGACGACGCGGCGCGCCTCCAGCGCCTCCAGGCCCTGGAGCTGCTCCTGACCGAGCAGCGCTTCCGGATCGGCCGGCATGTGAGCGCGTGCGGGGGCGCCGGACCGGACCGGGGCGGCGCCGACAGGTCCACGCTCCCCCACCCGGCCGCCGCGCCCGTGGGCCGGGCCGTGCAGAGCCTGCTCGACGCGCTGCCGGTCCCGGTCACGGTGATCCGCCCGCTGCCCGGCACGCGGGACCCGCGCGACCGGTTCCTGTACGTGGCCCAGAACCGGGCCGCCCGCGAGTACGGCGCCCGGGTCCTGCCGCCGGGCGGGCTGGCGGCGTGGTCCGGCCCGGTACCGCTGTTCGAGCGCTTCCCCACGCTGGCCGGTACCGCCGTGCCCCGGCTGCTCGACGCGGCGCACCGCACCGGTGAGCCGCAGGGCCCGGAGGCCGCCGAGTGGCCGCTGCCCGGCCCCGACGGGCTCACCGTCCGGGTGAGCAGCGAGGTGCGGGTGACCCCCTCGGACGATCTGCTGCTGCTCAGCTGGGAACGCGGCCACGAGTCCCTGATGGCGCAGGAGGCGCAGCGCCTGGTGGGGGTCTGCTGGGCCGAGTGGAGCCTGGGCGACGGCGCCGTCGAGGTGTCCTCCGGGTTCGGGCACGTCCTCGGGGCGGCCGACGGCGAGCCGCCGCCCGGTCTGCTGGAGCTGGGGCGGCGGGTGACACCGCAGAGCCTGGACGCGCTGTACCGGGCGGTCCACGACATCCTGCTGAGCGCGCCGGTGGCGGAGTGCGACCTGCATCTCACCGGCCCCGACGACCGGATCGTCCATCTCGTCGCCGAGCCGGTGCGGCTCGCCTCGGGCCCGGTGTGGGCGGTGCGCGCGGTGCTGCACGACGCCACCTCCGACCGGCGCAGCCACGCGCTGGCCGAGCGGGCGACCCGGGAGGCCCAGGCCCAGCGGGAACGCGCGGACACCGTCGCCGAGGTGGCCGAACGGCTCCGCGACGCCGTCCTGCCCGGCTTCCCGGCGGAGCTGGCCCGGCACGGTGTGGAGGCGGTGGCCGTCTACCGGCCCGAGGCGCGCGCCGCCCGGGTCGGCGGCGACTGGTACAAGACCCGCGTACTGCCCTCGGGCAAGCTGCTCGTCGCGCTCGGCGACGCCCGCGGCCACGGCCTGGCCGCCGTCACGCTGATGGCGAAGCTGCGGTACGCGCTGGCCGGTCTCGCCTACACCGGCGAGCTGGTGGAACGGCTCACCGGCTGGCTCAACGCGGTCGCCTGCGACGACGGCGAGGAGTCCACCGCCACGGCGGTCATCGCCCGCTACCACCCCGACCGCCGGCTGCTGCGCTGGACCTGCGCGGGCCACCCGGCGCCGGTCCTGGTCCGCGACGGCGAGCCCCGGCTGCTCGATCCGCCGCCGGGCGGCCCCGGCATGCCGCTGGGCGTGCTGCCGGAGGAGACGTACACGGCGGCGGAGACGCCGCTGCGCCCCGGGGACGTGGTGCTGCTCTACTCGGACGGTCTGATCGAGCGCCGCGGCTCCGACCTCGACCAGGACTCCGCGCGGCTGCTGCGGGCCGTCGCGCGGGGCGCGGCGGGCGGCGTCCCGCCGGGGCGCGACGCGCTCGGCACCTTCGTACGGGACCTGGTCGACGGCCTCACCGGCCCGCACGCGGAGGACGACGCGACGGTGCTGGCGTTCCGCGTGGTGGACCCGGACGCGCGGGAGGGGAAGGGAGACTGACGCGCCGTCGCGGCGGCGGCTACCCCTCCGCGACGACGACCGCGGAGGCCACGCCCGCGTCATGGCTGAGCGAGAGGTGCCAGGACCGTACGCCGAGTTCCGCGGCGCGCGCCGCCACCGAGCCCTTCACCCGCAGCCGGGGCCGTCCGCTGTCCTCGACGTACACCTCCGCGTCCGTCCACAGCAGCCCGGCCGGGGCGCCGAGCGCCTTGGCCACGGCCTCCTTGGCGGCGAACCGGGCGGCGAGCGAGGCCATGCCCCGGCGCTCGCCGCTGGGCAGCAGCAGCTCCCGTTCCACGAAGAGGCGGGCGACCAGTCCGGGCGTCCGCTCCAGCGACGCCGCGAACCGGTCGATCTCGGCCACGTCGATACCGACCCCGATGATGCTCATGGTGGGACCCTACGGGGCACCGGGCCGCCGGGCCCCTACTTGCCGCTGTCCTCGGCCAGGGTGTGCGCCACCAGGGCGTTGGCGTGGCCGTGGCCGAGGCCGTGCTCGGTCTTGAGCCAGGCGACCAGTTCCATGTGCTTGGCCGGCGCCGAGGAGCGGATCAGCTCCTTCCACTCGGCGACCGGCCGGCCGTACTTCTTCTCGATGGCGGGGAAGTAGCTGGCGGGGCCCTTGACGGGTGCGGTCATGGCGGCGTCCTCTCGTCGGTCGGTCGGTACGACTGTCCCCCATGGGACTGACAACGGCGCCGGAACTCATCGCCGCGCCCCGCCTTCCCGGCGGCGCGCCCGCCCGGTTCCCGCTACTCCACGGTCACGGACTTCGCCAGATTGCGGGGCTGGTCCACCTCGTTGCCCCGGGCGGTGGCCAGTTCGCAGGCGAAGACCTGGAGGGGCACCGTGGCGACCAGCGGCTGGAGCAGGGTGGGTGTGGCCGGGATGCGGATGAGGTGGTCGGCGTAGGGGACGACCGCCTCGTCGTCCTCCTCGGCGATCACGATGGTCCGGGCGCCCCGGGCGCGGATCTCCTGGATGTTGGAGACGATCTTGCCGTGCAGCAGGGACCGGCCGCGCGGCGAGGGGACGACCACCACGACCGGCAGGTCCTGGTCGATGAGGGCGATCGGCCCGTGCTTCAGCTCACCGGCCGCGAAGCCCTCGGCGTGCATGTACGCGAGTTCCTTGAGCTTGAGCGCGCCCTCCAGGGCGACCGGGTAGCCGACGTGCCGCCCGAGGAAGAGCACAGTGTTCTTGTCCGCCAGCGAGCGGGCGAGTTCCCGCACCGGCTCCATGGTCTCCAGGACGCGTTCGACGGCGCCGCCGATGCGCGAGAGGTCGCGGATGACGGCGCGGATCTCGTCGCCCCACTGGGTGCCGCGCACCTGGCCGAGATAGAGGGCGACCAGATAGCAGGCGACCAGCTGGGTGAGGAACGCCTTGGTGGAGGCGACGGCGACCTCGGGCCCGGCGTGGGTGTAGAGCACCGCGTCCGACTCGCGCGGGATGGTGGAGCCGTTGGTGTTGCAGATGGCGAGCACCCGGGCGCCCTGCTCGCGGGCGTGCCGCAGCGCCATCAGGGTGTCCATGGTCTCCCCGGACTGGGAGATGGCCACGACCAGGGTCCGGGCGTCGAGGATGGGGTCCCGGTAGCGGAACTCGCTGGCCAGCTCGACCTCGCAGGGGATGCGGGTCCAGTGCTCGATGGCGTACTTGGCGATCAGGCCCGCGTGGAAGGCCGTACCGCAGGCGACGATGACGACCTTGTCCGTCTCGCGCAGCTCGGCGGCGTCGATGCGCACCTCGTCCAGGGTCAGCGAGCCGGCCGCGTCGATCCGGCCGAGCAGGGTGTCGGCGACCGCCTTGGGCTGCTCGGCGATCTCCTTGAGCATGAAGTAGTCGTAGCCGCCCTTCTCGGCGGCGGCCGCGTCCCAGTCGACGTTGTAGGAGCGGACCTCGGCGGGCCGTCCGTCGAACCCGGTGACGGTGACGCCGTCCCGGCGCAGTTCGACGACCTGGTCCTGGCCGAGTTCGATCGCGGAGCGGGTGTGCGCGATGAACGCGGCGACATCGGAGGCGAGGAACGCCTCGCCCTCCCCCACCCCCACGACCAGCGGCGAGTTGCGGCGGGCCCCGACGACCACACCGGGCGCGTCGGCGTGCACGGCCACCAGCGTGAACGCCCCTTCGAGCCGTCGGCACACCTGCCGCATGGCCTCGGCGAGATCCGCGCACGAGGAGAACGCCTCGGCGAGCAGATGCGCGACGACCTCGGTGTCCGTCTCGGAGGCCAGGTCGTGCCCGCGCCCGGCGAGTTCGGCGCGCAGCGGCGCGAAGTTCTCGATGATCCCGTTGTGCACGACGGCGACGCGCCCGGCGTTGTCGAGGTGCGGGTGCGCGTTGGCGTCGGTGGGCCCGCCGTGGGTCGCCCACCGGGTGTGCCCGATGCCGGTGGACCCGGTCGGCAGCGGCCGTTCCACCAGCTCCTTCTCCAGATTGACCAGCTTCCCGGCCCGTTTGGCCGCCGCGAGCCCGCCGTCCGCGAGCACCGCCACCCCCGCCGAGTCGTACCCCCGGTACTCCAGCCGCCGCAGCCCCGCCATCACCACGTCGAGCGCCGACTGCGCCCCCACATATCCCACGATTCCGCACATGCTTCCGCACCTTACGACCCGTCACCCCGCGAAACCGGCCGCCGCCTGCCCGAATTCGGAAATTCCCACGGGGGTACGAACCTCGTGCGGCCGCCGCCACGTGACCGACCCCACCCCCCGCCGCGTTCGAACTCCGTTAACAATGGACTGTGATCTCTCCGGTGCCCTCGATGCCGCGGAGCGCCCACCGGTCAAGGCCGGAGGCGACTCCCTATGTCGACCTCACGCGTGACGAGTGGAGCGCGCTGCGTGACAAGACGCCGCTGCCGCTCACCGCCGAGGAGGTGGAGCGGGTGCGCGGGCTCGGGGACGTCATCGACCTGGACGAGGTGCGGGACGTGTACCTGCCGCTGTCCCGGCTGCTCAACCTCTACGTCGGCGCGACCGACGCCCTGCGCGGCGCGCTGAACACGTTCCTCGGCGAGCAGGGCTCGCAGTCCGGGACGCCGTTCGTCATAGGGGTGGCGGGATCGGTCGCGGTCGGCAAGTCGACGGTGGCCCGGCTGCTCCAGGCGCTGCTGTCGCGCTGGCCCGAGCACCCGCGGGTGGAGCGGGTGACCACGGACGGGTTCCTGCTGCCGACCCGGGAGCTCCAGGCGCGCGGCCTGATGTCCCACAAGGGGTTCCCGGAGTCGTACGACCGCCGGGCGCTCACCCGGTTCGTCGCCGATGTGAAGGCGGGCAAGGCGGAGGTGACCGCGCCCGTCTACTCGCACCTGATCTACG
This sequence comes from Streptomyces sp. PsTaAH-124, assembly GCF_000373685.1. NCBI lineage: Bacteria > Bacillati > Actinomycetota > Actinomycetes > Kitasatosporales > Streptomycetaceae > Streptomyces > Streptomyces sp. PsTaAH-124. Next base: position 88,123 of record NZ_KB892158.1, on the reverse strand, counting down.
ACATCGTGCCCGGCGAGAAGCTGACCGTCCGCCGCCCGGACATCCTGATCGTGGAGGGCCTGAACGTCCTCCAGCCCGCGCTGCCGGGGCAGGACGGCCGCACCCGGGTCGGGCTCGCCGACTACTTCGACTTCAGCGTCTACGTCGACGCGCGCACCGAGGACATCGAGCGCTGGTACCTGAACCGGTTCCGCAAGCTGCGCGACACCGCCTTCCAGGACCCCTCCTCGTACTTCCGCAAGTACACCCAGGTGTCCGAGGACGAGGCCCTCGACTACGCCCGCACCATGTGGCGGACCATCAACCGGCCGAACCTGGTGGAGAACATCGCCCCCACCCGCGGCCGGGCCACCCTCGTCGTGCGCAAGGGCCCCGACCACAAGGTGCAGCGGCTGCGGCTGCGCAAGCTGTGAGGCCGCGGCGGCGTCTACGCTGCCCCGCATGCTGCATCTGCGACTGATCACCCCCGCCGGCCGCACCGACGAGGTCGCGGCGCTGATCGAGGGAACGGTCGGCACCGCCCACCTCGTGGTGCTGCCGGGCGCCGCCCGCAGCCCCGCCGGGGACGTCGTGATGTGCGATGTCGCCCGCGAGGCCGCCGACGAACTCCTCGACGGACTGCGGGAGCTGGGCATCGACCGCAGCGGTTCCATCGCCGTGGAGAGCATCGACCTGACGCTGTCCGACCGGGCGGAGCGGGCCGAGGAGGAGGCACCGGGCGAGGCCGCCGACGCGGTGCTGTGGGAGGAGCTGACCGACGCCACCCACGAGGAGTCGACGCTGTCGATCACCTATCTGGCGTTCATCACCCTGGCCACCATGATCGCGGCCTGCGGTGTGGTGCTCGACAACGCCGTCCTGATCGTCGGCGCGATGGCCGTGGGCCCGGAGTTCGGCCCGCTGGCCGGGGTCAGCACGGCCCTGGTGCGGCGGGCGCCGCGGCTCGCGCTGCGCTCACTGGTCGCGCTGCTGGCCGGGTTCGCGCTCGCGATGGCCGTGACCGTGGGCTTCAGCCTGTTCATGGACGCGCTCGGCCTGTTCAGCAGGGCGAAGCTGGAGGCGTCCCGGCCCAACACCAGCTTCGTGTACGCGCCCGACGCGTTCTCCTTCGTGGTGGCGGTCCTCGCCGGGGCCGCCGGCACGCTCTCGCTGACCTCCGCCAAGTCCGGCGCCCTGGTCGGCGTGGCGATCTCGGTGACCACCGTCCCGGCCGCCGCCAACGCGGCCGTCGCCCTCGCCTACGGCGACACCGCCCAGACCTGGGGCTCCAGCAAGCAGCTCCTGCTGAACCTCTTCGGCATCGTGCTCGCCGGGACCCTCACCCTGCTCCTCCAGAAGTGGCTGTGGTCCACCCAGCGCGCCCGGATGCGCAGGCCCGCCGGGCGCCCGTAGGACGCCCGGCGCACCGCGTGCTCACGCTCTTCAGCCCAGCGCCGACTTCACCGCGTCCGCCAGCCGTCCCGCCACCGAGCGGGCCTGCTCGATGTCCGCGGCCTCGACCATCACACGCACCAGCGGCTCGGTGCCCGACGGGCGCAGCAGCACCCGGCCGGTCTGGCCCAGCTCGTGCTCGGCCTCGGCGACCGCGGTGGCCAGGTCGGCGGAGGTCTGCACCCGGGACTTGTCCACGTCCGGCACATTGACCAGGACCTGCGGCAGGCGCTCCATCACCCCGGCCAGATCCCGCAGCGTACGGCCGGTGTCCGCGACCCGGGCCGCCAGCATCAGGCCGGTCAGCGTGCCGTCGCCGGTGGTGGCGTGGTCGAGGATGATGACGTGGCCGGACTGCTCGCCGCCGAGGGCGAACCCGCCGGACTTCATCTCCTCCAGGACGTACCGGTCGCCGACACCGGTCTGCACGAGGTGGATGCCCTCGCGCTCCATGGCCAGCTTGAAGCCCAGGTTGGACATGACGGTCGCGACGACGGTGTCGGAGCGCAGCGCGGAACGCTCCCGCATCGCCAGCGCGAGCACGGCCAGGATCTGGTCGCCGTCGATCTCCTCGCCGGTGTGGTCCACGGCCAGGCAGCGGTCGGCGTCGCCGTCGTGCGCGATGCCGAGGTGGGCGCCGTGCGCGACGACGGCGGCCTTGAGCTGGCCCAGGTGGGTGGAGCCGCAGCCGTCGTTGATGTTGAGGCCGTCCGGTTCGGCACCGATGGTGACGACCTCGGCACCGGCCCGCGCGAACGCCTCGGGCGAGACCCGGGCGGCGGCGCCGTGCGCCTCGTCCAGCACGATCCGCAGGCCGTCGAGCCGGTTGGGCAGGACCCCGACGAGATGGGCGACGTACTTGTCGAAGCCCTCGTCGTAGTCGCGCACCCGGCCGACACCGGAGCCGGTCGGCCGGTCCCAGGGGGCGCCGGTGCGGTGCTCCTGGTAGATCTTCTCGATCCGGTCCTCCAGCTCGTCGGCGAGCTTGTGGCCGCCGCGGGCGAAGAACTTGATGCCGTTGTCCGGCATGGCGTTGTGGCTGGCCGAGAGCATCACGCCGAGGTCGGCGCCGAGCGAGCCGGTCAGATACGCGACGGCGGGCGTCGGCAGCACGCCGACCCGCAGCACGTCCACACCGGCGCTGGCCAGGCCCGCGACCACGGCGGCCTCCAGGAACTCACCGGAGGCGCGCGGGTCCCGGCCGACCACGGCCTTCGGGCGGTGCCCCTCGAAGGTGCCCGCCTCGGCCAGTACGTGCGCCGCGGCGACGGACAGGCCGAGCGCCATCTCGGCGGTCAGGTCCGCGTTGGCGACGCCACGCACGCCGTCCGTGCCGAAGAGTCGTCCCACTTGTCCTCCTGAGAAAGCGTCAGTTCGTGAAGCCGTGCCGTGATGTCCGACGCGCGTTCACCGTTCACTGGGTTCGATGGTCCCGGTGCGCCCGCGGATCCCGGTAGCCGGACCCCGCCGGACCCCGCCGGATCCGGACATCCGGTCGGACCATCCGCTGAGCACCTGTGCGGCTGAGCACTTGAGCACCTTGTGCCGTTATACGCCCAAGGCCGGTGATAAACGAACGCCCCGGCGGCACAATGGCGTGCCGCCGGGGCGTTCGGAGTAGGCCTGTCCGCAGGCAGCCGCTGTTTAGCGCTTGCTGTACTGCGGAGCCTTGCGGGCCTTCTTCAGACCGGCCTTCTTGCGCTCGACCGCACGGTCGTCGCGCTTGAGGAAGCCGGCCTTCTTGAGCGGGCCGCGGTTGTTGTCGACGTCGGCCTCGTTCAGGGCGCGGGCGACTCCGAGACGGAGGGCACCGGCCTGACCGGAGACACCGCCGCCGGAGATGCGGGCGACGACGTCGTAACGGCCCTCGAGCTCCAGCACCTTGAAGGGCTCGTTGACTTCCTGCTGGTGCACCTTGTTCGGGAAGTAGTCCTCGAGGGTGCGACCGTTGATCTTCCACTTGCCGGTGCCCGGGACGATCCGGACGCGGGCGATGGCGTTCTTGCGGCGGCCCAGGCCGGCGGCCGGCTGCGGCTCACCGAAACGGGAGGCCATCGACTCCGAGGTGTACTCGCCCTCGACGGGCACCTCGGACTCGGTGGTGTAGCTGTCGATGTCAAGCTCTTCGAGCGGCTGCTCGGCAGTGGTCTCGGCCACGATTCTCCTCAGATTCTGTTCGGTCTTAGGGGGTGGCCGGACTTACTGCGCGACCTGGGTGATCTCGAACGGCACCGGCTGCTGGGCGCCGTGCGGGTGCTGGTCACCCCTGTAGACCTTCAGCTTCGAGAGCATCTGACGGCCCAGGGTGTTCTTGGGGAGCATGCCCTTGACGGCCTTCTCGACGGCCTTCTCGGGGTTGTTCGCGAGCAGGTCGTCGTAGCGGACGGACCGCAGACCACCCGGGTAGCCGGAGTGGCGGTAGGCCAGCTTCTGCTGCCGCTTGTTGCCGGACAGGTGCACCTTGTCGGCGTTGATGATGATGACGAAGTCACCAGCGTCGACGTGCGGCGCGTAGATCGGCTTGTGCTTGCCGCGCAGGAGAGTGGCGGCGGTGGTCGCCAGACGACCCAGGACGACGTCCTGGGCGTCGATGACGTGCCACTGGCGCGTGATGTCGCCGGGCTTGGGGCTGTACGTACGCACGGTTCGTAGCCTTCGCTTCTTCAGTGAATGGTCCTGACAAGGTCACCGAAGACGATCACGACAGCCCTGACCGCACAGCGGTGACGCAAACCGCGTGCTGGTCGCTGGTCATCGGCCCGGTGGACCGGTGTAAGGGCCGGGTCCGTGAGAAGAGCCAAGCCAATACACAACGAACATGCAGGATACCCGTGCGGCACTCCGGGGGTCAAAACGGGGTTGCCCGGGTCGTTCCCGCGTGTTCCGCGACCCAGTGTACGGGCGGCGGGCTCCTGCCACGGCGGGCGGCGCCCGCGGCGGGCGCCGTTAAGATGCGCCCCATGAGCTATGGGCAGGGGGGCGGCCCGCAGTCCCAGTGGGACCCGTGGACACCGCATTCGCAGCAGCCGTCCGGCGGCGACGACCAGACCCCGGACTGGGCGGCACTCGCCGAGGCGTCCGCGACCCGGAACAAGCGGCGCAGGCTGCTGTTCATCGGGGGCGGCGCGCTGGCCACGGTCGCCGTGGGCGCGGCCGTCGCCGTCGCCGTGGTGTCCGCGAACAGCGACGACGACGCCTCCGGCGGCCACGCCTCCCAGCTGCCCTCCACCGCCACCCTGCCGAGCGGCTCGGCCGGGGCGCCCTCCTTCGAGCCGACCACCGCTCCGCCCCCGCTGGATCCGAAGGACTTCATATCCAGCGCGCGCAAGGACACGGCCCCCCTCGGCCCGGACACGCTCTTCCCCGGTACCCGCCTCACCATGAACGAGGCCGCCTACGCCAAGGGCCCCACCGCCGACACCAAGGACTGCGCCTCCGCCGTCCAGGGCAGCCTGGCCAAGGCCCTCACCGGCAACGGCTGCACCCGTGTGATCCGCGCCACCTACACCCGTGACGGCGTCGACGTCACCGTCGGTGTCGCCGTCTTCGACAGTGCGGCACAGGCGGCCGAGGCCAAGAGCCAGACCGACAAGAAGAGCATCGTCAAGCCGCTCACCGGCAGCGGCGTCAAGGACTTCTGCTCCGGCGCGGTCTGCCGCTCCACCACCAACTCCTACGGCCGCTACGCCTACTTCACCCTCGCCGGCTTCCCCGGCGACAAGGACGTCACGACCAAGGACACCAAGGTCTTCCGCACCGGCGACGACCTCGCCGAGTACGCGTTCCGGCAGATCCGCCGGCGCGGCGAGGCCCAGGCGTCCGCGGCCGCCACCCGGTAGCCGCGGGGCGGGCCCGGCCGCCAGGACCTGTCCTAACGGCGCCGCAGCCTCAGCCGCAGCGGCACCACCGCCGACTCCAGCTGGGTGCGCAGCGTCATCTTCGACACACCCTCGGCGCGCTGCCCGAACCGGATCGGCACCTCGGCGGCCCGGTGCCCCGCCCGCACCGCCCGGTACTTCAGCTCGACCTGGAAGCTGTAGCCCGCGCTGTCCAGCGTCGAGAGGCCCACCTCGCGCAGGACCGCCGCCGACCACAGGTTGAAGCCCGCCGTGATGTCCTTGATCCGCGTACCGAGCACGGCGCGCGCGTAGGCGTTCGCGAACCGGGACAGCAGCACCCGGTGCGCGCCCCACTCCTCGTCCAGCGAGCCGCCCGCCGCGTACCGGCTGCCCACCACGAGCCCGGCGCCCGTGGTGAGCGCCTCGCGCAGCATGCGCGGCACCGCCTCCGCCGGGTGGCTGCCGTCGGCGTCCATCTGCACCACCCAGTCGGCGCCGTCCGCCAGCGCGGCCGTCATGCCCGCGACGTAGGCCCGGCCGAGACCGTCCTTCGCCGTGCGGTGCAGCACCCTCATCCGGGCGCCGCCCCCGGCACCGGCCGTGCCGTACTCCCGCGCCAGCTCCTCCGCGATCCGGCCGGTGCCGTCCGGACTGGCGTCGTCGACCACCAGCAGCCGCAGCCCGGCCAGCGGCAGCCCCAGCACCGCCGCCGCCGTGCGCGGCAGGCTCCCCGCCTCGTCGTACGTCGGCATCACCACCGTGACCCGCGCGTCCTCACCGCCGCCGTCGCCGCCGTCCCAGCCGTCGCCAGATCGCCCCATCGGCTCCTCCGCCTCCCTCACCGCTGCCCGCCCGCCCCGGGCGGTGCCCGCTCAGCAGCAGCCGGCGGCCGGGAGCGACCGCTTGTTGCGGGCCTCCCGGCTGCGCGCGGCCAGCAGCTCGTCGGCCGGGTAGCCGACCTCCTCCAGCGTCAGCCCGTGCGGCCGCACCACATGCACGGCGGAGTCCCGTACGCCCGCGGCCAGCACCTTTCCCGGCCAGTCGGGCGGCCGGTGGCCGTCGCCGACGAAGAGCAGCGCGCCGATCAGCGAGCGCACCATGTTGTGGCAGAACGCATCCGCGCGGACCGTGGCCGTGACGATCCCGTCCGCCCCGCGCTCCAGGCTGAGCCGCTGGAGGGTGCGGATGGTGGTCGCGCCCTCGCGCTTCTTGCAGTACGCGGCGAAGTCGTGCTCGCCGAGCAGGGCGCGGGCGGCCTCGTTCATGGCGTCGACGTCCAGCGGCCAGTCGTGCCACAGGACGTGGCCGCGCAGCAGCGGGTCGACCCCGCCCGGGTTGTCGGTGACCCGGTAGGCGTAGCGGCGCCAGACGGCGGAGAAACGGGCGTTGAAACCGCTCGGGGCGGGCCGCAGCGCCCAGACCCGCACGTCCTTGGGCAGCCGCCCGGCGAGCCGCTTGAGCAGCTTCTCGTGGTGCTCGCGCCAGACCTCCTCCGGCAGGTCCACGTGGGCCACCTGGCCGCGCGCGTGCACCCCGGCGTCGGTCCGCCCGGCCACGGTCAGCTCGTACGTCCGCCGCGAGCGCGTGACCGTGCGCAGCGCGTCCTCGATCTCGCCCTGCACGGTGCGCTTCCCGCCGGCCTGCTTGGCCCAGCCGTGGAAGCCGCCGCCGTCGTAGGACAGGTCGAGACGGACGCGGACATGACCGGGCTCTGCTTCGTCACTCACGGCGGAATCCTCTCAGGACACCCGCCGGTCCGGAAAACACGGAAACCCGGAAACCCGGGAACCCGGAAAACACGAAAGCGGGCCCGTCCCCGGAAAGGGACGGGCCCGCTTCAGGCATCAGCCTCAGGCGTCCTTGGACTCCTCGGCCGGAGCCTCGGTGGCCTCGGTCTGCTCGACCTTGGCCTCCTCGGCCTCCTTGACCGCACGCTTGGTGGCGGCCTCGGCCTCGCCCACGGCGTTCTGCTGCACCGTCAGCGCCTCGACCAGCTCGATGACGGCCATGGGCGCGTTGTCGCCACGGCGGTTACCGATCTTGGTGATGCGGGTGTAGCCACCGGGACGGTTCTCGTACCGCGGGCCGATCTCGGTGAAGAGCGTGTGGACGACGCTCTTGTCCGTGATGACCTGGAGCACCTGACGGCGGTTGTGAAGGTCGCCCTTCTTCGCCTTGGTGACCAGACGCTCGGCGTACGGGCGCAGGCGGCGGGCCTTCGCCTCGGTGGTGGTGATACGGCCGTGCTCGAACAGCGCCTTCGCGAGGTTCGCGAGGAGGAGCTTCTCGTGCGCGGCGCTGCCGCCCAGACGGGCACCCTTGGTGGGCCTCGGCATGATGTTTCTCCTAGGTGTCTGCCCCGGCCGTACGAGGTACCGGAGTCAGTATCCGAGCAGGCGGTCGCCTGTCGGAGATCCGGGGCCTTCCAGCCCCGGAAGGGGCGCGGGGAACTGCGCGATCAGGCACAGCGCCCCCGCACCCGGCATCGGACCGTCGGTCCCGAGCTGTCAGTACTGCTCGGTCTCGACGAACCCGGCGTCCGCGTCGTCGTCGGCGCCGAAGGCGTCCGCGGCGGCGGTCGGGTCGAATCCGGGCGGGCTGTCCTTGAGGGCCAGGCCCATGCCGGCCAGCTTCGCCTTGACCTCGTCGATCGACTTCGCACCGAAGTTGCGGATGTCGAGCAGGTCGGCCTCGGAGCGGGCGACGAGCTCACCCACGGAGTGGATGCCCTCGCGCTTGAGGCAGTTGTACGACCGAACGGTGAGCTCCAGCTCCTCGATCGGCAGCGCCAGATCGGCGGCGAGCGCGGCGTCCGTCGGGGACGGGCCCATGTCGATGCCCTCGGCGTCGATGTTCAGCTCGCGGGCGAGACCGAACAGCTCCACCAGGGTCTTGCCCGCGGAGGCCATGGCGTCGCGCGGACGCATCGCCTGCTTGGTCTCGACGTCGACGATCAGCTTGTCGAAGTCGGTGCGCTGCTCGACACGGGTGGCCTCGACCTTGTACGTGACCTTGAGCACCGGCGAGTAGATGGAGTCGACCGGGATACGGCCGATCTCCTGGCCCACCTGCTTGTTCTGCACGGCGGAGACATAGCCGCGACCGCGCTCGACGGTCAGCTCCATCTCCAGCTTGCCCTTGCCGTTGAGCGTGGCGAGGACGAGGTCGGGGTTGTGCACCTCGACACCGGCCGGGGGCGCGATGTCGGCGGCGGTGACCAGACCCGGGCCCTGCTTGCGCAGGTACATCACGACCGGCTCGTCGTGCTCCGAGGAGACGACCAGCTGCTTGATGTTGAGGATCAGGTCGGTGACGTCCTCCTTGACGCCCGGCACGGTGGTGAACTCGTGCAGCACGCCGTCGATGCGGATGGACGTGACCGCCGCACCCGGGATCGAGGAGAGGAGGGTACGGCGCAGGGAGTTGCCGAGGGTGTAGCCGAAGCCCGGCTCCAGCGGCTCGATGACGAACCGGGAGCGGAACTCGTCGACGACCTCTTCGGTCAACGAAGGTCGCTGAGCGATCAGCATCTGTGGATCAGATCCTTCATTCGTGGGCGCCCGCTATTTGACGCCCGACGGACCGCACCCGAAGGGGTGCGGATACTGCAAGGGTACGGGCGGCACGGCCCGAAGGAGCCGTACCGCCCGGCACACACTGCGAGACGGCGTCAGACGCGACGGCGCTTCGGCGGGCGGCAGCCGTTGTGCGGGGTCGGGGTGACGTCCTGGATGGAGCCGACCTCGAGACCGGTCGCCTGGAGCGAGCGGATGGCGGTCTCACGACCGGAACCCGGGCCCTTGACGAACACGTCGACCTTGCGCATGCCGTGCTCCTGGGCGCGGCGGGCAGCCGACTCGGCGGCCATCTGCGCGGCGAACGGCGTGGACTTGCGGGAGCCCTTGAAGCCGACGTGGCCGGCGGAGGCCCAGGAGATCACGTTGCCGCTGGGGTCCGTGATCGAAACGATGGTGTTGTTGAACGTGCTCTTGATGTGCGCGTGGCCGTGAGCGACGTTCTTCTTTTCCTTGCGGCGCACCTTCTTGGCAGCGCCCTGACGTCCCTTGGGGGGCATGTCGTTCTCCTACGGGAGGTGGTCGGTCCTACAGCGAAGACCGCTGGACGGCGAGTCCGCTGCGGACTACTTCTTGCCCGGCTTCTTCTTGCCGGCGATGGCGCGACGCGGGCCCTTGCGGGTACGGGCGTTCGTGCTGGTGCGCTGACCGCGGACGGGCAGACCGCGGCGGTGCCGCAGACCCTGGTAGCAGCCGATCTCGACCTTGCGGCGGATGTCGGCCTGGATCTCGCGACGGAGGTCACCCTCGGTCTTGATGTTGTTGTCGACGTACTCGCGGATCGCGACGAGCTGCTCCTCGGAGAGGTCGCGAACGCGGGTGTTCGGGTCGATGCCGGTGGCGTCCAGCGTCTGCTGGGACAGGGTCCGGCCGATGCCGAACACGTAGGTCAGGGCGACCTCCACACGCTTTTCGCGCGGGATGTCAACACCGGAAACGCGTGCCATTCAATGGCTCCAGTTTGATCTTCGGAGGTCTTCCACAGGACCGGTGCCCAGCCGCCGTACCAGGTACGAACTGGGTCCCCGGCCTCCGAACCGGGGGTGTCGAGCGTGCGCGCACGCCGCTCGGGTCCTGCGTATGAACATATTCAGCTCGCGTCGCGCGAATCTCTGCGATTGCGGTGCAGAGGGAGCGGTCGGTCGTGCGTCAGCCCTGGCGCTGCTTGTGGCGCGGGTTGTCGCAGATGACCATGACCCGACCGTGACGGCGGATCACCCTGCACTTGTCGCAGATCTTCTTGACGCTCGGCTTGACCTTCATGGGATGTGAGGTTCTCCGGGTCAGTTGCCGGCGGACCCATGGCCTGGCGGCCACGGGACGTGGGCAAGATCTACTTGTACCGGTAGACGATCCGGCCACGCGTCAGGTCGTACGGAGAAAGCTCCACCACGACCCGGTCGTCAGGGAGGATGCGGATGTAGTGCATACGCATCTTGCCGCTGATGTGTGCCAGGACCTGGTGGCCGTTCTGGAGCTCGACCCTGAACATGGCGTTCGGCAGAGACTCGACGACAGTGCCCTCGATCTCGATGGCACCTTGCTTCTTGGCCACGCTTCGCCCTTCGAATCGACTACCTTGATCGACTCTCGGTGCTTTCCCTTGCGGGCGCATGCGGACATACGGATGCACGAGAGCCGACGAGTCAGTCTACGTCAGCGCACCCGGAAACACGAATCGGGAAAGTCTGCCCCACCCGGGAGATCGTTACGCCGGGCCCCCTCGGACAAAACGTCCGAGCGGACCGCGGGTGGGTACGGAGAAGCCGGCGCCCTCGCCGGACGGGATCAGCCCAGCGGGTCCGGAGCCGCCGTCACGCCCAGCTCGGCCAGCTTCGCGCGGCCGCCGTCCGGGGAGGTCAGGACCAGCGGGCCCTGCTCGGTCAGGGCCACCGAGTGCTCCCAGTGCGAGGACCAGGTGCCGTCCGTGGTGATGACCGTCCACTCGTCGTCCAGGACACGGGTCCTCGGGGTGCCGAGGGAGACCATGGGCTCGATGGCCAGGCAGAAGCCGGGGACCAGCTTGGGGCCCTTGCCGCGGCGGCGGTCGACGTAGTTCAGCAGATGCGGGTCCATGTGCATCTCGGTGCCGATGCCGTGGCCGCCGTAGTCCTCGATGATCCCGTACTTGCCACCGCCGGGCTTGGGCTGGCGGCGGATGTACGTCTCGACGGCACGGGAGATGTCCACGAGCCGGTTGCCCTGCTTCATGGCCGCGATGCCCGCCCACATCGACTCCTCGGTCACCCGCGACAGCTCGACCAGTTCCGGGGCGTGCCCGGAACCGACGAAGGCGGTGTACGCCGCGTCACCGTGCCAGCCGTCGACGATCGCGCCGCAGTCGATGGAGATGATGTCGCCGTCCTTGAGGACGACGTCCTCGGCGGGGATGCCGTGCACCACGACCTCGTTGACCGAGGTGCAGATCGTGGCGGGGAAGCCGCCGTAGCCGAGGAAGTTCGGCTTGGCGCCGTGCTCGGCCAGCACCTTGCGGGCCACCTGGTCCAGGTCCTTGGTGCTCGCGCCCGGCACGGCCGCCTCCCGGGTGGCCGCGTGGATCGCGGCGACGACCAGCCCCGCCGCACGCATCGTGGCGATCTGCTCGGGGGTCTTGATCTGCACCATGGGGACGGGGCCTTTCTTGGAACCGGGGGCCGACTGCTTCAACCATAAGGGCGCCTCGGGGCGCCCACAGCGCAGCCGCGGCCCCCGGCGAAGGGACCGCGGCTGCGACCGTCGTGGTGACTACTGCGTGGCGTCCTCGCGCTTGAGCGCCTCCAGGGCGCGCCGCGTGATCTCGTCCACCGGACCCAGCGACGAGATCGTCACGACCAGGCCCTGCTTCCGGTAGTAGTCGATGATCGGCTCGGTCTGCGTGTGGTAGACCTCGAGCCGCTTGCGGACGGTGTCCTCGTGGTCGTCGTCCCGCTGGTACAGCTCGCCGCCGCAGACGTCGCAGACGCCTTCCTGCTGCGGCTTGCTGTACGTCACGTGGAAGACGTGGCTGGAGTCGTTGCGGCAGATGCGCCGGCCGGCGATCCGCTTCACGACCTCGTCCTCGGGAGCCTCCAGGTCGAGCACCGCGTCCAGCCGGATGCCCTCGCTGCTGAGCGTCTCGTCCAGCGCCTCGGCCTGCGACACATTGCGCGGGAACCCGTCGAGCAGGAACCCGCCCTCGGCGTCCGGCTGCTCCATGCGGTCCTTGGCCATCGCGATGGTGACCTCGTCCGGGACCAGGTTGCCGGCGTCCATGTAGGACTTCGCGAGCTTGCCCAGCTCCGTCTGCCTGCTGATGTTGGCGCGGAACAGGTCACCCGTGGAGATGTGCGGGATCGACAGCTTCTCTGCAAGGCGCGTGGCCTGCGTACCCTTGCCTGCGCCAGGCGGCCCGACGAGGACGATTCGCATCAGCGGAGGAACCCTTCGTAATTGCGCTGCTGGAGCTGGCTCTCGATCTGCTTCACCGTCTCCAGACCGACACCCACGATGATCAGGATGCTGGTACCGCCGAACGGGAAGTTCTGGCTTGCCCCGAAGCCGACCAACGCCACTGTTGGCACGAGAGCGATCAGACCCAAGTACAGCGAACCCGGCCAGGTGATCCGGTTGAGCACGTACGAAAGGTACTCAGCGGTCGGTCGGCCAGCCCGGATGCCCGGGATGAAGCCACCATACTTCTTCATGTTGTCGGCGACTTCTTCGGGGTTGAAGGAGATCGCCACGTAGAAGAACGCGAAGAACACGATGAGCAAGAAGTACGCGGTGATGTAGATCGGGTGGTCGCCCTTGGTCAGGTTCTGCTGGACCCAGGTCTTCCACCCGGAGTTGCCGCCGGAGAACTGCGCGACGAGCGCCGGGATGTAGAGCAGCGACGAGGCGAAGATGACCGGGATCACACCCGCCTGGTTCACCTTGAGCGGGATGTACGTCGACGTACCGCCGTAGGACCGGCGGCCGATCATGCGCTTCGCGTACTGCACCGGGATGCGGCGCTGGGCCTGCTCCACGAAGACGACCAGACCGACCATGATCAGGCCGACCAGGAGCACGGTGCCGAACTCGATCCAGCCGTCGGCCAGCTTGCCCGACTTCTTGATCGACCACAGGGCCGACGGGAAGGTGGCGGCGATCGAGATGAACATCAGGATCGACATGCCGTTGCCGATGCCGCGGTCGGTGATCAGCTCACCGAGCCACATGACCGTGACGGTGCCGGCGGTCATGCAGATCACCATGACGACGGTGTTGAAGATCGCCTGGTCCGGGACGATGCTCGACGCCACCGTGCACCCGGAGAACAGGGCGCCGCTGCGGGCGGTGGCCACCAGGCCGGTGCCCTGGAGGATGGCGAGCGCCACCGTCAGGTAGCGGGTGTACTGGGTGATCTTCGCGGTGCCGGACTGGCCCTCCTTCTTGAGGGCCTCCAGCCGCGGGATCACCACGGTCAGCAGCTGAAGAATGATGCTCGCCGTGATGTACGGCAGGATCCCGAGGGCGAAGATCGTGATCTGGAGCAGCGCGCCGCCGCTGAACATGTTGACCAGACCGAACAGCCCCTGGTTGCCCGAGGCTTCGGTCACGCACTGCTGCACGGCCTTGTAGTTGACGCCCGGGATCGGGACGTGGGTACCGACGCGGTACACCACGACGATGCCGAGCGTGAAGAGCAGCTTCTTGCGCAGGTCGGGCGTCCTGAACGCCCGGGCGAAGCCGGTGAGCACGGTGCCTCCTGCGACCCCCGCGCACGTGCGTCAGGGTGACGGTTTTGAGGTTCCAACAGAGAACGACGAATGGACAACGGACGACTGCCGCTCCGGGTGCCCGAGGTGCGGCGTCCGGTGGAAGTGGACAGTGCAGGCCACCTTACCGGCGATACCGCCCCCCTAGGAACGACCAACCGGGGATACCCCATTTGTGGGTATCCCCGGTCGGGACGTTCAGGTCATCGAGACGTCCGAGGGTTTCAGACGAGCTCGGTGACGCTACCGCCGGCGGCGGTGATCTTCTCCTTGGCGGACCCGGAGACGGCGTCGACCGTCACCTGGAGCGCCACGGAGACCTCGCCCTGGCCGAGAACCTTGACGAGGCTGTTCTTGCGAACGGCACCCTTGGCCACCAGGTCCTCGACGGTGACCTCGCCACCCTCGGGGTACAGCGCGGCCAGCTTGTCGAGGTTCACGACCTGGTACTCGGTCTTGAACGGGTTCTTGAAGCCCTTCAGCTTCGGAAGACGCATGTGGAGGGGCATCTGGCCACCCTCGAAGCGCTCCGGAACCTGGTAGCGGGCCTTGGTGCCCTTGGTACCACGACCGGCCGTCTTACCCTTCGACGCCTCACCACGACCCACACGGGTCTTGGCGGTCTTGGCGCCCGGGGCGGGACGGAGGTTGTGGATCTTGAGCGGGTTCTGCTCCGCCATGATCAGTCGACCTCCTCGACCGTCACGAGGTGGCGGACGGTGTGCACCATGCCGCGGAACTCGGGACGATCCTCCTTGACGACCACGTCACCCAGGCGCTTGAGGCCCAGGGAACGCAGGGTGTCGCGGTGGTTCTGCTTGCTGCCGATGTAGGACTTCGTCTGCGTGATCTTGAGCTGCGCCATGATTACGCACCCGCCCCGGCACGCGCACGAAGGAGAGCCGCGGGGGCGACGTCCTCGAGGGGCAGACCGCGGCGGGCCGCGACCTCCTCGGGACGCTGCAAGCCCTTGAGGGCCGCCACGGTGGCGTGCACGATGTTGATCGCGTTGTCGGAGCCCAGGGACTTCGACAGGATGTCGTGGATACCGGCGCACTCGAGCACGGCGCGCACCGGACCACCGGCGATAACACCGGTACCGGGCGACGCGGGCTTGAGCAGCACGACGCCGGCAGCCTTCTCACCCTGGATCGGGTGCGGGATGGTGCCCTGGATGCGGGGGACCTTGAAGAAGTGCTTCTTGGCCTCCTCAACACCCTTGGCGATGGCGGCCGGCACCTCCTTGGCCTTGCCGTATCCGACACCCACGGTGCCGTCACCGTCGCCCACCACGACCAGCGCGGTGAAGCTGAAGCGACGACCACCCTTCACAACCTTGGCGACACGGTTGATCGCGACGACGCGCTCGACGTACGCGGTCTTCTCGGCGGCAGCTGCGCCGCCGTCACGGCCCTTCCGGTCCCGCCGCTCGCCGCCACCGGCACCGCCACCGCGGCGCTGGGGTCCAGCCATTGGAATTACCTCTCTCTGTTTCCGCTAGCTCGGAACCGGCTCAGAACTTCAGGCCGGCTTCGCGGGCGGCGTCCGCCAGGGCGGCGATGCGCCCGGCGTACTGGTTGCCACCACGGTCGAACACGACAGCCTCGACACCGGCGGCCTTGGCACGCTCGGCGACCAGGGCGCCGACCTGCTTGGCCTGCGCGGACTTGTCGCCCTCGCCGCCGCGGATCGACGTGTCCAGCGTGGACGCCGATGCCACGGTGTGGCCCTTGAGGTCGTCGATCACCTGCGCCACGATGTGGCGGTTGGAGCGGGTCACGACCAGACGGGGGCGCTCCGCCGTACCGGAGATCCGCTTGCGGATCCGGATGTGACGGCGCTTGATCGCGGCGCGCTTGTAGGCGTCGCCCTTGAGGATCTTCTGCCCGTATGCCATGGCTTACTTACCCGCCTTTCCGACCTTGCGGCGGATGACTTCGCCCTCGTACTTGACACCCTTGGCCTTGTACGGGTCGGGCTTGCGCAGCTTGCGGATGTTCGCCGCAACCTCGCCGACCTTCTGCTTGTCGATACCCTCGACCGAGAAGCGGGTGGGGGCCTCGACCTTGAAGGTGATGCCCTCGGGTGCCTCGACGGTGATCGGGTGGCTGTAGCCGAGCGCGAACTCCAGGTTCGAACCCTTGGCCGTCACGCGGTAACCGACACCGCTGATCTCGAGCTTCTTCACGTAACCCTGGGTCACGCCGGTGATCATGTTCGCCACCAGCGTGCGGGACAGGCCGTGCAGGGCCTTGTTCTGACGCTCGTCGTTGGGGCGGGTGACGTTCAGGACGCCGTCCTCACCCTTGGCGATGTCGATCGGCGCCACGACGGTGTGGGTCAGTTCGCCCTTGGGGCCCTTGACCTTGACCGTACGGCCGTCGATGGTGACGTCCACGCCGGCGGGAACCGTGATGGGGAGCTTGCCAATGCGCGACATAGCTGTTTCCTCCGTTCCCTTCCGCTACCAGACGTAGGCGAGGACTTCCCCACCCACGCCCTTCTTGCCGGCCTGCTTGTCGGTGAGGAGCCCGTGCGACGTGGAGATGATCGCCACGCCGAGGCCGCCCAGCACCTTGGGCAGGTTGGTGGACTTCGCGTAGACCCGGAGACCGGGCTTCGAGATCCGCTTGATGCCCGCGATGGAGCGCTCACGGTTCGGGCCGTACTTCAGCTCGAGGACGAGGTTCTTGCCGACCTCGGCGTCCTCGGTCTTCCAGCCGGTGATGAAGCCCTCCTGCTGGAGGATCTCCGCGATGTGCGACTTGATCTTCGATGCCGGCATCGTCACGGAGTC
Source organism: Streptomyces sp. PsTaAH-124 (assembly GCF_000373685.1). Lineage (NCBI taxonomy): Bacteria > Bacillati > Actinomycetota > Actinomycetes > Kitasatosporales > Streptomycetaceae > Streptomyces > Streptomyces sp. PsTaAH-124. The sequence goes on along the minus strand of NZ_KB892158.1, from coordinate 71,742 downwards.
GTGGTATGCCGAGTTCGCGTTCCGCAGACGCGTAAGCATGTCTGCGATCGGATCAGTCATGGTCATGAATTGGCCTTCGGCCTCTCTCGCCGGGGTTTCCTGGTGCGCCATCCCTCTCCCCGATCCGAGACGGGACGGGTGCGGCGCGGTGGACCTACGGCGTAGTAAGTCGTTTAGGGCGCGGCGGGCGCCCAACCCCACAAGCCTAAGGCATGGGGGGTGGGTCGCCTGCCGACCCCGGTTGCTTACCGAGAGTCCTGGTTAACCCAAGTGGGCTGTTACCAGGAGCTCTTGGTCACGCCCGGCAGCTCGCCACGGTGAGCCATCTCACGAAGGCACACGCGGCACAGGCCGAACTTGCGGTACACGGAGTGCGGGCGGCCGCAGCGCTGGCAGCGGGTGTAGCCACGCACACCGAACTTGGGCTTGCGAGCAGCCTTCGCGATGAGAGCCTTCTTCGCCATCTCGCTCACGCCTCCTTGAACGGGAAGCCGAGGTGACGGAGAAGGGCGCGGCCCTCTTCGTCGTTGGTCGCCGTGGTGACCACGGTGATGTCCATACCCCGGACACGGTCGATCTTGTCCTGGTCGATCTCGTGGAACATGACCTGCTCCGTGAGACCGAAGGTGTAGTTGCCACGGCCGTCGAACTGCTTGGGGGACAGGCCGCGGAAGTCGCGGATGCGCGGCAGCGCGAGCGACAGGGTGCGGTCCAGGAACTCCCACATGCGGTCGCCACGGAGCGTGACGTGGGCACCGATCGGCTGGCCCTCACGCAGCTTGAACTGCGCGATGGACTTGCGGGCCTTGGTGACCGCGGGCTTCTGGCCGGTGATCGTGGTGAGGTCGCGGATGGCGCCCTCGATCAGCTTGGAGTCGCGGGCGGCGTCGCCCACACCCATGTTGACCACGATCTTGACGAGGCCCGGGATCTGCATGACGTTCTCGTACTTGAACTCGTCACGCAGCTTGGGGGCGATCTCGCCGCGGTACTTCTGCTTCAGACGCGGGGCAGTGGTGGTAGCCATCAGATGTCCTCACCCGTCCGCTTGGCAACGCGGATCTTGTTGCCCTCGTCGTCGAAGCGGTAACCGACGCGCGTGACGACCTTGTTGCCGTCCTTCTCCACGACCAGCTGGACGTTGGAGACGTGGATCGGGGCCTCGGTGGTCACGATGCCGCCGGCCTGGGAACCGCCGGCGGTCGGGCCGGCCTTGGTGTGCTTCTTGACCCGGTTGACACCCTCGACCAGGACGCGGTCCTCGCGGGGGAAGGCCGCGATGACCTTGCCCTGCTTGCCCTTGTCCTTACCGGTGATGACCTGGACCAGGTCGCCCTTCTTGATCTTCATGCTCACAGCACCTCCGGCGCGAGGGAGATGATCTTCATGAACTTCTTCTCGCGCAGCTCACGGCCGACCGGGCCGAAGATACGGGTGCCGCGAGGGTCGCCGTCGTTCTTCAGAATGACGGCGGCGTTCTCGTCGAAGCGGATGTACGAGCCGTCCGGACGGCGGCGCTCCTTGACGGTGCGAACGATGACCGCCTTGACGACGTCACCCTTCTTCACGTTGCCACCGGGGATCGCGTCCTTGACGGTGGCGACGATGACGTCACCGATGCCCGCGTAGCGGCGACCGGAGCCACCGAGCACACGGATGCAAAGGATTTCCTTCGCACCAGTGTTGTCGGCGACACGCAGCCGCGACTCCTGCTGGATCACGTCTATCTCCTGTTTGTCTGCCGGTTCCCGGTGGGGCTCCGTAAGTCAACTTACGGAGCCCCACCGAGCCTGGCGGAACTGTCCTGCGGATGATCTCCGCAGGAATTACTTGGCCTTCTCGAGGATCTCGACGACGCGCCAGCGCTTCGTCGCGGACAGCGGCCGGGTCTCCATGAGGAGGACGCGGTCGCCGACGCCCGCGGCGTTCTGCTCGTCGTGCGCCTTGAGCTTGTTCGTACGGCGGATGACCTTGCCGTACAGCGCGTGCTTGACGCGGTCCTCGACGGCGACGACGACGGTCTTGTCCATCTTGTCGCTGACGACGAGACCCTCACGGGTCTTGCGGAAGCCGCGCGCCTCTGCGTTCTCAGTCACGTTCTTCTCGCTCATGCGTTCTCCACCGTTTCGATGCCCAGCTCACGCTCGCGCATCAGGGTGTAGATCCGCGCGATGTCCTTGCGGACCGCCTTGAGACGGCCGTGGTTTTCGAGCTGACCCGTCGCCGCCTGGAAACGGAGGTTGAACAGCTCTTCCTTGGCCTCGCGGAGCTTCCCCAGAAGCTCCTCGTTGCCCAGCTCGCGCAGCTCGGACGCCTTGGTACCGGCCGACATCACGCTTCACCTGCCTCGCGCTTGACGATCCGGCACTTCATCGGCAGCTTGTGGGCCGCACGGGTCAGCGCCTCACGGGCGATCTTCTCGTTGGGGTACGACAGCTCGAACATGACGCGTCCGGGCTTGACGTTCGCGATCCACCACTCCGGCGAACCCTTACCGGAACCCATGCGGGTCTCGGCCGGCTTCTTGGTGAGGGGACGGTCCGGGTAGATGTTGATCCAGACCTTGCCGCCACGCTTGATGTGGCGGGTCATCGCGATACGGGCCGCCTCGATCTGGCGGTTCGTGACGTAGGCCGGGGTCAGCGCCTGGATGCCGTACTCGCCGAACGCAACCTGCGTGCCACCCTTGGCCATGCCGTCGCGCTTGGGGTGGTGCTGCTTGCGGTGCTTGACCCTACGGGGGATCAGCATGGTGGTCAGGCCTCCGTTCCGGTGCTCTCAGCCGGAGCCGCAGCGGCCGGAGCCTCGGCCTTGGGGGCCTCGGCGGCCGGAGCCTGCTGCTGCTGCGGCTTGCGACCGCGCCGCTCGCCACCGCGGCCACCACGGGCCGGGCGGTCGGCACCGCCGCGGGCCGGGCGGTTACCCGCACGGGCCGCAGCGTTCTCGGCGCGGACCTCGGCGATGTTCTTGACGTCGCCCTTGTAGATCCAGACCTTCACGCCGATGCGGCCGAAGGTCGTCTTGGCCTCGAAGAAGCCGTAGTCCACGTTCGCGCGGAGCGTGTGCAGGGGCACACGGCCCTCGCGGTAGAACTCCGAGCGGGACATCTCGGCGCCACCGAGGCGGCCGCCGCACTGGATCTTGATGCCCTTGGCGCCGGCCTTCATCGTGCCCTGCATGCTCTTGCGCATGGCGCGACGGAAGGAGACGCGGGAGGAGAGCTGCTCGGCGACGGCCTGGGCCACCAGCTGAGCGTCCGTCTCGGGGCTCTTGACCTCGAGGATGTTCAGCTGGACCTGCTTGCCGGTCAGCTTCTCCAGGTCACCGCGGATGCGGTCGGCCTCGGCGCCGCGGCGGCCGATGACGATGCCCGGACGCGCGGTGTGGATGTCCACCCGCACACGGTCACGGGTGCGCTCGATCTCCACCTTCGAGATGCCGGCGCGCTCCATGCCGGACGTCATCATCCGACGGATGGCCACGTCTTCCTTGACGTAGTCCTTGTACAGCTTGTCGGCGTACCAACGCGACTTGAAGTCGGTCGTGACACCGAGCCGGAACCCGTGCGGGTTTACCTTCTGGCCCATTACCGGGTTCCTTCCTTGCTGCTGACGACCACGGTGATGTGGCTGGTCCGCTTGCGGATCCGGTAGGCACGGCCCTGGGCGCGCGGCCGGAACCGCTTCAGGGTCGGGCCCTCGTCGACGTACGCCTCGGAAATGACGAGGCTGTCGACATCGGTGTGGTCGTAGTTGTGCGCGGCGTTGGCGATGGCGCTGTCCAGCACCTTGCCGACCGGCACGCTCGCGGCCTGCGGGGCGAAACGCAGGACCGCCTGAGCCTCCGTGGCATCCATGCCACGGATGAGGTCCACCACACGGCGGGCCTTCATGGGCGTGACGCGGATGTACCGCGCCTGGGCCCTGGCTTCCATGGTTGTCCCTTCAGTGTTTGTCATGATCTTTCACACCCCGCTGACTAGCGGCGCTTCGACTTCCGGTCGTCCTTCACGTGACCCCGGAAGGTGCGCGTCGGCGAGAACTCGCCGAGCTTGTGGCCGACCATGGACTCGGTGACAAACACCGGGATGTGGGTCTTGCCGTTGTGCACCGCGATCGTGTGGCCGAGCATCGCCGGGACGATCATCGAGCGACGGGACCAGGTCTTGATGACGTTCTTGGTGCCTGCTTCGTTCTGTACGTCCACCTTCTTGATCAGGTGGTCGTCGACGAAAGGCCCCTTCTTCAAGCTACGAGGCATCTCAACCCGTCCTTAACGCTTCTTGTTCGTCTTGCGGCGGCGGACGATGTACTTGTTGCTCGCCTTCTTGGGAGAACGAGTACGACCTTCCTTCTGGCCCCAGGGGCTGACCGGGTGGCGGCCACCCGAGGTCTTGCCCTCACCACCACCGTGGGGGTGGTCAACCGGGTTCATCGCCACACCGCGAACGGTCGGGCGGACGCCCAGCCAGCGCTTGCGGCCGGCCTTGCCCCAGTTGATGTTGCTCTGCTCGGCGTTGCCGACCTCGCCGACCGTGGCGCGGCAGCGCTGGTCGACCAGGCGGATCTCACCGGACGGCATGCGGAGGTGGGCCATCGTGCCCTCCTTCGCGAGCAGCTGCACGGAGGCACCGGCGGAGCGGGCGAACTTGGCACCGCCACCGGGACGGAGCTCGATCGCGTGGATCGTGGTACCGACCGGGATGTTGCGGAGAGCCAGGTTGTTGCCCGGCTTGATGTCGGCCCCGGGACCGTTCTCGACGCGGTCGCCCTGCTGGAGGTTGCGCGGGGCGAGGATGTAGCGCTTCTCGCCGTCGGCGTAGTGCAGCAGCGCGATGCGCGCGGTGCGGTTGGGGTCGTACTCGATGTGCGCGACCTTCGCCGGCACGCCGTCCTTGTCGTGACGACGGAAGTCGATCACGCGGTAGGCGCGCTTGTGTCCGCCACCCTGGTGGCGAACGGTCACACGACCGGAATTGTTACGGCCGCCCTTGCTGTGCAGGGGACGGACCAGCGACTTCTCCGGCGTGGACCGCGTGACCTCGACGAAGTCGGCGACGCTGGCGCCACGACGGCCAGGAGTCGTCGGCTTGTACTTGCGGATACCCATTGTCTCTCAGTCCTCGGAAAGTGATTCCGAAATCTGGACGCTCCAGACCACCGTCAGGCGGTCGGACCGCCGAAGATGTCGATACGGTCGCCGTCGGCGAGGGTCACGATCGCGCGCTTGGTGGCGGCACGCTGACCGAAGCCGGTCTTGGTGCGCTTGCGCTTGCCCTGGCGGTTGATCGTGTTGACGCCGGTGACCTTGACCTCGAAGACCGCCTGCACGGCCTGCTTGATCTGGGTCTTGTTGGCGTTCGGGTCGACGATGAACGTGTACTTGTTCTCGTCGAGGAGCGCGTAGCTCTTCTCCGACACGACCGGCTTGAGCAGGACGTCACGGGGGTCCGTGTACGACTTGCTCAGCGGGGTCTCGACGGTGTTCTTGCCCTCGGCGGCGTGGCGGCGCGCCTTGGCGACGCGCGCGGCCTTGGCGGCCTTGGCGGCCTTCGAGGCGATGGAGGGGTGACGCGTAGCCATCAGGCCTCGCTCCCTTCGGTGTCGTTGGCCTTGTTCGGGCCGGCGACGAAGGACTCGAAAGCGGCCTTGGTGAAGACCACGTCGTCCGAGACGAGAACGTCGTACGTGTTCAGCTGGCCCGGCTCCAGGATGTGGACCTGGGGCAGGTTGCGGGCGGACAGCCACGCGGCCTCGTCGGCGCGGTCGACGACCAGGAGCAGGTTCTTGCGCTCCGAGATCTTGCCGAACAGCGTCCGGGCGGCCTTGGTGGAGGCGGTCTCACCCTCGACCACGCCGGAGACGACGTGGATGCGGTTGTGGCGGGCCCGGTCGGTGAGGGCGTGGCGCAGGGCCGCGGCCTTCATCTTCTTCGGGGTCCGCTGCGAGTAGTCGCGCGGCACGGGACCGTGCACGACGCCACCACCGGCGAACTGCGGCGCGCGGGTCGAGCCCTGACGGGCACGGCCGGTGCCCTTCTGGCGGTACGGCTTCCTGCCACCGCCGCGGACCTCGCCACGCGTCTTGGTCTTGTGGGTGCCCTGACGGGCAGCGGCCAGCTGTGCGACGACGACCTGGTGGATCAGCGGAATGCTGACCTTCTCAACGCCGAAGATCTCCGCGGGGAGCTCGACGGTACCGGTCTTCTCGCCCGCCGGCGAAAGGATCTGAACAGTGCTCATCGGTTACCTCAGGCCCCCTTGGCCGCGGTGCGGACCAGGACGAGGCCGCCGTTCGGACCGGGAACCGCGCCCTTGATGAGCAGCAGACCCTTCTCCGCGTCAACGGCGTGGACGGTCAGGTTCTGGGTGGTGACCCGCTCGTTGCCCATGCGACCCGCCATGCGGAGGCCCTTGAACACACGGCCCGGGGTGGCGCAGCCACCGATGGAACCGGGCGAGCGGTGCTTGCGCTGGGTGCCGTGACCGGCGCCGAGGCCCTTGAAGTTGTGACGCTTCATGACACCGGCGAAGCCCTTGCCCTTGCTCTTGCCGGTGACGTCGACCTTGATGCCCGCCTCGAAGACCTCGGCGGTGACTTCCTGGCCGAGGGTGTACTCGGAGGCGTCCGCGGTGCGGATCTCGACGAGGTGACGGCGGGGGGTGACGTCGGCCTTGGCGAAGTGGCCCTTGAGGGGCTTGTTCACCTTGCGCGGGTCGATCTCGCCGAAGGCGATCTGGACCGACTCGTAGCCGTCGACATCGTTCGTACGGACCTGGGTGACGACGTTGGGGCCGGCCTTGACGACGGTGACCGGAACAACACGGTTGTTCTCGTCCCACACCTGCGTCATGCCGAGCTTCTCGCCCAGGATGCCCTTGATCTGCTTAGCCATTCTCAGATCACCAGCCCTCAGAGCTTGATCTCGATGTCGACACCGGCCGGGAGGTCGAGTCGCATCAGAGAGTCAACGGTCTTGGGGGTCGGGTCGAGAATGTCGATCAGGCGCTTGTGCGTGCGCATCTCGAAGTGCTCGCGCGAGTCCTTGTACTTGTGCGGCGACTTGATGACGCAGTACACGTTCTTCTCAGTGGGCAGCGGCACCGGGCCCGCGACCGACGCACCAGTGCGGGTCACCGTCTCGACGATCTTCTTCGCCGAGGAGTCGATGACCTCGTGGTCGTAGGCCTTGAGCCGGATGCGGATCTTCTGTCCCGCCATGGCTACTTCGTAGTCCTGTCTCTTCTTACGCTCTGGAACCCGGTGTCTTCCTGGTTCCCGTACTTGGTCCTCGCCGACCCACGCGGTCGGGCGTGTCGCGCTCTCGCTGACATGGATGTCCCTTGTGAGGACATCCCTGCGGGATTGCGCGGCCCCACCGGAACCGCAGGCCGGGGATCGAAGACCCACCGGGCGCCTGGCCGGTGCCGCGCCCACACTTCCCGGAAGATTCCCGTACGTCCGCCCCAGCGCTGCCGTGAGGCAGTTAGGGCGACGAGTACTGTGGGACTCGCTTCCGGTCCTCCCGGCGGGAGGCGCGCAGCATCAACACTCGGCCGAGCAACTCGGACAGTCTGCCATACGGGACGGCGGCCTGGCCAATCGAGCCGAAGAGATTACCCCGAAGGTGACGCAGGTCAAACCGACGGGCGGGGCGGCGCGGGCAGATGCGGGCCCGCAGTTCATGGACTATCTGGTCCAGAGTCACGGCGCCGCCGTCGCCTGGTGAGGCGGGGCCGTCGAGAGATCAGCTCTCCGAGGCGTAGGAGACGAAATCCGCCCAGACGCCCGGCGCCAGCGCGAGCTGGGGGCCGCCGGTGATCTTGGAGTCGCGGACGTGGATGGTGGCGGGAGCGTGGGCCACCTCGACGCAGGAGTCGCCCTCCGTCCCGTCGCTGTAGCTGCTCTTGAACCAGGCAAGGGCGACTTCGAGGCAGTCGTTCACATCGGGGCCGCTGCTGTAGCTGCTCTTGAACCAGTGGAGTTCCCGGGTGCTCATAGTGCTCCCAGCGCTTGCTCGATGAAGGCCAGTGACCCATGGCCGCGTTCCCGGCCGCGACTTCCGGCTCCTGGTCTACGTCGTCGGCGACACCCTCCGTATCGAGGTGACCGACACGCGCGGCGACCGGCTCCCGCACCCGAAGCGCGCCTCCGATGACACCGAGTCCGGCCGCGGCCTGCTCCTCGTGGAGGCACTCGCCGACCGCTGGGGAGTCACCACCGGGCCGCCCCCGCGCAAGACCGTCTGGGCGGAGGTGGCGACCGGGCCGACCGGATCGCGGGCCGTCACGACCCGGTGACCGGCGACGCGGTCCGGCGCGTGATCAATGCTTGAAAGGACCTGGGGGAAGACCTACCGAGCAACCCACCCCACCTCGCCGGTCCGCCCCGGCCCCCACGCCGCACCCCGTCACCCGGAAGAGTGGCAACGCCCAACTCGGCTGGATTTCCGCCCCGTTCGCTGGCATATGCTCGCCGCGACCGCACCACCACCGCAGACATGCGACGGCCCCCGGCCGGGACTGGCATCCCGATCGAGGGCCTGACCACCAAGGAAGCGTAGGACCTTCCCGATGGGTATCCAGAACCTTAGCGCGCCCTCGTGCGCCCAGCCGCTGAATCCGCGCGGCATCACCCACATCCACACCAGGCACACGACCCGCTTCACGGTCGTCGGCAACCACCTCGCCCAGCACGACGTGCTCTCGCTCACCGCGATCGGCCTGGCCTGTCACATCCAGTCGCTGCCCTCCGGTGCCCGTGTCGACATCAAGACGCTGGCGGCCCGCTTCCCCGAGGGCGAGACCCGTATCGCCGCCGCCCTGCGCGAGCTGGAGGCCCACGGCTACCTGGCCCGCATCCGCGAACGCCTGCCCAGCGGCCGCATGGTCACGCACACGGTGTCCTACAACCAGCCCCAGCCCCGGCCCACCCGGGCCGCCGCGCCCAAGACGCCCGAGCCGCCCGAGCCCCTGTCGCCTGCCCCGATGGATCCGCCGCCACCGGCTCCCTCCGCCCCCGAGGCGGCTCCCGAACCCCCACCTCCGGCCCCGCTCCCGGCCCCGCTCGCCCCCGACCTCGCCCGGCACCGCACGGCCACCGCCCTCCTCGCCGGACTGCACCGCCACGATCCCCGCCTGCTCCTCTCCGAGCGGGCCGTCCGGCGGCTCGCCCCCGCCGTCGCCGCCTGGCTCGAACGCGGCGCCCACCCCGACGCCGTACGCCATGCCCTGACCGCGAACCTCCCCCGAGACCCCCTGCGGCACCCGGCGGCCCTGCTCGCCCACCGCCTCACCGAGCTGCTGCCGCCTCCCGCACCCCCGGTGTCCGCACCGCCACCGTCCGGCGCCGAAGCCGCCCCTCCGCCCTTCCACAACTGCGAGAGGTGCGAACGCGCGATCCGGACCCCGCATCCCGGCGCCTACTGCCGCGACTGCCGCGCCGCCGGTCTCGACACCGCGCCCGCTGCCTGAGCCAGGGGCCCAGGGCAGGCAGAGCGGGCAGAGCGGGCCTCAGCCCGGGTGGCCCCCGCACGTCATGCGGCCGATGGCCGCCGCCGCTGCCGCGTCCGTGCGGGACAGGCGCAGGGTGCGCAGGGCGTCGGTCAGGGCCTCGACGGCGGGCTCGTCCAGCGGGGCGAGGAAGTCGTGCTCGACGCGCTCGCGGGCCTCTTCGGCCTCGGCGAGGCACTGCCGTCCGGCCGGGGTGAGCGTGACGACGTTGCGGCGCCGGTCCTGGTCGCTGCGGCGGCGCTCCACATAGCCCTTGTCCTCCAGGGCGTCGACGATCCCGACCATCGTGGTGCGGTCGACGCCGAGCAGCGCGGCGATCTCCAGCTGGGACTGCTGCTGTCCGGCGGCGGCGATGACCGTCATGACGCCCAGCTCGCGCGGGATGAGACGGAAGGGTGCGAGCGCCTCGCCCAGCTCGGCGGCGAGGGTGGCGTAGGCGTGCTTCAGCAGATATCCGAGCCGACGGCTCATGACATCGGGGGGCACGTCGTTCATGCGGGAAGCGTACACTGCACTGACCATCAGGATCACTGACGATCTCCGAAGGTGACGATGGCGTGGGGGCACAGGGGCCACCGGGGGACGAGAGGTCTCCCGGGGGAACGGGGCCGGGGGGACCGGACCGGACCGGACGGACGTCCGGGTCACCGTCGCCGCGCACGGCCGCGCCGAGCCGCGAGCCGGGCCCGGCCGCCGCACCACCGCGCCCCGTCACCCGCCCGCACACCACAGACCACACCCCGCACACCACAGACCACAGACCACGGCCGCGGACCGCCCCGGCGTACCGGCCACGGCGGCGCGCCACCACCGCACGCCTCTCCACCAGCCAAGGAAGCGACGCCCGACCCATGAGCGACTCCCCTCCGACCGAAGCGATACGGACGGCCCCGGCCGCCACCGCGCACACACCCGCCGATGCCCCCGACCCCCGCCGCTGGTGGGGTCTGGTCATCATCGCCCTCGCCCAGCTGATGGTCGTCCTCGACGCGACCATCGTGAACATCGCGCTGCCCTCCGCCCAGAAGGCCCTCGGCATGTCCGACGGCAACCGGCAGTGGGTCATCACCGCCTACACCCTCGCCTTCGGCGGCCTGCTGCTGCTCGGCGGCCGCATCGCCGACCTGGTCGGCCGCAAGCGCACCTTCATCATCGGCCTGGTCGGCTTCGCCGTCGCCTCCGCGATCGGCGGCGCGGCCGGCAGCCCCGGCATGCTCTTCGGCGCCCGCGCCCTCCAGGGCGTCTTCGGCGCCGTCCTCGCGCCCTCCGCGCTCTCCCTGATGACGACGACCTTCACCGACCCCCGCGAGCGCGGGAAGGCGTTCGGCATCTACGGCGCCATCGCGGGCGCGGGCGCCGCGCTCGGCCTGCTGCTGGGCGGGATCCTCACCTCGTACGCGAACTGGCGCTGGTGCCTGTACGTGAACATCCCGATCGCCGCCGTCGCCGTGATCGGCGCCGTCATCCTGCTGCGCGACCGCCCCGGGCACAGCGGGGCCAAGCTCGACATCCCCGGTGTCATCCTCGGCTGCGGCGGCCTGGTCGCCGTCGTCTACGGCTTCTCCGAGGCCGAGCCGCGCGGCTGGAGCGACAGCCTGGTCGTCGGCCTGCTGGCCGGCGGTGTGGTGCTGCTGGTGGCGTTCGTGCTGTGGCAGATGAAGGCCAAGCACCCGCTGCTGCCGCTGCGCGTCGTCTCCGACCGCAACCGCGCGGGCAGCTTCCTGACGATGGCCCTGGCCACCATCGGCATGTTCGGTCTGTTCCTGTTCATGACCTACTACTTCCAGGGCATCCTCGGCTACTCCCCGGTCCGCAGCGGGCTGGCGTTCCTGCCGATGTCCGCCATGATCATCCTGGGCTCCACGCAGATCTCCGCCCGGCTGCTGCCCCGCACTCCCCCGCGCCTGCTGATGGTGCCGGGCATGCTGCTCGCCGCCTCCGGACTGCTGGTGCTGACCCAGCTCGGCGTCGACTCCGCGTACGCCACGCACGTGCTGCCCGCCGAGCTGCTGCTCGGCCTCGGCATGGGCCTCACCTTCATGCCGGTCTTCTCCACCGCGACCAACGGGGTCCGGCCGCAGGACGCCGGTGTGACCTCCGCCATGGTCAACACCTCGCAGCAGGTGGGCGGTTCGCTGGGCACCGCGCTGCTCAACACCATCGCCACCTCGGCGACCTCCACCTATGTCGGGCAGCACCTGACCGACCCCTCCGCCAAGGCGCAGGTCCTGCGCGAGGGCATCGTGCACGGCTACACCCAGGCCATCTGGTGGGGCGTGGGCGCGATGCTGCTCGCCGCGGTGGCCTCCGGCCTCCTGGTGACCGCCCGGCCGTCCCGGCACGGCGCCCCGGCGGGAGCCGCCGCGCACTAGCCGTACGGCGGGCACCCCGCGTGACCGCGCCCCGCTCCGGAACGCATGTGTTCCGGAGCGGGGCGCACTCATGTCTCCCGGGCGGCCCCGGTCAGATGACGCCCTGGGCGAGCATCGAGTCGGCGACGCGCTCGAACCCGGCGATGTTCGCGCCGGTCACATAGTCGCCCGGGGAGCCGTAGCGCTCGGCGGTCTCGTGGCAGGTGGTGTGGATGTCGCCCATGATGCGCGCCAGCTCCTCCTCGACCCGGGCGGGCGACCAGGCCGTACGGGCGTGGTTCTGCGCCATCTCCAGGGCGCTGACCGCGACGCCGCCCGCGTTGGCGGCCTTGCCGGGCCCGAAGGCGACCCCGGCGCGCTGGAACAGGTGCACGGCCTCAGGCACGGTCGGCATGTTCGCGCCCTCGGAGACGGCCTTCACTCCGTTGCGCACCAGCGTGGCGGCGTCGTTCTCGTCCAGCTCGTTCTGGGTGGCGGACGGCAGGGCGACGTCGGCCGGCACCTCCCACACCCGGCCGCCGGACACATAGCGCGCCGAGCTGCCCCGGCGCTCGGCGTAGTCGCTGATCCGCCCGCGCTCGACCTCCTTGACCTGCTTGAGCAGATCGAGGTCGATGCCCTTGTCGTCGACGACATAGCCGCCGGAGTCCGAGCAGGTCAGCGGGTTGGCGCCGAGGGCGAGCAGCTTCTCGATGGTGTAGATGGCGACGTTGCCGGAGCCGGAGACGACGGCCGTCTGGCCCTCCAGGTCCTCGCCGCGCTCACGCAGCATGGCCTCGGCGAACAGGACACTGCCGTAGCCGGTGGCCTCGGGCCGGATCGCCGAGCCGCCCCAGCCGGGGCCCTTGCCGGTGAGGACACCGGCCTCCCAGCGGTTGGTGATGCGCCGGTACTGCCCGAAGAGGTAGCCGATCTCGCGTCCGCCGACGCCGATGTCCCCGGCGGGCACGTCGGTGTGCTCACCGATGTGCCGGTACAGCTCCGTCATGAACGACTGGCAGAACCGCATGACCTCCGCGTCGCTGCGGCCGTGCGGGTCGAAGTCGCTGCCGCCCTTGCCACCGCCGATGCCGAGCCCGGTCAGCGCGTTCTTGAAGATCTGCTCGAAACCGAGGAACTTGACGATGCCGAGGTTGACGGAGGGGTGGAAGCGCAGGCCGCCCTTGTAGGGGCCGAGCGCGCTGTTGAACTCCACCCGGAAACCGCGGTTGACGTGCACCCGGCCCTTGTCGTCCTGCCACGGCACCCGGAAGATCACCTGCCGCTCCGGCTCGCACAGCCGCTCGACCAGGCCGGGCTCCGCGTACTCCGGGCGCGCCGCCAGCACCGGGGCCAGGGTGTCCAGCACCTCGTGCACGGCCTGGTGGAACTCGGGCTGAGCGGGATTGCGCCGCTCGATCTCGCCGCGGAGGGCGTCGAGCTGGGTCTGGCTGTCCGGTCGGGTCGTCACGGTGTCCCCTTCATGGCACGGCTGCCACCGGTCCGGGACCGGTGGTGAGCTTGGTGAGCTTGCTGAGCGCTCGGCGCCGTTGCCGCGCGCGTGACGCTTCAGTGTTACTCCTCTGTGAATGTACTGACCAGTGATCGAACGCCGGTCTTCCATCATTTGAGACACGGTGGACCCTGCGGAGGCGCGCGGCGCGCGGTCGTCCACCACCGGCCCGGTGCGTCTGAGCACCTGTCCCCAGCGGAGAATAAGTAGCGCACCGCTGCCGCAGGCCGGGGGCCGTCCGCTTCGATCGCCCCATGCCCACGACGACTCCAACGGCTCCGACGGCGCCGGTGGCTCCAGCGACCCCGGCGGCTCCGATCACTGCGACGACCGCGACGACCGAGGCGGCTCCGTCCGCCTCCGGTGGCTGCTACTTCACCGCCACCCTGATCGCGGCGCTCCTGACGGCGCTCATCGGCCTCTGCGGCGTCGGTCTGCAATCCCTGGAGGGCGGCCCGGTCAGGACACCCGAGGCGTACCGCGAACGCGTGGCGGTGACCAGAGCGGCGGGCGAGAACGCCCCGCACGGCCTCGCCCCGCGCCCGGCCTCGGCCGACGCCACGCCCCGAAGGGTGCCGGACACGTCCTGCGTCGACGACCTCGGTTTCGACGCCGACGGAGTCACCCGCGACCGGCCGGCCTACGAGTGGCGCGTGGACTACGCCGACCGCGCCGCCTACCACTCCGCCCTGGACGGCCTGCGCGGGATCTGGACCGGACGCGGCCTGACGGTACGCACCCTGGAGGCCCCGCCCCCGGGCACACCCGGCGCCGGTCTGCGCGGCATCGCGACCACCGACGAGAACGGCGTCGCCCTGTCGGTCGGCCCCGACTCCTTCACGGGCGAGCCCCGCGTGACGTCGGACGGCGGATGCATGCGGCACCAGCCGACGACGGAACTGACGGAATAGACGGAACCGACGGAACCGACGGAACCGACGGAACCGACGGAACTGACGGAACTGACGGAACTGACGGAATACAGGAGACCGGCGGGGCGTACGGGTCCGGCGGGACGTTTCGACCGAAGGCGCCCCGGGTACCGCCCCGCCCGTGCGCCCGGCGGTGCTTCCAGTGGTCCGGACCAACCCCTTGCCCCTCCGCCGCCTGCGCAGCAAGCTCCCCACATGGAGCTGGAGTTGCGGCATCTCAAGACGGTCCGGGCGATAGCCGAGGCGGGCAGCCTCACCAGAGCGGCAACGGTCTTAGGGCTCGCACAACCCGCGCTGAGCGCCCAGCTCAGACGCATCGAACGGGCCCTTGGCGGAGAACTGTTCGAACGCGGGCGGCACGGCGTGCGCGCCACCCCGCTCGGCGAGCTCGTGCTGGAGCGCGCGCGGATCGTGCTGCCCGCGGTGACCGAACTCCAGCAGGAGGCCGTCCGGTTCGCCCGCGCGCGGGCCGGCCGGGAGGCCGAGCGGCTGCGGCTGGGCGCCACACACGGGCCGCTGCTGGGCGCCCTCGTGGACCTGCTGGCGGCGGCCGCGCCCGACGTCCAGGTGTCCACCCAGGCCTCCTGGTCGGAACGCGAACTGGCGACGCTGCTCGCCGAGGGCCGCCTCGACTTCGCCGTCACCGGGGCCTGCGGCACCGCCGCGCCACCGGACAGCGAACACCTGGCGTGGGAGGAGTTCGCCGTCGACCCGGTGTTCGTCATGCTCGCCGACGACCATCCGCTCGCCCGCACCTGCGAGGTCGAGCTGGCCAAGCTGGCCGACGAGGAGTGGGCCTGCGTGCCCGGCGACGGCTGTTTCGCCGACTGCTTCACCGCCGCCTGCGCCCGCGCCGGGTTCGCGCCCGGCCGGATGTACGAGACGGACATCGCCTCCTGTGTGCACCTGGTCCAGGTGGGCCGGGCGGTGGGGCTGTGCCGGGCCACCTTCCCGACCACGCCCGGCCTCACCACCAGGCCGCTGGCCGGCACCCCGCTCCTGTGGCGGCACCTGCTGGGCTGGCACCCGGCGACCCAGCGCGCCGGCACCGCGGACACCGTCCTCGCCCAGGTCCGCCGCGCCCACTCCGCCGTGGCGGCGCGCAGCGACAGCTACGCCGACTGGCTCGCGGGCGGCGGCCGGACGAGCAGCACCCTTCCGTGACCCCGCCCGTGCCCGTACGGCACCGGCGCCTCCGCCGCGAACGCCGCGGCACGCCGGACCGACCGGTTCCATAACGCCGGGCAAGGGGGTCAACCGAGGTCTTACGCCCCCCTGTCGGCCCTCCTACGGTTTCGGCACCCCCACCCGAATCCGAGGAGATCCCCCATGCCCCACAGACATACGAGAGCCGCGTGCGCCGCGGTGGTGGCGACGGGCGCACTGGTCCTGACCGGGCTCAGCGGACAGGCCGGTGCCCAGGCAGCCGCCACCACGCAGTCGCGGGCAGCGGTGCAGTCGGCCGCCCGGACCCTGCACACCGCGGACACCTCCGCGGCCGTCCTCGACGCCATGCAGCGCGACCTGGGCATCGACCGGCAGCAGGCCGAACACCGGCTGGCCAACGAGGCCGGGGCCGGGGCCACCGCGGGCCGGCTGCGCGCCGCCCTCGGGGCGGACTACGCGGGCGCGTGGGTGCACGGCGCGGACTCCGGCAGGCTGAGCGTGGCCACCACCGACGCCGCCGACGCGGCGGCGATCAGGGCGGGGGGCGCCGAGGCGGTCGTGGTCCGCCACTCCCTCGCCTCGCTGGACGCGGCCAAGGCGCGCCTGGACCGCGCCGCCGCCCACCGCGACACACGCGACGCCCCCGCGTGGTACGTCGACGTACCCACCAACACGCTGGTCGTACAGGCCCTGCGGCCCGCCGCGGCCCGTGACCTGCTGGCCGCCGCCGGGGTCGACCGGTCGCTGGCCAAGGTGGTGAAGACGTCCGAGCGGCCCCGGCCGCTGTACGACCTGCGGGGCGGCGACGCGTACTACATCAACGGCAACACGCGCTGCTCGATCGGCTTCCCCATCACCCGGGGGACGCAGCAGGGCTTCGCCTCGGCCGGGCACTGCGGGCAGGCGGGCTCCACCACCACCGGCTCCAACCAGGTGTCGCAGGGCACGTTCCAGGCGTCGATCTTCCCCGGCAACGACATGTCGTGGGTGGCCACCAACTCCAGCTGGACCGCGACGCCGTACGTCAACCAGAACGGCCAGAACCTCCAGGTGACCGGGTCCACGGTGGCGACCGTCGGCTCCTCGGTGTGCCGCTCGGGTTCGACCACCGGCTGGCACTGCGGCACCGTCCAGCAGCTGAACTCCAGCGTGACCTACCAGGAGGGCACCGTCTCCGGTGTCACCCGCACCTCGGTGTGCGCCGAGCCCGGTGACTCCGGCGGCTCCTTCATCTCCGGCAGCCAGGCGCAGGGCGTCACCTCGGGCGGCTCCGGCAACTGCTCCAGCGGCGGGACGACCTACTTCCAGCCGATCAACCCGATCCTGTCCAACTACGGCCTCACCCTGAAGACCACCGGTGACGGCCCCGGCCCCGGCCCCGGCGACCCCAGCGGCACCTGGGCGGCCGGCACGGTCTACCAGCCCGGCGACACCGTCACCTACGGCGGCTCCACCTACCGCTGCCTCCAGGGCCACCAGGCCCAGCCCGGCTGGGAGCCCCCGAACGTCCCGGCCCTGTGGGCCCAGTCCTGAGCCCGACCCCGGCTCCCGGCCCCCACGACAACCACCACCCCACCTGAACCACTGCCCGCCCGAGGGGGAAAAACGGGCCCGGACCACCCAACCCAGGGCGAGTCCGGGCCCGCTCCGGCGTGTGCCGCTGCCTCAGGCCCGTGCCGAGTCCGGCCCCGTCACCGGAGTCGTCACCGGAGTCGTCACCGCCACGCGGAGCGTGCCGTCGGCCGACGGTGCCAGTCGGGCCACGCTCGCGTCCGCGGTGTTGCGGGCGACGAGCACGGGGGCACCGGCCGCCGCCGGGACATGCCGGACCGTCCAGCCCGTGCTCTCGAGGTGGACCTTGGCGCGTTCCAGCGCCTGAACCGTCTCCGCTTCGGTGAGCGGCCGGGTCGACCAGGCGTGATGGGCGTAGGCGTCCCGGCCCTCCTGGTAGGTGGCGAGTCCTTCGCCCTCCCGTGCGGGAGCGTGCGGCACCCGCAGTACGTCGTAGATCCGGCTCGAATGCCGGAGGGCCCGGCGCTCGGCCCGCTCGTCGGCGGCGACGGCGGTGGGGTGGTGGGCCGCCGGGCCTGCCGCACCGTCGGCCGTGCCACCGCCGGCCGCCGCGAAGCAGGGGGACGTCACACTGATGGCCGCCAGCCCGTCGCCCTTGGCCCTGTCGACGACACCGGTGAGCGCGGTCATCCAGAAGTCGTCGGGCACGGTGCGCATGCTCACGGACGGGAAGGGCTGGGACCAGTCGGCGTCCGCGTCCTGGAAGGGGTAGCCGCGCTCCACCCACGCGTCCCGCGCCTGGCGCACCAGCTTCTTCGCCGCCCCGCCCGGCACCCCGGTCAGCTGGTACGTCAGGCGGACCTGTACCCGCTCGCCCGAGCTGTGCTCGTCCGCGAGGCAGGGCCCCAGTTGCCTGAGCGGAGTGCGTTTGAGGGCCGGCCGGGGGGACATGCCGTCCACGGCCTCGTGGACGATCGCCTCTGCGCGCTTGCTTGCCTGCTGCTCGTTCATGGTGCCCTGCTTCGTCGGTGCGGCGGCGCCCTGGTGTCCTGTCTGCCCCGATCCACACGCCGCCACCGTCACCGCCAGGGCCAGCACCGCCAGGACCGGCATCGCCCGGGGCAGCCTCATGGAGTTCCTCCCGTCGCGATCTTCGCCATGCTGGTCAAGGAGGCGCCCTCCCAGTACTGCGAGTGGGCGGGCATCGGCCCGTCCGAACCCGGCAGCTTTCCGTCGGCGACCTTGAACCTCTGCCCGCCGAAATCATCGGACGTCGGATCGTAGCCGTACATGATCGAATGATCGTCGAAGAGCCGCATGTACGCCTTCGGATTGAGGGGTGCCAGTGTCCCCGCGGGCGGCGGGGCAAGGTTCACGAGGTCGTTCTTGGCGGTGGCGGCCCAGACGCGGTCCGCCGGGATGTTCAGGTCCGCGGCGTGGTTCACGGGGGTGCCGTGGGCGGGTGGGTGCGGGAGGGAGTCCAGGTAGCCGGCGGCGCCTTCGAGGACGCCCTCGGTGTCCTTCTTCGCGTCGGTCCAGTCGTCCGCGGAGACGGTGAGGTCGTCGTCGGCCTTCAGGGCGCGCAGTTTCGGGGCCCACTTCTCGTCGGCCTCGGTGGCGTCCTGGAGGGCGGCGGCGATGCGGTCGGCGATGTCCTGGGCACGCCGGTGGGCGGGGTTCGGGTCGAGGGCACCGGCCTGGCGGCCCAGGGCGGCCGCCGTGGGATCGGTCAGCCCGGCGGCCGAGCCGCCGTGCGGCCGTTCGCCGCCGCTCTCCTCGCCGCCCGCCGGATAGGTCACCGATCCGTCCGCGCCGACCGTGAAATCAGCCGCCCGCGCGTCCTCCAGCGCCGCTTCGAGCTTCCTCCGGGCGGCCGTCATCTCATGGGCGAAGGCGTCCAGCGCCGTGGCGGCGAGCCCGCATTCGACCTGGACGTAGTGGAAGTTCCCGGACAGCGCCTGGAGCTGGCCCAGCGCCTCGGTCGCGGCCTCGCCCTTCAGCGACTGCCGCAGGGAGCGGGCGATCTCGTCGTCGATGCGCTCCCTGGCCGTGGACGCCATGCCGCTCGCGGCGCGGTACCCGTCGGCCGCGTCGGTGTACCGGGTGGGCCGCAGGGCCCTGAGGGTGGCCAGATCCATGCCCGCGGGTCACTTCCCCCGGCCGTCGGCGGGCGTGTCCGCGTAGGCGGCCTTCATCCGGGCGATCTCCGCCTTGATCGCCTCCTCGGTCCGCAGCTCGTCGCGGCCGGCCCTCTCCAGGACGTCCGTCAGCTTCCTGCAGCGCTCGCTCACCTTGCGGAGGTACTTCTCCCAGGAGCCGTACACATCCTTCTGCGCCGCGGCGGTCAGACAGCCCGCGTCCTCGCCCGGCCCCAGCCCCTCCTGGCCGTCGGCCAGCTGTCCCAGGCCCTTGGCGAGATCCGTGCGCAGCGAGCCGACCCTGTGTCCGGCGCGGGACCACGCGGGCCGGTCGGACACCAGCGTGCCCGGGTCGCCGGGAGCGGACGGCGCGCCGTTCAGCTCCGTCCGGGCGGACTGCCGGGCGACCGCCGCGGCCTTGACCTGGTTCCACTCGTTCCACGCCATGCGCGGACGCCCTCCCCGTTCCCCGTACATACCCGCCGGTGCGGTGATCGAAGTACACCGTAGTGGCCCACGGGCGGTGCTCCACCGGATCCGGACATGCGGAAGGGCCCGTACGACCGGAGTCGTACGGGCCCTTCCCGTAGCTCAGCTGGTGCTGGTGCTACAGGACCTGGGTCACTTGTTGATCTTGATGACCTGGCCGGCGCCCACGGTGCGGCCACCCTCGCGGATGGCGAACTTCAGGCCCTCTTCCATGGCGACGGGCTGGATGAGCTCCACCGTCATCTCGGTGTTGTCACCCGGCATGACCATCTCGGTGCCCTCGGGGAGGGTCACGACGCCGGTCACGTCCGTCGTACGGAAGTAGAACTGCGGGCGGTAGTTGTTGAAGAACGGCGTGTGGCGGCCACCCTCGTCCTTGGAGAGGATGTAGGCCTGCGCCTCGAACTCGGTGTGCGGGGTGACCGAGCCCGGCTTGATGATGACCTGGCCGCGCTCGACGTCCTCGCGCTTGATGCCACGGAGGAGCAGACCGACGTTCTCACCGGCCTGGCCCTCGTCGAGCAGCTTGCGGAACATCTCGATGCCGGTGACCGTGGTGGTGGTCTTCTCGGTCTTGATGCCGATGATGTCGACGGTCTCGTTGACCTTGAGGACACCACGCTCGATACGGCCGGTGACGACCGTACCGCGACCGGTGATCGTGAAGACGTCCTCGATCGGCATCAGGAACGGCTTGTCGACGTCGCGCTCCGGCTCCGGGATCGCGGTGTCGACGGCGCTCATGAGGTCCAGGACGGACTGGGTCCACTTCGCGTCGCCCTCGAGGGCCTTCA
The DNA here is from genome assembly GCF_000373685.1 of Streptomyces sp. PsTaAH-124. NCBI lineage: Bacteria > Bacillati > Actinomycetota > Actinomycetes > Kitasatosporales > Streptomycetaceae > Streptomyces > Streptomyces sp. PsTaAH-124. The sequence continues at coordinate 51,335 of NZ_KB892158.1, read as the reverse complement.
GCGCGGAGACCTTGACGACCGGAACGTCGTCGCCCGGGAACTCGTACTCGGAGAGGAGCTCACGCACCTCGAGCTCGACGAGCTCCAGGATCTCCTCGTCGTCCACCATGTCGGCCTTGTTCAGGGCGACGACGATGTACGGAACGCCGACCTGGCGGGCCAGGAGCACGTGCTCCTTGGTCTGCGGCATCGGACCGTCGGTGGCGGCGACGACGAGGATCGCGCCGTCCATCTGCGCGGCACCGGTGATCATGTTCTTGATGTAGTCCGCGTGACCCGGGCAGTCGACGTGGGCGTAGTGACGGGTCTCCGTCTGGTACTCGACGTGCGCGATGGAGATGGTGATACCGCGCTGACGCTCCTCGGGCGCCTTGTCGATGTTGTCGAACGCGGTGGCCTCGTTGAGCTCCGGGTACGCGTCGTGCAGCACCTTGGTAATGGCGGCCGTGAGGGTCGTCTTACCGTGGTCGATGTGACCGATGGTGCCGATGTTGACGTGCGGCTTAGTCCGCTCGAACTTCGCCTTCGCCACTGGGGTCCTCCTGTGGAGTGGTTCTGTACGCCTTACTTCATCGGCGCCAGGTGATCTTTGCTGGATGGCCCGGATCCCGGGGGCACTCCGGCCGGTTCCTGTCGGTTCCGGCGGAATGCCCCACGAGGCTCCGGAGTCAAGCCTACGGGCTGGAACTCGGGAGAGTTACTCGCCCTTGGCCTTCGCGATGATCTCCTCGGCGACGTTCCGCGGAACCTCGGCGTAGGAGTCGAACTGCATCGAGTAGCTTGCGCGACCCGACGTCTTGCTGCGGAGGTCTCCGACGTAGCCGAACATCTCCGAGAGGGGCACGAGACCCTTCACGACGCGGGCACCCGCCCGCTCCTCCATGGCCTGGATCTGGCCACGGCGGGAGTTGATGTCGCCGATGACCTCACCCATGTAGTCCTCGGGCGTGGTGACCTCGACGGCCATCATCGGCTCGAGCAGCACGGGGCTGGCCTTGCGCGCGGCCTCCTTGAAGGCCTGCGAACCGGCGATCTTGAAGGCGAGCTCGGAGGAGTCGACCTCGTGGTAGCCGCCGTCGAGAAGCGTGACGCGGACGCCCGTCATCTCGTAGCCGGCCAGGATGCCGAACTGCATGGCCTCCTGCGCACCGGCGTCGACCGAAGGGATGTACTCCTTCGGGATGCGGCCACCGGTGACCTTGTTCACGAACTCGTACGCCGTGTCACCGCTGTCGATCGGCTCGATCGCGATCTGCACCTTGGCGAACTGACCGGTACCACCGGTCTGCTTCTTGTGGGTGTAGTCCACGCGCTCGACGGCCTTGCGGATCGTCTCGCGGTAGGCGACCTGCGGCTTGCCGACGTTGGCCTCGACCTTGAACTCGCGCTTCATCCGGTCGACGAGCACCTCGAGGTGCAGCTCGCCCATACCGCCGATGACGGTCTGGCCGGTCTCCTCGTTGGTGCTGACCTGGAAGGAGGGGTCCTCCTCCGCGAGCCGCTGGATGGCGACACCCAGCTTCTCCTGGTCGCCCTTGGACTTGGGCTCGATCGCGACCTCGATGACCGGCGCCGGGAAGTCCATGGACTCCAGGATCACCGGGTTCTTCTCGTCCGCGAGCGTCTCACCGGTGGTGGTCTGCTTCAGGCCCATGACGGCGACGATGTCGCCGGCGCCCACCGCGTCGATCTCCTCACGCTTGTTGGCGTGCATGCGGTAGATCTTGCCGATGCGCTCCTTGCGGCCCTTGACGGAGTTCAGCACGGCGGTGCCGGACTCCAGGCGGCCGGAGTACACCCGGACGAAGGTGAGCTTGCCCAGGTGCGGGTCGCTCATGATCTTGAACGCGAGGGCCGACAGCGGCTCGTCCTCGGACGGCTTGCGCTTGACGACGACCTCGGGGTCCTTGACGTCGTGGCCCTCGATGGCCTCGACGTCCAGGGGGGTCGGCAGGTAGCGCACGACCGCGTCGAGCAGGGGCTGGACGCCCTTGTTCTTGAACGCGGTGCCGCAGAACACGGGGGTGACCGTGGTCTCACTGGACTTGCCGGAGGCGATGGTGATGCGGCGGATGGCCGCGTACAGCTGCTCCTCGGTGGGCTCGGTGCCCTCCAGGTACAGCTCCATCAGCTCTTCGTCGTTCTCCGCGACGGCCTCGACCAGCTTGCCGCGCCACTCCTCGGCAGCCTCGGTGTGGGTGTCCGGGATGTCGACGATGTCGTACATCTCGCCCTTGGCCGCCTCGGCGGACCACACGAGCGCCTTCATGCGGACCAGGTCCACGACGCCCTTGAAGTCGGCCTCGGCACCGATCGGCAGCTGCATGACCAGCGGCTGCGCACCCAGGCGGTCGCTGATCATGTCGACGCAGCGGTGGAACTCGGCGCCGGTGCGGTCCAGCTTGTTGACGAAGCAGATGCGCGGCACGCCGTAGCGGTCGGCCTGACGCCACACCGTCTCGGACTGCGGCTCGACACCGGCGACACCGTCGAACACCGTCACGGCACCGTCGAGCACGCGCAGGGAGCGCTCCACCTCTACGGTGAAGTCGACGTGCCCGGGGGTGTCGATGATGTTGATGGTGTAGTCGTTGTCCTCGAGCGGCCAGTGACAGGTGGTCGCAGCAGACGTGATCGTGATGCCACGCTCCTGCTCCTGCTCCATCCAGTCCATGGTGGCGGCGCCGTCGTGGACCTCACCGATCTTGTACGACACGCCGGTGTAGAACAGGATCCGCTCGGTGGTGGTCGTCTTGCCCGCGTCGATGTGGGCCATGATCCCGATGTTGCGGACCTTGGCCAGGTCAAGTGAAGTGGTAGCCATAAGGCTTCAGTCTTCTCTCGGTCTCGATGTGGGTAGCGACTACCAGCGGTAGTGCGCGAAGGCCTTGTTGGACTCGGCCATCTTGTGCGTGTCCTCGCGCTTCTTGACGGCCGCACCGAGGCCGTTCGAAGCGTCGAGAAGCTCGTTGAGCAGACGCTCGGTCATGGTCTTCTCGCGACGGGCGCGGGAGTAACCGACCAGCCAGCGCAGCGCGAGCGTGTTGGCGCGACCGGGCTTGACCTCGATCGGAACCTGGTACGTCGCACCACCGACACGGCGGGACTTGACCTCGAGGGTCGGCTTGATGTTCTCCAGCGCGCGCTTCAGCGTGATGATCGGGTCGTTGCCCGTCTTCTCACGCAGACCCTCCATGGCGCCGTAGACGATGCGCTCGGCGGTGGAGCGCTTGCCGTTGAGCAGCACCTTGTTGATCAGCGACGTGACCAGAGGAGAACCGTAGACCGGGTCGATGATGACCGGGCGCTTCGGGGCGGGGCCCTTACGAGGCATTCTTACTTCTCCTTCTTGGCGCCGTAACGGCTGCGGGCCTGCTTGCGGTTCTTGACACCCTGGGTGTCGAGCGAGCCACGGATGATCTTGTAGCGAACACCCGGCAGGTCCTTCACACGGCCGCCGCGCACGAGCACGATGGAGTGCTCCTGCAGGTTGTGTCCCTCACCCGGAATGTAAGCGGTGACCTCGATGCCACTGGTCAGACGCACACGCGCGACCTTACGCAGGGCCGAGTTCGGCTTCTTCGGGGTGGTCGTGAACACACGCGTGCAGACGCCACGACGCTGGGGCGAACCCTCGAGTGCCGGCGTCTTGTTCTTCTCGACCTTGTCCTGCCGGCCCTTGCGGACCAGCTGCTGGATCGTAGGCACTACTTCTCCGGTTTCTGTGTGCCGATGGGTACAGCTAACCTGGAACATCGCCGACCCACGCGGTCGGGTGTGTCGGATCGCGCGGACTTCCGCCGCGAGGCAGAAGGAAGCGCGGATCGCGGTGGCCTTGTGACGGCTCCCTGGCGGTTGTAGGCACGCACGAGAGCCAGGGCACACCCCAGGCACAAGGTCTGAGCGTACCTATCGCATTCGCTGCGGTCAAAACAAATGCGTGTGACCGGCGCTCCCGCCGGTTCTCTACCACTTTGTTCCACTTCGCGCCAGCACCCGGTCGTGTCGTGTTCACGGCCGCGCGGTCACCGCGGTCACGGCTCCGCACGGGTGCGCGAGCGGGGAACCGGGCAGGGGGCGGAAGGCTGCTCCCCCGCGCCGTCCGCCGTGTCGTGCCCCACGTAGTACGAGGGCCGGTTCTGCACCGCGGTGTAGATCCGGGCGACGTACTCGCCGAGCAGCCCCACGCACACCAGCTGCACCGCCCCGATGAAGACCACCGCGGTGAGCAGCGAGGTCCAGCCGGGCACGGTGTGCCCCAGCGCGTACCCGGTGAGGGTGTACACCAGCAGCCCCAGGCAGACGACGAACGCTCCCCCGCCCAGCCAGGTGGCCAGCCGCAGCGGCGCCGCCGAGAAGCCGGTGATGCTGTCGGCGGCGAGCAGGATCATCCGCCCGAGCGGATACTTGGTCCGGCCGGCCGAGCGCAGCTCGCGCTCGTAGCGCACCTGGCCGCTGGGGAAGCCCAGCCACGGCACCAGCAGCCGGTAGACCCGCTGCTGGTCGGGCAGGGCCTTCAGGGCGTCCACGGCGGCCCTGCTGAGCAGCCGGAAGTCCCCGGCGTGCGCGGGCACCGAAGGGCCCGCCAGGCGCCGCAGCAGCCGGTAGTAGCCGCCCGCGGTCCAGCGCTTGAAGGCGCTGTCGCTGCTGCGGTCGGCCCGGACGCCGTAGACGACGTCGAGCCCCTGTTCGCGGGCGAGCGCCAGCATCTCGGGGATCTTCTCGGGCGGGTCCTGGCAGTCGGCGTCCAGGCTCACCACGTACGCGCCCGCCGCCCGGTCGAGTCCCGCGGTGAGCGCGGCCTGGTGCCCGGAGTTGCGGCGCAGGCCGATCACCCGCAGCTCGGGCCAGCCGAGCCGGAAGGCGGCGAGGAGCGCGGCGGTGCGGTCGCGGCTGCCGTCGTCGACGGCGACGACCTCGTAGCCGGCGCCGAGGCCGTCCAGGACCGGGCGCAGCCGGTTGACCAGCGCGGGCAGCGCCTCTTCCTCGTTGTACATGGGTATGACGACCGACAGCACGGTCGTCCCGTGCGTGCCGTCCACCTCTTGTGCCACCCGGGCCTCCCCTCGGCCCGCGCCGATGTGCGACCGTGGTGCGATCTTATGACAGTCGGTTCACAGGCCCCCGGCCCCGCGCGACCACGCCGGGCGGACGCGGCCGGGGCCGGGGGACCGAGGGGAAGCACACGGGCATGAGTACGGGTTCGGACAACGCGGTGACCGGCACCCCGGCGGATGCCGCGCAGGACGCCCAGGAACCGCCCGCGCGGCCGCCGCGCGAGTCCGGGCGCGCGTCCGGGCCCGGCCGGTTCGACCCGGACGCGCTGCGCGCCGCCGCCCGCCCCTACCTGCCCCCGCTCCTCCTGTACGGCGTGGCCAAACTCACCGGCCTCGCCGTCTTCGCCTGGCTGCTGGAGCACGCCGGGGACTACCACAAGAAGGAGCCCCGCTTCGGCGGCGGCGCCCACTGGTGGGACGTCCTGTCCACCTGGGACGGCTGGTGGTACCTCCAGGTCGCCCAGCACGGCTACGACCCCAAGCTGGAGCGGCTCGGCGGCGACGGTCTCTTCACCGTCCAGCAGAACTCGGTCGCCTTCTTCCCGCTGTACCCGGCGCTGATACGGATGGTGTCCGCCGTGACCGGCCTCGGCCCGTACGGCGCGGCGATCCTGGTCTCGGTCGTGTCGTCGTTCGTCGCCGCCGCCGGGATCTACGCCGTGGTCAAGACGCTGGCCGGGGTCCGCGCGGGCACCGTCGCGGCCGGGCTGTGGGCGGTGGCGCCGGGCGCGGGCGTGGAGTGGGCGGTCTACTCCGAGTCCGTGTTCGTCGCGCTCGCCGCCTGGTGCTGCTACGCCGTGATGACCAGGCGCTGGATCACGGCCGGACTGCTCGCCTGCGCGGCCGGGCTGAACCGGCCCACCTCCGCGGTGCTGATCGGCGCGGTCGGCCTGGCCGCGCTGGTGACGCTGGCACGCCGCGACAGCCGGCGCGAGCACGGCGTGGGCGGCCCCCTGTACGCGATCCTCGTCGCCCCGCTCGGCCTGCTCGGCTACGTCGCCTGGGTCGGGTACGCCACCGGCGAGCCCACCGCCTACTTCACCCTCCAGCGCGAGGGCTGGGCCCACTACTTCGACTACGGCGCCTACACCCTGCGGGTCCTGAAGAACCTGGCCGTCGGCCGCCACGACTACGTCTTCGCCTTCGACGTCCCCGACGTGCTCTCGCTCCAGCTGGTGCTGGCCCTGCCGTTCCTGATCGCCCTGATGCTGCGCAAGCGGCCCCCGCTGGTGCTCGTCGCCTACACCCTGGCCACGATCGTCACCGTGCTGGGCACCCAGCAGATGTTCGGCAACACCATGCGCTATCTGCTGCCCGCCTTCCCGCTGCTGCTCGCCCCGGCCGCCGCGCTGGGCCGCCTGAAGAACGGCAGCCTCGCGGTCTTCTTCGCCACGGCGGCCCTGGCCTCCGGCTGGTACGCCCACTACGTCCTCTTCGAGCTGGGCGTCCCGTAGACCGGCTCCCGCCCCGGCGGACGCCGGGAACGCCGAAGGGCGGCCACCCCACCGGGGTGACCGCCCTTCATGCTGCTGCTCGCTTACTGGTTGTACGGACCGTAGTCGTAGTCCTCCAGCGGAACGGCCTGGCCGGAGCCGGTGCCGAACGGCGAGTAGTCGATGTCGTCGTAGCCGACGGCCGAGTACATCGCGGCCTTGGCCTCCTCGGTCGGCTCCACCCGGATGTTGCGGTAGCGGGACAGACCCGTACCGGCCGGGATGAGCTTACCGATGATGACGTTCTCCTTGAGGCCGATGAGGCTGTCGGACTTGGCGTTGATCGCCGCGTCCGTCAGCACTCGGGTCGTCTCCTGGAAGGAGGCGGCCGACAGCCAGGACTCCGTCGCCAGCGAGGCCTTGGTGATACCCATCAGCTGCGGACGGCCGGAGGCCGGGTGTCCGCCCTCCTGGACCACACGACGGTTCTCCTGCTCGAACTTCGAGCGCTCGACCAGCTCGCCGGGCAGCAGCTCGGCGTCGCCGGACTCGATGATCGTCACCCGGCGGAGCATCTGCCGGATGATGATCTCGATGTGCTTGTCGTGGATCGACACACCCTGCGAGTTGTAGACCTTCTGGACCTCGCCGACCAGGTGGACCTGGACGGCACGCTGACCCAGGATGCGCAGCACGTCGTGCGGGTTGGTGGCACCCACGGTGAGCTTCTGGCCCACCTCGACGTGGTCGCCCTCGCCGACCAGCAGACGGGCGCGCTTCGAGATCGGGTACGCCGTCTCGTCGCTGCCGTCGTCCGGGGTGACGACGATCTTCTTGGTCTTCTCGGTCTCCTCGATCCGCACGCGGCCCTGGGCCTCGGAGATCGGGGCGACACCCTTCGGCGTACGGGCCTCGAAGAGCTCGACGACACGGGGCAGACCCTGGGTGATGTCGTCACCGGCCACACCACCGGTGTGGAAGGTACGCATCGTCAGCTGGGTACCGGGCTCACCGATGGACTGGGCGGCGATGATGCCGACCGCCTCACCGATGTCGACCAGCTTGCCGGTGGCCAGCGAACGGCCGTAGCACATGGCGCAGGTGCCGACGGCGGACTCGCAGGTCAGGACCGAGCGGGTCTTGACCTCCTCGACGCCGTGCTTGACCAGCTCGTCGATGAGCACGTCACCGAGGTCGGTACCGGCCGGGGCCAGCACCTTGCCGTCGACGACGATGTCCTCGGCGAGGCAGCGCGCGTACACGGACGTCTCGACGTCCTCCGCCTTGCGCAGCACGCCGTCCGCGTCGCGGGAGGCGATGTGCAGCTTGAGGCCGCGGTCGGTGCCGCAGTCCTCCTCGCGGATGATGACGTCCTGCGAGACGTCCACCAGACGACGGGTGAGGTAACCCGAGTCGGCGGTACGCAGGGCGGTGTCCGCCAGACCCTTACGGGCACCGTGCGTGGAGATGAAGTACTCCAGCACGGACAGGCCCTCACGGAACGACGCCTTGATCGGACGCGGGATCGTCTCGTTCTTCGCGTTCGACACCAGACCACGCATACCGGCGATCTGACGCATCTGCATCATGTTGCCTCGTGCACCCGAGTTCACCATCATGAAGATCGGGTTGGTCTTCGGGAAGTTCTCGTTCATCGCCTCGGCGACCTCGTTGGTCGCCTGGGTCCAGATCTGGATGAGCTCCTGCGTGCGCTCTTCCTTGGTGATCAGACCGCGCTCGTACTGCTTCTGGACCTTCTCGTCCTTGGCCTCGTACCCGGCGACGATCTCCTTCTTCGCGTCGGGGACGACGACGTCGGAGATGGCGACGGTGACACCGGAGCGGGTGGCCCAGAAGAAGCCGGACGCCTTCAGGTTGTCGAGCGTCGCCGCCACGATGACCTTCGGGTAGCGCTCGGCGAGGTCGTTGACGATCTCCGAGAGCTGCTTCTTGCCGACCTCGTAGTCGACGAACGGGTAGTCCTCGGGCAGCAGCTCGTTGAAGAGCGCGCGGCCCAGGGTGGTCCTCAGCCGGAAGCTGTCACCCTGCTGCCACTCCGGTTCGCCCTCCTCGCGGGCCGGCGGGGTCCAGCCGCGCGGCGGGATGGTGCCCACCGGGAAGCGGATGTCCACGCGCGACTGGAGCGAGAGCTCACCGGCGTCGAACGCCATGATCGCCTCGGCCACGGACGCGAAGGAGCGGTCCTCGCCCTTCACGTTCCGCATCTCGCCGTCGGTGGTGAGGAAGAACAGACCGAGGACCATGTCCTGGGTCGGCATCGTCACCGGACGGCCGTCGGCCGGCTTGAGGATGTTGTTCGAGGACAGCATCAGGATGCGGGCCTCGGCCTGCGCCTCCGCGGACAGCGGCAGGTGCACGGCCATCTGGTCACCGTCGAAGTCCGCGTTGAACGCGGTGCACACGAGCGGGTGGATCTGGATGGCCTTGCCCTCGACCAGCTGCGGCTCGAAGGCCTGGATGCCGAGGCGGTGCAGGGTGGGAGCACGGTTCAGCAGCACCGGGTGCTCGGCGATGACCTCTTCGAGGACGTCGTACACGACGGTGCGGCCGCGCTCCACCATGCGCTTGGCGGACTTGATGTTCTGCGCGTGGTTCAGGTCCACCAGGCGCTTCATCACGAACGGCTTGAACAGCTCCAGCGCCATGGCCTTGGGCAGACCGCACTGGTGCAGCTTGAGCTGCGGGCCGACGACGATGACGGAACGCGCCGAGTAGTCGACTCGCTTGCCGAGCAGGTTCTGACGGAAACGGCCCTGCTTGCCCTTGAGCATGTCGGACAGCGACTTCAGCGGACGGTTGCCGGGGCCCGTGACCGGGCGGCCGCGGCGGCCGTTGTCGAAGAGCGCGTCGACGGCCTCCTGGAGCATGCGCTTCTCGTTGTTCACGATGATCTCGGGCGCGCCGAGGTCGAGAAGCCGCTTCAGGCGGTTGTTGCGGTTGATGACACGGCGGTACAGGTCGTTCAGGTCGGAGGTCGCGAAGCGGCCACCGTCCAGCTGCACCATCGGACGCAGGTCCGGCGGGATGACCGGCACGCAGTCCAGCACCATGCCCTTGGGGCTGTTGCTGGTCTGGAGGAACGCGGAGACGACCTTGAGGCGCTTGAGCGCACGGGTCTTCTTCTGGCCCTTGCCGGTGCGGATGATCTCGCGGAGCTTCTCGGCCTCCTCGTCGAGGTCGAAGGACTCCAGGCGCTTCTGCAACGCCGCGGCACCCATCGAGCCGTCGAAGTAGGTGCCGAAGCGGTCGCGCAGCTCGCGGTAGAGCAGCTCGTCGCCCTCCAGGTCCTGGACCTTGAGGTTCTTGAACCGGGTCCAGACCTCGTCGAGGCGGTCGATCTCGCGCTGCGCGCGGTCGCGCAGCTGCTTCATCTCACGCTCGGCGCCCTCGCGCACCTTGCGGCGCACATCGGCCTTGGCGCCCTCGGCCTCCAGCTCGGCCAGGTCGGTCTCGAGCTTCTTGGCGCGGGCCTCCAGGTCGGCGTCGCGCCGGTTCTCGATCTGCTGGCGCTCGACGGAGACGTGCGCCTCCAGCGAGGGCAGGTCGCGGGTGCGGCGCTCCTCGTCGACGTACGTGATCATGTACGCCGCGAAGTAGATGACCTTCTCCAGGTCCTTCGGGGCGAGGTCGAGCAGGTAGCCCAGCCGCGACGGGACGCCCTTGAAGTACCAGATGTGGGTGACGGGGGCGGCCAGCTCGATGTGGCCCATCCGCTCACGGCGCACCTTGGCACGCGTGACCTCGACGCCACAGCGCTCGCAGATGATGCCCTTGAAGCGGACGCGCTTGTACTTGCCGCAGTAGCACTCCCAGTCCCGGGTGGGGCCGAAGATCTTCTCGCAGAAGAGCCCGTCCTTTTCCGGCTTGAGGGTGCGGTAGTTGATCGTCTCGGGCTTCTTGACCTCGCCGTGGCTCCACTGACGGATGTCGTCAGCGGTGGCCAGGCCGATCCGGAGCTCGTCGAAGAAGTTGACGTCGAGCACTATGCGTCAATCCCTCTCAGGGTCGTAAGTCTGTGGTCTGAAACGGGGGCCTGGGGGTCGGCGGGGGCCTCACACGGCGGTGAGGCCCCTACCGGACTCCCGTCAGACCTCTTCGACGCTGCTCGGCTCGCGCCGGGACAGGTCGATGCCGAGCTCCTCCGCGGCGCGGAAGACATCCTCGTCGGTGTCACGCATCTCGATGGACATACCGTCGCTGGACAGCACCTCCACGTTCAGGCAGAGCGACTGCATCTCCTTGATGAGCACCTTGAAGGACTCGGGGATGCCGGGCTCAGGGATGTTCTCGCCCTTGACGATGGCCTCGTAGACCTTCACGCGGCCGGTGACGTCGTCGGACTTGATGGTCAGCAGCTCCTGGAGGGCGTAGGCGGCGCCGTACGCCTCAAGGGCCCACACCTCCATCTCGCCGAACCGCTGGCCACCGAACTGGGCCTTACCACCCAGCGGCTGCTGGGTGATCATGGAGTACGGGCCGGTCGAACGGGCGTGCAGCTTGTCGTCGACCAGGTGGTGCAGCTTCAGGATGTACATGTAGCCGACCGAGATCGGGTCCGGGAACGGCTCACCGCTGCGGCCGTCGAACAGCCGCGCCTTGCCGGTCGGGAGCACCATGCGCTCGCCGTCCCGGTTCGGGATGGTGTGCTGGAGCAGACCCGCCAGCTCGTCCTCCCGGGCACCGTCGAAGACCGGGGTCGCGACGTTGGTGCCGGGGTCGACCTGGTCGGCGCCGATCGCCTGGAGGCGCTGCGCCCACTCCTCCGCCAGGCCGGAGACGTCCCAGCCGCGGCTGGCGAGCCAGCCGAGGTGGATCTCCAGGACCTGCCCCGGGTTCATGCGGGACGGGACACCCAGCGGGTTGAGGATGATGTCGACCGGGGTGCCGTCCTCCAGGAACGGCATGTCCTCGATCGGGTTGATCTTGGAGATGACGCCCTTGTTGCCGTGGCGGCCGGCGAGCTTGTCACCGTCGGTGATCTTGCGCTTCTGCGCAACGTAGACGCGGACCAGCTGGTTCACGCCCGGCGGCAGCTCGTCGCCCTCCTCGCGGTCGAAGAGGCGGACACCGATGACCTTGCCGATCTCGCCGTGCGGCACCTTCAGCGAGGTGTCGCGGACCTCACGGGCCTTCTCGCCGAAGATCGCGCGCAGCAGCCGCTCCTCCGGGGTCAGCTCGGTCTCGCCCTTGGGCGTGACCTTGCCGACCAGGATGTCACCGGCGACGACCTCGGCACCGATGCGGATGATGCCGCGCTCGTCGAGGTCGGCGAGGACCTCCTCGGAGACGTTCGGGATGTCCCGGGTGATCTCCTCGGGGCCGAGCTTGGTGTCACGGGCGTCGACCTCGTGCTCCTCGATGTGGATCGAGGAGAGGACGTCGTCCTGCACGAGGCGCTGCGACAGGATGATCGCGTCCTCGTAGTTGTGGCCCTCCCACGGCATGAACGCGACCAGCAGGTTCTTGCCGAGCGCCATCTCGCCGTTCTCGGTGGCCGGACCGTCGGCGAGGACCTGGCCCTCGATGATCCGGTCGCCCTCGTTGACGATGACCTTCTGGTTGACCGAGGTGCCCTGGTTGGAGCGGGAGAACTTGTGCAGGCGGTACGTGATGTACGTGCCGTCGTCGTTGGCGGTGGTGATGTAGTCGGCGGAGACCTCCTGCACCACACCGGCCTTCTCGGCCTTGACGACGTCACCGGCGTCGACGGCGGAGCGGTACTCCATGCCGGTGCCGACGAGCGGGGCCTCGCTCTTGATGAGCGGCACGGCCTGGCGCATCATGTTCGCGCCCATGAGGGCGCGGTTGGCGTCGTCGTGCTCGAGGAACGGGATCATGGCGGTCGCGACCGACACCATCTGGCGCGGCGAGACGTCCATGTAGTCGACGTCGTCACCGGCGACGTAGTCGACCTCACCGCCGCGGCGGCGGACCAGGACGCGGTTCTCGGAGAAGCGCATGTCGTCGTTGAGGCCGGCGTTGGCCTGCGCGATGACGAAGCGGTCCTCCTCGTCGGCGGTCAGGTAGTCGACCTCGTCGGTGACCTGGCCGTCGACGACCTTGCGGTACGGGGTCTCGACGAAACCGAACGCGTTGACCCGGCCGTAGGAGGCGAGCGAGCCGATCAGACCGATGTTCGGGCCTTCGGGCGTCTCGATCGGGCACATGCGGCCGTAGTGCGAGGGGTGCACGTCACGGACCTCGAAGCCGGCCCGCTCACGGGAGAGACCACCGGGGCCCAGCGCCGACAGACGGCGCTTGTGGGTGAGACCCGACAGCGGGTTGTTCTGGTCCATGAACTGCGACAGCTGGCTGGTGCCGAAGAACTCCTTGATGGAGGCGACGACCGGCCGGATGTTGATCAGGGTCTGCGGCGTGATCGCCTCGACGTCCTGGGTGGTCATGCGCTCGCGCACGACGCGCTCCATACGGGCGAGACCCGTACGGACCTGGTTCTGGATCAGCTCGCCGACGCTGCGCAGGCGGCGGTTGCCGAAGTGGTCGATGTCGTCGGTCTCGACGACGATCGTGCCGCCGTTGTCCCCGGCGGTCTCGGTCTCACCGGCGTGCAGCTTCACCAGGTACTTGATCGTCGAGAGGATGTCCTCGACGGTCAGGATGCCGGCGTCCAGCGGCGCGTCCGCGCCCAGCTTCTTGTTGACCTTGTAGCGGCCGACCTTGGCGAGGTCGTAGCGCTTGGGGTTGAAGTACAGGTTCTCCAGCAGCGTCTGCGCGGCCTCGCGCGTGGGGGGCTCGCCCGGACGCAGCTTGCGGTAGATGTCGAGCAGCGCGTCGTCCTGGCCCTGGGTGTGGTCCTTCTCCAGGGTGGCGCGCATCGACTCGTACTCGCCGAACTCCTCGAGGATCTGCTCGTTGGTCCAGCCGAGCGCCTTCAGCAGCACGGTGACCGACTGCTTGCGCTTGCGGTCGATGCGGACACCGACCATGTCGCGCTTGTCGATCTCCATCTCCAGCCAGGCACCCCGGGACGGGATGATCTTGGCGGAGAAGATGTCCTTGTCGGACGTCTTGTCGATGCTCGAGTCGAAGTAGACACCGGGCGAGCGGACCAGCTGGGAGACGACGACACGCTCGGTGCCGTTGATGACGAAGGTGCCCTTGTTCGTCATGAGCGGGAAGTCGCCCATGAAGACGGTCTGGGACTTGATCTCGCCGGTCTCGTTGTTGGTGAACTCGGCCGTGACGAAGAGCGGGGCGGCGTACGTGAAGTCGCGCTCCTTGCACTCGTCGATGCTGTTCTTCGGCGGCTCGAAGCGGTGGTCGCGGAACGTCAGCGACATCGACCCGGAGAAGTCCTCGATCGGGGAGATCTCCTCGAAGATCTCCTCGAGGCCGGACTTGGTGGGGACGTCCTGACCGGATTCCAGAGCCGCCTCGACGCGAGCCTTCCACGCGTCGTTGCCGAGCAGCCAGTCGAAGCTCTCGGTTTGCAGCGCGAGAAGGTTCGGAACCTCGAGGGGCTCCTTGATCTTTGCAAAGGAGATGCGCAGCGGGGCGGTGCTGGCAGCGTTGTTCGTATTCGCGGTCGAGGCATTGCGCGAGGCGGCCAAGAGGGGGTCCTTCCGAGGGCTCGGACTCACTACGCGCGTACCGGCCCCTCTCTCGGACAACGGGACGGACGGTCCCCGACAGGGCCGTCAGGCCAGGTCAGGTGCGGTCCGGTCGTCGATGCTCGGGGGAGGGCATGCCCCTGGTGACGGGCAGGGGACAGCTAACAGGCAGCGCAAAGGGTCAGTGTAGCCACTTGGCCCACTGATGTCCAGTGCCGGGTTTTGGGAACCCTCGTCGTCGTCACCGCCTACGGCCTGTCACCCTCAACGCACGTTGATACTGCCCTCTTCGCCGTCGATCCATGCCTCGGATTCGGATCGTTGTGACGACGCGTCCTGAGAATTGCGCGCTGCGTGCGGTTCGTCAAGGCCCCCCTACCCGAACCGGATGCTGCCATCGTCACTCGCGGCCTGTCTCCGGGGGCCTCTCGAGGCCGAACGAAGATCACCATACCCCTCCCGGTCTCGGGTGCAAGGCCGCCACAGCCACCCCCGGGAACGCCGAAGAGCGACCACCCGGATGGATGATCGCTCTTCGGTGCGTTCGCGTTACAGCCCTTTCGGGCCGCGTTCAGCTCGCGCGGGTGAGTCCTGCCCGATCAGCAGAGACTCGTGAGGTCACTTGACCTCGACGGAGGCGCCGGCGCCCTCGAGGGACTCCTTGGCCTTCTCCGCGGCGTCCTTGGCGACCTTCTCCAGAACCGGCTTCGGCGCACCGTCGACCAGGTCCTTGGCCTCCTTCAGGCCGAGGGAGGTCAGCTCACGCACGACCTTGATGACCTGGATCTTCTTGTCGCCGGCACCCGTGAGGATGACGTCGAACTCGTCCTGCTCCTCGACGGCCTCGGCGGCGGCGGCCGGACCGGCCGGGCCGGCCACGGCGACCGCGGCGGCGGCGGTGACGTCGAACTTCTCCTCGAACGCCTTCACGAACTCGGAGAGCTCGATGAGGGTCATCTCCTCGAACTGCGCGAGCAGGTCTTCCTGGCTGAGCTTCGCCATGATGGGCGATCCTTCCACTAATTCGGCAGGTGCCGGATGTACTGGGTGTGGCGGGCGTACGTCGGCCCGCTGCGACCCGTGCCGCCTAGACGGCCAGGGTCAGAAAGCGAGCCGAATTACTCGGCACCGCCCTGCTCGTCCCGCTTGGCACGAAGAGCGTCCACGGTGCGGACGAGCTTCGAGGGAAGCGCCTGGAAGAGCTGAGCAGCCTGGGACTGCTTGCCCTTGAAGGCACCCGCCAGCTTGGAGAGCAGAACCTCGCGGGACTCGAGGTCCGCAAGCTTCTTGATCTCGTCGGCGGACAGCGCCTTGCCGTCAAGGACACCGCCCTTGATGACGAGATTCGGGTTGTCCTTGGCGAAGTCACGGAGACCCTTCGCCGACTCCACCGGGTCACCGGTGACGAAGGCGACAGCCGTCGGACCGTTGAAGAGGTCGTCCAGCGTGGTGATCCCGGCCTCGTTGGCCGCAATCTTGGTCAGCGTGTTCTTCACCACGGCGTACTGGGCGTTCTCACCGAGCGAACGACGCAGCGTCTTGAGCTGCGCCACGGTGAGACCGCGGTACTCGGTCAGCACGGCAGCGCTGGAGTTGCGGAACTGCTCCGTCAACTCCGCCACTGCGGCAGCCTTGTCGGGCCTCGCCATAGAGCCTCGGCCTCCTTCCGGGTGATTCTGACCGCGCGGACCCGAAGGAGGTCTGGGGAAAACGAAACGCCCCGGCGCAGGCGCTCGGGGCGGACTCGACCGGTCGTCCGCACACCGTGGGCGTGCACACTCCGGGAGTTCTTCCACAGTCACCTGCGCGGGTCGTCCGCATTCAGCGGATCCTTCGGCCACCGCGTCCTCATCTGAGTGCACGGCAACGACCAGCGGTCTTTGGCTTCTGTAGGAGAGTACGGGACCGTGCCGCCGCGGAGCAAATCCGCTCCCGCGGCGGCCCGCGGTCAGCTCTGGTCCGCGCCGGCGCCCTTCATCATCTCGGCCAGGTCGACGGTCTCACCGGCCGGCGGGGCGGCGACCTTCACCGGCTTGTTGGTGTCCAGGAAGGTGATCGTCATGTCCAGCGGGCCCTTGGCGGCGGTGCCGCGCATCCGGAACTGCCGGGTCTGGTCCTTGCCGTCGATCCAGGCGTCCATGGTGACCTTGTCGACGCCCATGCCCTTGTACTGCTCCAGGCTCTTCTCACGGGTCTTGGCGACCTCCGGGCTCTCGCCCGGCTGCGGCTTGCCCAGGTCGGCCAGGGCGACGGTGCCCGTGTAGTGGGTGGTCTCGACGCCCTCCACGGTCTCGGAGCCGACCTTGCGCAGGTCCTTGGCGCCGGTGAGGAAGGTGGACTCGGTCGCCGGGTTCTGCTCGGCCTGGGCCGCGCCGCCCCCGCCGAGCTGGTCCATCTGCTTGCCCGCGTCGGTCCCGGACAGGTCGAACTTCATCCAGCTCTTGCCGTCCATCTCCTTGGCGGCCTCGGCCCCGCCGTTGAGGTACATGACCTTGTCGACGAGGCGGATCTCCACGGTGCCGGTGGAGGGCTGGTCGGGCATCGTCATCTTCATGCTCATGGCGATGGTGGGCTTCATCTGCATCTCGGCGTCGGCCTTGATGTGGCCCTGCTCCGGCACCTGGCCGGTCATGCGGTAGCGCAGCGAGGTGATGTTCTGCGAGTTCTTGGCGGCCTTGGCGACGGCCGCGGCCGGGGTGAGCTGCGGCGTCTCGGCCGCTCCGCTCTTGCCCGCGCTCTTCGGGTCGCTCTTGGAATCGCTCTTCGAGTCGTCCCCCGAACAGCCCACCGCGCCCGCGGCGAGGAGCAGCGCGGCCAGCGAGGCCGTCGCGACCCTGCGTCCGGACAGAGCGCGGGCGGGCGTGCGGGACGAGCGGGGCGTACGTACAGAGGTGTCCATGGTTTCCCCCCAAGGAACGGATGGCTTGCGCACAGTTCCGGTGAGCTTATCCGAGCGCTGATCATCCGGTCTTGGGGGATTCTTTGATTCAGGAGGCGCCGGCACCGGCCCCCTGGGCGGCCAGCAGCTCCTTGAAGTCCGCCGTGTCGCCGCGCGGCGGTGCGCCGACCGCGACCTTGACCCCGTAGTCGCCGTAGGTGGCGGTGGTGGTCAGGGCGCCCTTGGCCGTGTCCGCCGACTCGACCTTCCTGACCAGCAGGTTCCGGTCGTCGATCCAGAGGTCGACGGTGTCCGTCGTGATGCCGGAGTCGGTCAGCTGACGCTTCATGTCCGCGAGCTGGGCGGCGGTGAGGCTGTGACCGGTGCGGGCGGCGAGGTCCGCGACATTCACCGTGCCGTGGTAGTGCGTGGTGTGCACGCCCGCGATCCGCTCCTCGCCCGCCCTCTTCACGTCGCCGGAGGCCAGCAGCAGCTTCACGGCCTGGTTCGGCGTGTTGTTCTGCATCTGGTCCTTGAGGTACGCGCCGGAGCCGCCGCCGAGCCGGGCCATGTCGTCGTACCCGTACCTGATCCAGTGCTTGCCGCCGGCCTGCGCGGCGAACGCGTCGCTCATCCTCGCGTAGTAGGCGTCCGGCAGATAGCGGGCCTGGACCGAGGTGGTGCCGGTGGCGCGCATGGTGTCGGCCACGGTGCCGCCCGTGTAGGTGAGGGTGAGCGTGCCGGACAGGCCGTGGCCCCAGGAGAGGGCGCCGTGGCCCTTCATCGACATCAGCGTGCCCATGCTGACCGTCATGTCGACCCGGGCGGAGTCCGCGCGGCCGGTGGAGTCGGCGGCGGTGCGCAGGGCCGTCAGCGCGCCGGCCGGGGTGTCGGCGCCGCCCCGGGCGGTCTCCCCCGCCGCCGCCTTGCCGTCCCGGTGCGCCGCTCCCCCGGAGGACCCGCCCGCGCCGCAGGCGGCCACGCCCGCCAGCGCGGCCGTCACCGCGACCACCGATGCCGTACGGCGCACGGTCGTGCTCTTCATCCGGTCCCCCACCCCTGAGCGGTCTGTGTGCCGTGCACGCTAGCGCAGGGCACCGACAGCAGGGGCGCACGCCGTGGGGATCGGCCGGTTCGCGACGGAACGGGACGAGCCCCGCCCCTCCGCTCGCGCGGAGGATGCGGGGCTCGTCGCCGACCTGGGTGAGCCGATGGCTCAGACCGCGGCCGGGTCCTCCTCGACGAGGAGGTTCCGGGTGCGGTTCGGGTCGAGCTGGATGCCGGGGCCCATCGTGGTGCTGATGGCGGCCTTCTTGATGTAGCGACCCTTGGCGGCGGACGGCTTCAGACGGAGGATCTCCTCCAGCGCGGCGCCGTAGTTCTCCACCAGCTTGCTGTCGTCGAACGACGTCTTGCCGATGATGAAGTGCAGGTTCGAGTGCTTGTCGACGCGGAACTCGATCTTGCCGCCCTTGATCTCCGTCACGGCCTTGGCGGTGTCGGGGGTCACGGTGCCGGTCTTCGGGTTCGGCATCAGACCACGCGGGCCGAGGACGCGGCCCAGGCGGCCGACCTTGCCCATGAGGTCCGGGGTGGCGACGACGGCGTCGAAGTCCAGACGGCCCTTCGCCACCTCGTCGATCAGCTCGTCGGCGCCGACGATGTCGGCGCCCGCGGCACGCGCGGCCTCGGCACGGTCACCGGTCGCGAAGACCAGGACCCGGGCGGTCTTACCGGTGCCGTGCGGGAGGTTCACGGTGCCACGGACCATCTGGTCGGCCTTGCGCGGGTCGACACCCAGACGGAAGGCGACCTCGACGGTGCCGTCGAACTTGGTCGTGGAGGTCTCCTTGGCGAGACGGACGGCCTCGAGCGGGGCGTACTGCTTCTCCCGGTCGATCTTGGCGTCCGCAGCGCGGAGAGCCTTGCTGCGCTTGCTCACAACTGCTCCTGTGGGTTCTGAAAGGAGTCGTGGTACGGGCCGAGCAGGCCCTGCCACGGTTCTACGAGGGTGGGACGGAGGCTGGGGTTCAGCCCTCGACCGTGACGCCCATGGAACGGGCGGTGCCGGCGATGATCTTCGCGGCGGCGTCCAGGTCGTTGGCGTTGAGGTCGGGCATCTTGGTCTGGGCGATCTCGCGGACCTGCGCGTCGGTGATCTTCGCGACCTTGGTCTTGTGCGGCTCGCCGGAGCCCTTCTCCACGCCCGCGGCCTTGAGGATCATCTTGGCGGCCGGGGGGGTCTTGGTCACGAAGGTGAAGGAACGGTCCTCGTAGACCGTGATCTCCACCGGGATGACCCAGCCACGCTGCGACTCGGTCGCGGCGTTGTACGCCTTGCAGAACTCCATGATGTTGACGCCGTGCTGGCCCAGCGCCGGGCCGACCGGCGGAGCCGGGTTCGCCGCACCGGCGTTGATCTGGAGCTTGATGAGCCCCGTGACCTTCTTCTTCTTGGGAGGCATAGCTCTCCGGGTCCTTTCGGTTCGGGTCCATGCCCGCGCTCGGGGACCACCCGGACGCAGGCATACCGCACAACGATAACGGGTATAGATGCGCGGCTGAAAACCGAGCAGGTCAGACCGGCTGTCACCAGCCCGCCTGACCTGCGCGGAAGCAGTACACCCAGAAAGAACTAGTTCTTCTGGATCTGGTCGAAGCTCAGCTCGACCGGGGTCTCGCGGCCGAAGATCTCGACGAGGCCCTTGACCTTCTTCGAGTCGGCGTTGATCTCGTTGATGGTCGCCTGGAGGGTGGCGAACGGACCGTCGGTGACGGTGACCGAGTCGCCGACCTCGAAGTCCAGCACCTGGACCTCGACCTTGCGCTGCGGGGCCGGCTTGCCCTCGGCCTCGGCGGCCTCGCGGGCGGCCTTCTCCTCGGCCTCCGGGGCGAGCATCTTCACGATCTCGTCCAGGGACAGCGGGTAGGGGTCGTAGGCGTTGCCGACGAAGCCGGTGACGCCCGGCGTGTTGCGGACGACGCCCCAGGACTCGTTCGTCAGGTCCATGCGGACGAGGACGTAACCGGGCAGCTTGTTCTGCCGGACGGTCTTGCGCTCGCCGTTCTTGATCTGGACGATCTCTTCCTCGGGGACCTCGGCCTGGTAGATGAAGTCCTCGACGTTCAGCGAGACGGCGCGCTGCTCCAGGTTGGCCTTCACGCGCTTCTCGTAGCCCGCGTAGGTGTGGATGACGTACCACTCGCCGGGCAGCGTGCGCAGCTCCTCGCGCAGCTTGGTGACCGGGTCGACGTCGGGCTCTTCCTCGACGGCCTCGGTCTCGTCCTCGGCGGCCGCCTCGTCCTCGTCGGTCTCCTCGGCGTCGGCAGCGTCCTCGGCGGCGTCGTCGTCCTCGACGTCCGCAGCGTCCTCGGCGCCCTCAGCACCTTCAAGGGTCTCGTCCTCGACGTGGACGGCGGCCTCCTCGGCCGGCTCGCCCGCGGCGGCGTCGGCAGCCTCGGCCCCGTCCGCCTCGTCCGCACCCTCGACGATGTCGAGCTCGTCATCCACGGACTCGGTCGGCTCGATGGCGTCGTTCAGGTTCGGGTCAGACACGGTGGCTGCTTCTTCCTGGTACATAGGGGTGGAACATGCGAAAACGGGCGCCGGTAACCACGGCGCCCTTCGCTCTGGGCTCAGCCGAAGACGTACTTGGCCGCGTGGTTGAGCCCATAGTCAATCACGGTCACCAGGGCGATCATGACGACGACGAAGCAGATCACCACAGTGGTGTACGACGTCAGTTCGTTGCGCGAGGGCCAGACGACCTTGCGCAGCTCGGCGATGATCTGCCGGTAGAAGGTGGCGAGACGCTTCAGCGGGCCCTTCTTGGCGCGCTTGCCGCCCTTGCGGGGCTTCTTGGACTCCGCCACCTCGTCCTGGGCATCAGGCGTGTCGATGGAGCCCACGGCGTCCGTCATTCGTCCTCACCTGATTCCGGGTCGTGGCCGTGCCGCGCCCGGTCGAGCCGCACGGCGGTGCATTGCTGTACGTACATGCGCACACATCCTGGCGAAGGTGTGTGTAGCAGGGCCGGAGGGACTTGAACCCCCAACCGCTGGTTTTGGAGACCAGTGCTCTACCAATTGAGCTACGACCCTTTGTGTGTCCCCCAACGTACCGCATCCGACCGCGAGTCCGGTGTGCACCGGGTGCGGCGGCCACTTGCTGAAGGCCAACGAGGTGAGAGTGTACGTGGTCCGGGGCCGGGCGTCGAACAGAAAATGGTCTTCGGCGCCCGCCGGGGCCGATCCGTCCGGAAGATCACCTGGCCGGGGACCGGATCCGGACGCGTGTTCAGCACCCGACCCGCCTCCGCCCACTGTGTGAAACCGGTGTGCCCGCGGCGTTCGGGGTCTGGAACGATGGGCGGTATGAGCGCTGCAACTCCTCCGACCGAGCGCCGGGTCTCCGCCCGTATCGGCGCGATCTCCGAGTCCGCCACCCTCGCCGTGGACGCCAAGGCCAAGGCCCTGAAGGCCGCCGGGCGTCCGGTGATCGGCTTCGGCGCCGGTGAGCCCGACTTCCCGACCCCGGACTACATCGTCGAGGCCGCCGTCGAGGCCTGCAAGAACCCGAAGTACCACCGGTACACGCCGGCCGGCGGTCTGCCCGAGCTGAAGGCCGCGATCGCCGCGAAGACGCTGCGCGACTCCGGCTGGGAGCCGGACGTCTCGCAGATCCTCGTCACCAACGGCGGCAAGCAGGCCATCTACGAGGCCTTCGCCGCGATCCTCGACCCGGGCGACGAGGTCATCGTCCCGGCGCCGTACTGGACGACGTACCCGGAGTCGATCCGGCTGGCCGGCGGTGTCCCCGTCGAGGTCGTCGCCGACGAGACCACCGGCTACCGGGTCTCGGTCGAGCAGCTGGAGGCCGCCCGCACCGAGAACACCAAGGTCGTCCTGTTCGTCTCGCCGTCCAACCCGACCGGCGCGGTGTACTCCGAGGCCGAGACCGAGGCGATCGGCCGCTGGGCCCTGGAGCACGGCCTGTGGGTGCTCACCGACGAGATCTACGAGCACCTGGTGTACGGCGACGCGGTCTCCGTGTCCCTGCCGGCGCTCCTGCCCGAGCTGCGCGACAAGTGCGTCGTCGTCAACGGCGTGGCCAAGACGTACGCCATGACCGGCTGGCGCGTGGGCTGGGTCATCGGCCCCAAGGACGTGGTCAAGGCCGCGACCAACCTCCAGTCGCACGCCACGTCGAACGTGTCGAACGTCGCCCAGGCCGCCGCGCTGGCCGCCGTCTCCGGTGACCTGGAGGCGGTCGCGGCGATGCGCGAGGCCTTCGACCGCCGCCGCCGCACCATCGTGCGGATGCTCAACGAGATCGACGGCGTGCTCTGCCCGGAGCCCGAGGGCGCGTTCTACGCCTACCCCTCGGTGAAGGCGCTGATCGGCAAGGAGATCCGCGGCAAGCGCCCGCAGAGCTCCGTGGAGCTGGCCGCCCTCATCCTGGAGGAGGCCGAGGTCGCGGTCGTCCCCGGCGAGGCGTTCGGCACCCCGGGCTATCTGCGGCTGTCCTACGCCCTCGGTGACGAGGACCTGGTGGAGGGCGTGAGCCGGATCCAGAAGCTGCTCGCGGAGGCGCGGGACTGACGTCCCGGGCGCTTCCCACGCGCGCGTGCGGGCCGTCTCCCTCCGGGGAGGCGGCCCGCTCCTGCGTTCGGGCAAGACCACGAACGGGGAAACGGCTTCCGGTCACGGCCCCGAGTGCGGCAGGATCGGCGGATGGAGCGTGTACGTGATGTCTCTGAGCTGCCGAAGGCCCATCTGCACCTGCACTTCACCGGGTCGATGCGGCCCGCCACCCTGCTGGAACTGGCCGACAAGTACGGCGTACGGCTGCCCGAGGCGCTGACCGACGCCCTGTTCGGCGGGGAGCCGCCGAAGCTGCGGGCGACCGACGAGCGGGGCTGGTTCCGCTTCCAGCGGCTGTACGACGCGGCGCGTTCCTGCCTGCGGGAGCCCGAGGACATCCGGCGGCTGGTGCGCGAGGCCGCCGAGGAGGACATCAGGGACGGCTCGGGCTGGCTGGAGATCCAGGTCGACCCGACCTCGTACGCGCCGCGTCTCGGCGGGCTGATCCCGGCGCTGGAGGTCATCCTCGACGCGGTGGACTCGGCCTCGCGCGAGACGGGCCTCGGGATGCGGGTCCTGGTGGCGGCCAACCGGATGAAGCACCCGCTGGACGCGCGCACGCTGGCCCGCCTCGCCGTGCGCTACCGCGACCGCGGCGTGGTCGGTTTCGGGCTCTCCAACGACGAGCGGCGGGGCATGGCCCGGGACTTCGACCGGGCGTTCGCCATCGCGCGCGAGGGCGGCCTGTTCGCGGCCCCGCACGGGGGCGAGCTGGCGGGCCCGGCCTCGGTCCGCGACTGCCTGGACGACCTGCACGCGCACCGGGTGGGCCACGGGGTGCGCGCCGCCGACGACCCGCGCCTGCTGCGGCGGCTGGCCGAGCGGGGGGTGACCTGCGAGGTCTGCCCCGCCTCCAATGTGGCGCTCGGGGTGTACGAGAAGCCCGCCGACGTGCCGCTGCGGACCCTGTACGACGCCGGTGTCCCGATGGCCCTGGGCGCCGACGACCCGCTGCTGTTCGGCTCCCGGCTGGCCGCCCAGTACGACTTCGCCCGCCGCCACCACGGCTTCACCGACGCCGAGCTGGCGGAACTGGCCCGCCAGTCCATCCGCGCCTCGGCCGCCCCGCAGGACGTCCGGGCCAAGCTGCTGTCGGGCGTGGACGACTGGCTGGCCGCCTGAGCGGCGGCGGCACGGCCGCGGGTCAGGACTGCGACAGCGCCCCGATGACCAGGGGCAGCGCCTCCTTGTCGAAGAGCGAGCCGTTCATCGACGCGGGGACCGCCTTGCCGTCGACCTTCAGGGTGGGCGTGCCGGTCACCCCGGAGGCGTCGAAGGCGCGTTCGGAGGCGGCCACGTAGTCGCCGTACTTCAGGTCCTTGACCGCGCGGTCGAAGTCGGCGCCGCGCAGCCCCTTCACCCGGGAGGCCAGCTCCAGCAGGTACGCGTCGGTGAAGCCGTCGACGCTCTCCTCGGGCTGGTGGGCGAAGAGGACGGCGTGGTACTCGGCGAAGCGGCCCGCCTCCAGCGCCGCCCGCAGCGCGTTGGCGGCCTTCTTGGAGCCCTGGCCGCCGAGCCGGGCGTCGAGGAAGGAGGCGAGTGTGTACTCCACCCGGACCTGGCCGGAGCGGACCAGCTCGCGCAGGGCCTCGCCGCCGCCCTCGGTCTCGAACTTCTTGCAGACCGGGCAGCGCAGGTCCTCGTAGACCTGGACGACGGTCTTCGCGCTCGCGGAACCGACGCGGACGGTGGTGCCGTCGGCCGCCAGGGTCTCGGTGGCGCCCGGTGCGCGGCTCGCCGTGGCGGCGGGGCCGGTGCCGTTCCCGCCGTCGCCGCCGCGCGCGGCGTCGTCGCCCCCCTTGTCGCACCCGGTGGCGAGCGTGCCCACCAGTACGGCCGCGGCCGCGATCACGATGCCCCGGCTGCCTCGCAGGTCTCGTAGGCCCCGCATGGTTGTTCCCCTCCCTGTCCGGACGGGGACCGACCCTATGCGATGTCCGTGACCCGCCCCGCCCCGCCGGTGGTGAGGCCGGTCAGGAGTGTGCCCACCAGACGGGCGGCGAACGCGTCGGCGTCCGGGCGGGCGTCCGCCGCGTCGTACGCGAAGGCCCGCTGGGCGCAGGCGCCCAGGAGCAGGGAGGCGGCGGCGAAGGTGTCGGCGCCGGGGGCGATGCGGCCCAGCGAGCGCTCGGCGCGGAGGTAGGCGTCCAGTTCCTCGATGGGCAGGTGGGGGCCGGAGCCCATCCGCCGCATCGCCTCGTCGTGACGGCGCTTGAGCTGGGTCTCGGCGTACAGCGAGGCCGCGATCGGGAAGCTCTGCTCGTAGAACAGGGCGGCCTGGCGGGCGATCTCGGTGAGGTTCTCGGCCACGGTGCGCCGTTCCGGCTCGGCGGCGAGGGCGCGCAGCAGCGGGGTGAGCCGGGGCAGCCGCTCGTGCAGCACCTGGATGAACAGCTCCTCCTTGCTCGCGAAGTACTTGTAGAGGGCCGCCTCGGAGCAGCCGGCCGCCCTGGCGATCTCCTTGGTGGTGGCACGGGCGAGCCCGACGGTGCGCATCAGCTCGTGGGCGGCGTCGAGGATGCGGACGCGGGCCGGTCTCGTCTCCATGTCACGTCCAATCGGCCGGTCGGCCTTGACGGGTGGGTGAGTGCTTACCCACTCTAGGACCAGACGAGGTGAGTGAATACTCACCCACCTCCGGTGGTCCGGGACGTCCCCGGACAGGCAGGCAGGAGCGGGATCGTGAACCTCACTGTTTTCGGCGCCACCGGCGGCATCGGCCGGGAGATCGTCCGGCAGGCGCTCGACGCCGGGCACCGGGTCACCGCCGTCGTCCGCGACCCGGACCGGCTGACCGTGACCGGTGACCGCCTGGAGGTGGTCAGGTCCGCGCTGGTGGACCCGGAGGCCGTGCGCCCGGCCGTCGCGGGCCGGGACGCGGTGCTCTCCGGTCTGGGCGCCCGCAGCCGCAAGGACGCCGGGGTCGCGGCCCGGCTGACCCGTACGGTGCTGCGCGCGATGGAGGCGGAGGGCACCCGCCGCCTGCTCGTGGTGAGCGCCGGTCCGGTGGGCCCCGGACCGGAGGGCGACGGGTTCCTCGACCGGACGGCCCGGAGCCTGGTCTCGGCGGTCCTGAAGGACGTCTACGCGGATCTGCGCGAGATGGAGGCCGAGCTGGCGCGCAGCGCCACGGACTGGACGGTGGTCCGGCCGCCGCGCCTCCAGGACAAGCCGCTCACCGGTACGTACCGCACGGTGACCGGCGGCTTCCCGCCGCACGGCCGCTTCATCGCACGGGCGGACGTGGCCCACGCGATGCTGTCGCTGACCGACGACCCGGCGGCGGTGAAGCAGGGCGTGGGGGTGGCGTACTGAGGGGATCGCGTACGGAGGGGGACCCGCCCGGTCGCCGCCGGAGGCCGGCCGCTACAGGCTGACGCCGACCGTCACCGGCTCGTTCACCAGCGTCACGCCGAACGCCTCGCGGACCCCGGCCACCACCTCGCGGGCGAGGTCCAGCAGGTCCTTCGTGCTCGCGCCGCCGCGGTTGGTGAGGGCGAGCGTGTGCTTGGTGGAGATCCGGGCCGGACCGGTGCCGTAGCCCTTGGCGAAGCCCGCCCGGTCGATCAGCCAGGCCGCGGAGGTCTTGGTGCGCCCCTCCCCCGCCGGGTACGCGGGCGGCTCGGCGTCCTCGCCCAGGCGCTCGCGCACCCGGGCCCGGAAGGCGCCGAACTCGGTGTCCGTGAGGATCGGGTTGGTGAAGAAGGACCCGGCCGACCAGGTGTCGTGGTCCTCGGGGTCCAGGACCATGCCCTTGCCCGCGCGCAGCTTCAGCACGGTCTCGCGGGCCCGCTCCAGCGGGACGCGGTCGCCCGCCGACACGCCGAGGGCGCGCGCCGTCTCGGCGTACCTGAGCGGCGCCGACAGGCCGTCCGCGTCCTGAAGGCCGAAGCGGACGCGCAGCACGACGTACCGCTCGGGGTGCTCCTTGAAGCGGCTGTGCCGGTAGGAGAAGGCGCACTCCTCGTTGGAGAGGGTGACCGTCTCGCCCGCCGCGCGGTCGTAGGCGACGACCTCGGTGATGGTGGCGGAGACCTCCTGGCCGTACGCCCCCACGTTCTGGATGGGGGTGGCGCCCGCGGAGCCGGGGATGCCGGAGAGGCATTCGACGCCCGCGAGTCCGGCCTCGACGGTGCGGGCGACGGCGTCGGTCCACACCTCGCCCGCGGCCAGCTCCAGCGTGGTGCCGCGCAGTGCGAAGCCGGTGGTGGCGATGCGCAGGGCGGTGCCGTCGAAGCCCTGGTCGCCGATGACCAGGTTGGAGCCGCCGCCGATCACCAGCAGCGGGGTGCCGGCGGCGTCGGCCGCGCGGACGGCGTCGACGACCTCCGCGTCCGTGGTCGCGGTGATCAGCCGGGCGGCGGGGCCGCCCAGGCGGAAGGTCGTCAGCGGGGCGAGGGGCGCGTCGTGGAGTTCCTGCACGCGCCCAAGACTACGGGGACCCCGCCGACGGCCTTGCCGACGCTCCCGCCGGGCTCAGGCCAGGCGGACGAGAGCCTGGGAGCGGCCGAGGACCTTCTGCCCCTCGCACAGGGCGGTCAGGTCGATCCGTACGGTGTGGTCGTCGAGCTTGGCCGCGACCTTGCCGACGACGTCGATCCGCGCGCCCTTGTCGTCGTTCGGGACGACGACGGGCTTGGTGAAGCGGACGCCGTACTGCACCACGGCACCGGGGTCGCCGGCCCAGTCGGTGACGACGCGGATCGCCTCGGCCATGGTGAACATGCCGTGCGCGATCACGTCCGGCAGTCCGACCTCCTTGGCGAACTTCTCGTTCCAGTGGATCGGGTTGAAGTCCCCGGAGGCGCCCGCGTACTGCACGAGGGTGGCGCGGGTCACGGGGAAGGTCCGGCCCGGAAGCTCGGTGCCGACCTCGACGTCGTCGTAGGCGATCTTCGCCGTCATCGGATCCTCACGCCTCCTCGGCGGCGCGGGCCACCAGCTTGATCCAGGCGGTCACCACGTGCTCACCCGCCGCGTCGTGCACCTCGCCGCGGATGTCCAGGATGTCACTGCCGGCCATGGTCCTGATCGCCTCGATGGTCGAGGTGACGGAGAGCCGGTCACCGGCGTGCACGGGGCGCGTGTAGGCGAACTTCTGGTCGCCGTGCACCACGCGGCTGTAGTCCAGCCCGAGCTGCGGGTCCTGGACGACCTCTCCGGCGGCCCGGTAGGTGATCAGGAACACGAAGGTGGGCGGGGCGATCACATCGGGGTGGCCGAGTGCCTGCGCGGCTTCGGGGTCCGTGTACGCCGGATTGGCGTCGCCCACCGCCTGGGCGAATTCACGGATCTTCTCCCGGCCCACCTCGTAGGGGGCGGTGGGCGGGTAGGAACGCCCCACGAAGGACTGGTCGAGCGCCATGGCTCGGCACCTCCTGGTGTCAGCTGCGGTCGTGCGGAGGGAGCTGGTGAAGACGGTGGTGAAACAACGTGAGGCCGCCCCCATGGTGCGGGGGCGGCCTCACGTATGAGCCTGATTTATCGCGTTTCGCGGTGCGCGGTGTGCGCGTTGCAACGCGGGCAGTGCTTCTTCATCTCCAGGCGATCCGGGTTGTTACGCCGGTTCTTCTTGGTGATGTAGTTCCGCTCCTTGCACTCCACGCAGGCCAGCGTGATCTTCGGGCGGACGTCGGTGGCAGCCACGTGAGTGCTCCTAAGACGAACGGATGGACTTACTTCAACGCAGAAAAGAGTAGCCGATCGAAGGACCGACCCCGCAATCGGCTACTGTCAGTAGCGGTGACCGGACTTGAACCGGTGACACAGCGATTATGAGCCGCTTGCTCTACCGACTGAGCTACACCGCTTTGATGAGATCGGCCCCGCCTCGCGGCGGGAACCTCTCACACCAGAGCCCCAATACGGAATCGAACCGTAGACCTTCTCCTTACCATGGAGACGCTCTGCCGACTGAGCTATTGGGGCGAGCGATGAAGACATTACACGGTCCGCAGCCGTTCGCCCAAATCCGTTCCGCGGCCCCCGCCGGACGGCTCCGGAGACCCTTCTCCGTACGGCCACACCGGTACGACTATTGCGCTCCTCCCGTCTCCCGGCGCGCCGCCGCCCTAGGCTCGACGCACTCTGCGTGATCTTGCGCGGCCCCCCGCGCGCACCACGCCCCGGCACCGTCCGCCCCCGCTCGACCACCGCTTCCCGCCCCGCCTGTCGTCCGCCGTCCGTCCCTCTGTCGTACCTGGAGTGCGATGCCCCCCGGTAAGCCGCAGCCGCCTCACTCGTCGTCCTCCCCCGGCCCGGACGGGCCGCCGGATCCGGACACCCTGCTGCTGTGCGGGGCCCGGCTCACCGACGGGCGGACCGTGGACGTACGGCTGTCCGGCGAGCGCATCGAGGCGGTGGGCACGGCGGGCAGCCTCGGCCAGGGCGGCGGCGCGGGCCAGGGCGGCGAGCGCGGGGCGGACGGGCCCGGGGACGGCGGATCGCGCGTCGACCTCAGCGGCTACCTGCTGCTGCCCGCCCCGGCCGAGCCGCACGCCCACGCCGACACCGCCCTGACCGCCGACACGGACGGCCCGGTCTCCTACGACCCGGAGGACGTCCAGCGCCGGGCCACGGAGGCGGCGCTGCTCCAGCTCGGGCACGGCGCGACCGCACTGCGCGCGCACGTGCGCGT
This sequence comes from Streptomyces sp. PsTaAH-124, assembly GCF_000373685.1. Classification (NCBI taxonomy): domain Bacteria; kingdom Bacillati; phylum Actinomycetota; class Actinomycetes; order Kitasatosporales; family Streptomycetaceae; genus Streptomyces; species Streptomyces sp. PsTaAH-124. Next base: position 22,095 of record NZ_KB892158.1, on the reverse strand, counting down.
GGGCGACGTGCAGGGGCTGGGCGCCCTGACGGCGGTGCTGCGGGCGCGGCGGGCGCTGCGCGGGCTGGCCGAGCTGTCGACGGTGGCGGTGCCGCGCGTGCTGACCGGGGTGGCCGGCGCGGACGGGCTCGCGGTGCTGCGGGACGCGGTGAAGATGGGCGCGTGCGTGGTCGGCGGCTGCCCGGACGTGGACCCCGATCCCACCGGCTACGTGGAAGCGGTCCTGGAGGTGGCCTCCGAGCACGGCTGCCCGGTCGACCTGCACACCGACGCCACCGACCCGGCCCGGCTCGCCCGGCTCGCGGCGATGGCGGGCGGGCTGCGCCCCGGCGTGACGCTGAGCCCCTGCGGCGGCCTGGCCCGGCTGCCCGCCGAGGCCGCGGCCCGGACCGCGGACCAGCTGGCCGCCGCCGGGGTGGCGGTGGTGTGCCTGCCGCAGGGCGGCTGCGCGGGCGCGGAGGGGCCCGGGAGCGCGCCGGTACGGCTGCTGCGGGCGGCCGGGGTGCGGGTGGCGGCGGGCAGCGGCGCCCTGCGGGACGTGTCGAACCCGGTGGGCCGCGGCGATCCGCTGGAGGCCGCCTATCTGCTGGCCTCCCGCTACGGTCTGCGCCCCGGCGAGTCCTACGAGATGGTGAGCGCGTCGGCCCGCGCGGTGCTCGGCCTGCCCGAGGTGCGGGTGGAGGCGGGCTTCCCGGCCGAACTCCTCGCGGTGCGCGGCGAGCGGCTCGCGGGGGCGCTGTCGCTCGCGTACAGCCGGATCGTGGTGCACCGGGGGCGCGTGGTGGCACGTACCAGCGCGGTGCGCGAGTTCTGCGACTCGGCCGCCTCGGTGGAACTGGGGCTGCCCCGGCAGGGGCGGGGCGAGCTGTCGTAGCCGGGGGGGGGAGCGACGGGCGCGGGGACGTGAGACGTGGGGGTGTGCGCGGGCGCGGGAAGGGGTGCGGGGAGGGGTGCGGAGCCCGGCCGGGGCGGGCCGAAGTCGTGCGGCGGATACGGCCGTCCGGGCGTACGGTCGAAGACATGCGCATAGTCATCGCTGGTGGTCATGGTCAGATCGCGCTGCGGCTGGAGCGGCTGCTCGCGGCGCGCGGGGACGAGGCGGCGGGCATCATCCGCCGGGCGGAGCAGAGCGACGACCTGAGGGCGGCGGGTGCCGAACCGATCGTGCTGGACCTTGAGTCGGCCTCGGTCGAGGAGGTCGCGGAGCGGCTGCGGGGCGCGGACGCGGCGGTGTTCGCCGCGGGCGCGGGACCGGGCAGCGGCACCGCGCGCAAGGACACGGTGGACAAGGGCGCGGCGGTGCTGTTCGCCGACGCGGCGGTCCGGGCCGGTGTGCGGCGCCATGTGGTCGTGTCGTCGATGGGCGCGGACGCGGCGCACCGGGGCGACGAGGTCTTCGACGTGTACCTGCGCGCCAAGGGCGAGGCCGACGACCACGTCCGCTCCCTGGACGGCCTCGACTGGACGATCCTGCGCCCCGGTTCGCTGACGGACGGGCCCGGTACCGGCCAGGTGCGTCTGGAGGCGCACACCGGCCGCGGGTCGGTCCCCCGCGACGACGTCGCCGCCGTCCTGGCCGAGCTGGTGGACACCCCGGCGACGGCCGGCCTGACCCTGGAACTGATCGGCGGTTCGGCCCCGGTGCCGGTGGCGGTGAAGTCGGTCGCCGGCAACTGACGCCGCGCCGCCGTGTCCTGCGCACCGGCGCGTCCTGCCCCGGTGTCAGAACAGGCTGAGCTGCCCGGGGAACTCGGGGACGGCGTATCCGTCCAACGACGGCTGCACGGCACCCAGTTGCGCCGTACAGCGGGAGCCGGGGCAGGAGACCAGCTCTCCTGACTCCCGCGCCCCGGGCGGGTCGTGCCGCGCGAACCGCCCGGCCACGACGGCGATCTCACGGCGGCACACGGGGCAGGATCTGCGGCGCGAGGACATGGTGCCCAGTGTGCACGGCCCCACTGACAGCGGGCCGCCGGGCGCCCCCTCCGGCCGTCCGAGCGCTCCCGATCTTCCGTTTCCCCCGTTTCCTCCGCGAAGGCCGACCGGAGCCGGAGGGCCTTCCGCCTGCGCGAAGGGCGCGTACAGCCTTACGATGCACCAGCGCCCAAGAGGTGCGCCGTCAGGTCACGCGGCCACGCACAGCCACGCACGACTCCCGTCGACACCTGCTCACATCCGGGGATACCACGGCCACATGACCCCACTCGTCCCGCAGGAGGAACACCTCATGCACACCCGCGGCTTCACGGTCCGCCCGGGCATCGGCGCCGGCCGACGCGGCCGCTCCGGAGTGCGTGTGGGCAGCAACCGGGTCCTGACGTCCGCCAGTTGCGTCGTCGGCGCCCCGGGTCAGGCGCGCATGGCCGTCCGGCCGGTCCCGCGCACGGACCGCGAGCCGACACCGGCGCGCCTCGACGGCCTCCGGGAGGTGCCGCGCTCATGTCCCCGCATCTGACCACGTCCGGCTGGGTCGTCGTCGCCGGTGCCACCACCCTCGTCTACCTCGGCGCGACGCGGTGGTGCATGCCGACACCGAGGGCGAAGCGGAGCATCTCCTTCGCCCCGCTGGGCGGCAGCGTCTTCCTGGTGCCCACGGCCCTGGTGAAGGGGTACTCCGCCGCTCTCACCCTGTACCTGTACAGCTGCGTCCTGCTCATGCTCGTCATCATGCTGGTGCCCGTGCGGAAGAGGGTCGCGGCCGACATCCTGGAACAGGAGCGCAACCCCATGACCAAGGTGCCGCTCAACGCCGTGTCGGTGTGGTGGCTCGGCCTGTCGCTGGCGGGCTCCATAGCCGCGATGCTCTACTTCTGGCCGTCCGTGGAGTAGCGGGCACCGAGGGCCGCTGCCGGACCCGTCCGCCCTTTATGGCCGACCTCACACACTCAAGTGCGCCCTGCAACGAAGAGACCCCCTCCGACTCGCCGTGAAGGCTGATCGAAGGGGGTCTTCCCCAGTGTGGCGGCGCCAGGATTCGAACCTGGGAAGGCTGAGCCGGCAGATTTACAGTCTGCTCCCTTTGGCCGCTCGGGCACACCGCCGGGGTTTGCTGCCGTCGCACTGCCTTTCGGCGGTGCTCTGTGGCAACGACGTAAACAATACCCGATGCACAGGGGTGCTTCGCCACCCGATTGACCGGTGTCCCGGAGCCGGGCCGTCCGCGCCCGGGAGCGCGCGGCCGGTGGACCGGGGACGGCCGACAGGCACCCCCGGGGACGGGCGGGAAGACCACGACAGGGCCTAGGCTGGGGCGGATGCGGACCCGGGCCTGCCGGCCGGGGGCAGGCGGCTTCCCCACGCCCGCCGGCCCGCACGCGTCACGTACTTCGACCCACCCCGATACAAGGAGCCACAGGACATGGCCGACTCCAGTTTCGACATCGTCTCGAAGGTCGAGCGGCAGGAGGTCGACAACGCCCTCAACCAGGCCGCCAAGGAGATCTCGCAGCGCTACGACTTCAAGGGCGTGGGCGCTTCGATCTCGTGGTCCGGCGAGAAGATCCTCATGGAGGCGAACTCCGAGGAGCGGGTGAAGGCGGTCCTCGACGTCTTCCAGTCCAAGCTGATCAAGCGCGGCATCTCGCTGAAGGCCCTGGACGCGGGCGAGCCGCAGCTGTCCGGCAAGGAGTACAAGATCTTCGCCTCCGTCGAGGAGGGCATCTCCCAGGAGAACGCCAAGAAGGTGGCGAAGCTCATCCGCGACGAGGGCCCCAAGGGCATCAAGGCCCAGGTGCAGGGCGACGAGCTGCGGGTCAGCTCCAAGAGCCGGGACGACCTCCAGGCCGTGATCGCGCTGCTGAAGGGCCAGGACTTCGACTTCGCGCTCCAGTTCGTGAACTACCGGTAGGACCAGCACAGCGCACACAGGGGTGGGCACCGGGAGTACCGGTGCCCACCCCTGTGTGCGTCCGCCGCGCCGCGGCAGCGCCTCGCGTCAGTCGCGTGAGTTGCCGAAGAGGAGGCGGTAGGCGATCAGCAGGACGAGTGAGCCGCCGATGGCCGCCGCCCAGGTGGCGCCGTCGTAGAAGTGCTTGGTGACCGGGTGGTCCAGCCAGCGGGCGGAGATCCAGCCGCCGACGAAGGCACCGGCGATGCCGATGAGGGTCGTGCCGATGAAGCCGCCGGGGTCGCGACCCGGCAGCAGGATCTTCGCGATGGCCCCGGCCAACAGTCCCAGGATGATCCAGCTGATGACGCCCATGTCCCGAACCTGCCTTTCCCGGCGACCTCGGTCGTCGCCCGTGAATGCCACACGCGTGTTCGCACCGTGTCGTCGGGGAAGACGCCGCGGCCGGTCCCCACGGTTGCATCCGGCGGCGGTCCCGGCACGCCGGGATGCGCCGGTTCAGCGGGTCGCGAAGGGCTGGTCGGTACGGACGATCTCGCGGCCCAGCGGGAGCAGCGAGACCGGGATGAGCTTGAAGTTGGCGATGCCGAACGGGATACCGATGATCGTGATGCAGAGCATGACGCCCGTCACGATGTGGGCGAGCGCCAGCCACCACCCGGCCAGGACCAGCCAGAGCACATTGCCGACGCAGGACGGCGCGCCCGCGTCGCGGCGCTCGACCGTGGTGTACCCGAAGGGCCACAGGGCGTAGACGCCGATGCGGAAGGACGCTATGCCGAACGGGATGCCGATGATCGTGATGCACAGCAGCACCCCGGCCGCCAGATAGCCGAGGAACAGCCAGAAGCCGCTCAGCACCAGCCAGATGACGTTCAGGATTGTCTTCACTGTCGGCGACCTGCCATCTGTTCGAGTCGGGCGATGCGCTCCGCCATGGGCGGGTGCGTGGAGAACATTCTCGACAGTCCCTGTCCCGGGCGGAAGGGATTGGCGATCATCATGTGGCTCGCCGTCTCGATGCGCGGCTCCGGGGGCAGCGGGAGCTGCTGGGTGCCCGCCTCCAGCTTGCGCAGGGCGCTGGCGAGGGCGAGCGGGTCGCCGGTGATGCGGGCGCCGGAGGCGTCGGCCTCGTACTCCCGGGAGCGGCTGATGGCCAGCTGGATGAGGGTCGCCGCGAACGGGCCGAGGATCATGATCAGAAGCATGCCGAAGATGCCGGGGCCCTCGTCGTCGTCCGAGCGGCCGACCGGGATCAGCCAGGCGAAGTTGACCAGGAACATGATCACGGACGCCAGGGCGCCGGCGACGGAGGAGATCAGGATGTCGCGGTTGTAGACATGGCTCAGCTCATGGCCGATGACACCGCGCAGTTCGCGCTCGTCCAGGATGCGCAGGATGCCTTCCGTGCAGCACACGGCGGCGTTGCGCGGGTTGCGGCCGGTGGCGAAGGCGTTGGGCGCCTCCGTCGGGGAGATGTACAGGCGCGGCATCGGCTGGCGGGCCTGGGTGGAGAGGTCGCGGACCATCCGGTACAGGGCCGGTGCCTCGAACTCGCTGACCGGGCGGGCCCGCATCGCGCGCAGGGCCAGCTTGTCGCTGTTCCAGTACGCGTACGCGTTGGTGCCGAGGGCGATGAGGACGGCGACGACCAGGCCGGTGCGGCCGAAGAAACTGCCGATGACGATGATGAGTGCGGACAGTCCCCCGAGGAGTACTGCGGTCCTGAGCCCGTTGTGCCGGCGGTGCACGGTACGCCCTCCAAGTGGTGCGGCAGGGGAACCCTTCGCTTGCTGTGCGGTCCACTGGTGTGTGGTGTCACGTCCAGTGGACCCTTCCGTACTGGTCAACGCCAGGCGAACGCCCCGGGTTCCCCGGTCGGTGCGACGGCGCGCGGGCCGTCCGGGTGAGTGCGCGTCGGGTGCCCGGGGCCGGGCGGGTCAGAACAGGCCGCCGCCCGCGAAGCGCAGCACGAGCTGGGGCGCGCCGGACAGGGCGACGCCCAGGACGCCCGTCAGGGCGAGCGCGGCGGTGAGGGGCGCCGGGACGCGATGCCGGACGGGTTCGCCCTCGGGCGCGCGGAACAGCAGGGCCGTCCACCTCAGGTAGTAGTACAGCGCGACCACGACGTTGACGGCCATGACGACGGCGAGCCAGCCGAGTCCGGCGCCGACCGCGGCGGAGAAGACGGTGACCTTCGCGAACAGGCCGATGACCCCGGGCGGGAGCCCGGCCAGGCACAGCAGGAAGAAGGCCAGCAGCAGGGCGCACACCGGGTGGGCGGCGTACAGGCCGCGGTAGTCGGCGAGGCGGTTGCCGGGCCGGGCGCGGCCCACGAGCGCGGCCACGGCGAAGGCGCCCAGGTTCACGGCGGCGTACATCAGGGCGTACGCGACGGTGGAGCCGACGGTCCCGCGCGGGTCGTCGGTGTATCCGGCCGCCGCGAGCGGCACCAGGAGGTAGCCCGCCTGGCCGACGGAGGACCAGGCGAGCAGCCGGACCGCGCCGTACGCGCGCGTGGCGCTCTGCCGCAGGGCACCGGCGTTGCCGACGGTCATGGTGAGCGCGGCCAGCGCCGCCAGCGCCGGGCCCCAGACGTCGGCGTACGAGGGGAACGCGACGACGGTGACGAGGATCAGGCCGGTGAAGCCGACCGCCTTGCCGACGACCGACAGATAGGCGGCGATCGGCAGCGGCGCGCCCACATAGGTGTCGGGGACCCAGAAGTGGAACGGGACGGCGGCGAGCTTGAAGGCGAAGCCGACGAGGGTGAGGACGACGCCGGTCTGGGCGAGGGTGTGGAACTGCCCGGCGACGTGCGGGAGGCGGTCGGCCACCTGGGTGAGGTACAGGGTGCCGGTGGTGGCGTAGACGAAGCTGACGCCCAGCAGGCTGACGGCGGTGGCGGTGACCGAGGACAGGAAGAACTTCAGGGCCGCGTCGGAGGATCTGCGGTCGCCGTGCCTGAGGCCCACGAGGGCGAAGGCGGGCAGGGAGGCGACCTCCAGGGCGACGATCAGGGTGGCCAGGTCGCGGGCGGCGGGCAGCAGGGCGGCTCCGGCGGTGGCGGACAGCAGCAGGAACCAGTACTCCCCTTCGGGGAGTCCGCCGCGCGCGTCCTTGAGGGCGGTGACCGACAGCAGGGCCGCCAGCAGGGCGCCGCCCAGCACCAGGAACTGGATGACGAGGGTGAAGTGGTCGGCGGTGTAGCTGCACACGCCGGGCTGCCGGTACCGGCAGAAGGTGCCGCGGTCGCCGTCCAGGAGGGGCAGCAGGAGCAGCGCGGAGGCGGCGAGTCCGGCGACGGAGACCCAGCCGAGGAGTGGTTTGCGCGCCCGCGGGACGAAGAGGTCGGCGACCAGGACCGCCAGGGCGGTCACCGCGGTGAGGGCGGGCGGCGCGACGGCGAGCCAGTCGACGGACTGGACCGCCGACGCGACCGGCGACTGGGCCAGGACGCTCATCGGGTGCCTCCCGCGAGGAGTTGCTGCACGGCCGGGTCGGTGAGCCCGAGCAGGGCCTTGGGCCAGAGCCCGGCGAGGACGGTCAGCGCGACGAGCGGGGTCCAGGCCGCGAACTCGAAGCCGCGCACGTCGGGCAGTTTCGGGGTCTCGGACGCGGCGGCGCCCATGCAGACGCGGCGGACCACGGCGAGCATGTACGCGGCCGTCAGCAGCGTGCCGAACGCGCCGATCGCCATGAAGGTGAGGAAGGCGGGGCGGCTGAGGCCGTCGGCGGGCCGGAACGCGCCGAACAGGGCCAGCATCTCGCCCCAGAACCCGGCCAGTCCGGGCAGTCCGAGCGAGGCGACCGCGCCGAAGGCGAGCAGGCCGCCCAGGCGCGGGGCCCTGCCGTACAGGGCGGCGCCGGACTCCTCGGCGAGGGTGTCGAGGTCGGTGGAGCCGGTGCGGTCCTTGAGGCCGCCGACCAGAAAGAAGAGCAGGCCGGTGATGAGGCCGTGGGCGATGTTGGCGAACAGGGCGCCGTTGACGCCGGTCGGGGTGGCGGTGGCGATGCCGAGCAGCACGAAGCCCATGTGGCCGACCGAGGAGTAGGCGATGAGCCGTTTCAGGTCGCCCCGGGCACCGCGCCGGGCCAGGGCGAGGCAGGCCAGGGAGCCGTAGACGATGCCGACGACGGCGAAGGCCGCGAGGTAGGGCGCGAAGGTGTGGAAGCCGTGCGGCGCGACGGGCAGCAGGATCCGGACGAAACCGTAGGTCCCCATCTTCAGCAGGACGCCCGCCAGCAGGACCGAGCCGACGGTCGGGGCGGCGGTGTGGGCGTCCGGCAGCCAGCTGTGCAGGGGCCACATCGGGGTCTTGACCGCGAGCCCGAGACCGATCGCCAGAACGGCGATGACCTGCACGGACGCGGTCAGCGACCGGCCGTTGTCAGTGGCGAGTGCCACCATGTCGAACGTGCCCGCCTTGATCCCGATCAGGAGCAGGCCGAGCAGCATGACGACCGAGCCCAGGAGGGTGTAGAGGATGAACCGCCAGGCCGCGGCCCGCCGGCCCGCGCCGCCCCAGCGGGCGATGAGGAAGTACATCGGGATGAGCACCGTCTCGAAGGCGAGGAAGAACAGCACCAGATCGAGGACGGCGAAGGTGGCGAGCGTGCCGGACTCCAGCAGGAGCAGCAGGGCGACGAACGCCTTGGGGCTCGGGCCCGCGGGCGGCTTGAAGTAGCTGTACAGCGCGCACAGGAAGGTCAGCAGCGCGGTCAGGACGACGAGGGGGAGCGAGATGCCGTCGATGCCGAGGTGGATGCGCACATGGAGTGCGGGGATCCAGCTGATGTCCGTCGTGGCCTGCATCTTCGACGGATGGTCGTGGTCGAAGCCGAGCGCGAGGACGAGCGCGGCGGCGAGCAGGACACCGCTGACGGTCACCCCGTGCCGGAGCACGGCCTGCTCGGGCGACTTCCCCTTCAGTCCGGGCGGGGCGGGCAGGAGGGCGGCGGCCGCGCCCAGGAGCGGGCCGACCACGAGGAACGCCAGAAGGAACTGCATCACTGACTCGCTGATATCGATCACGCCTGCTCACGCTCCCGTGGCGACGAGGACGACGGCGACCGCGAGGACGACGGTGCCGGCGAGCAGCGCGCTCACATAGGTCTGCACATTGCCGGTCTGGGCGCGCCGTACGGCGGCCCCGAGCAGCCGGGGTGCGGCCCCGGCGCCGCGTACGTAGGTCTCGACGACCTCGCGGTCGAGGAACCGGACGAGGCTCGCACCGGCCAGGACCGGGCGGACGAACAGGATCCGGTGGACCGCGTCGAGGTGGAAGCCGGTGGCCGCGTGGCGGTGCAGCGGGCCGAGCAGCAGCCGTGCGGGGTCGGCGGGGTCGGGCGCTCCGGCGAGGTCCCCGTAGGCCGGCCGGTGGGTGGCGATGGCCTCGGCCTCGACCAGTCCGGCATCGGCCTCCGGGTGGGCGGCGACCGCGCCCATCGGGGTGCGGGCGGCGAGCGCGGTGGTGTGCCGCCAGGCGCCGTGGAGGAGCACACCGCCGGCCAGGGCCAGGCCGGTGCCGAGGACGGAGGTGGTCGTCGTCGGGGCGAGCGAGACACCGTCGAACCAGTCGGGCAGGACGCGGAAGGCGAGTCCGCCGAAGGCGAGGGAGGGCACGGCCAGCACCCACAGGACGGCGTTCATGGCCAGGGGCTGCCGTCCGTGGTCGGGGGCCTGCGCACCCCGGCCGTGGAAGGCGAGCAGCCACAGCCGCAGCGCGTAGGCGGCGGTCAGCAGGGCGGTGAGCAGACCGGCGACGAGGACGATCCAGCCGGCCGCGCCGGGGGCGTGCCCGGTGTGGCCGTCGGCCACCCGCTCGGCGGCGCCGAGCACGGACTCCTTGGAGAAGAAACCGCTGAAGGGAGGGATCGCGGCGAGCGCGAGCAGGGCGACGGTCATCGTCCAGTACGCGTCGGGGACGCGCTCGCGCAGGCCGCCGGTGCGGGACATGGCGGCCAGCGAGTTGGTCCCGGCCGCGTGGATGACCACCCCGGCGGCGAGGAAGAGCAGCGCCTTGAAGGCGCCGTGCGACAGGAGGTGGAAGACGGCGGCGCCGGGGGCGCCCACGGCGAGTGCGCCGGTCATGTAGCCGAGCTGACCGATCGTCGAGTAGGCGAGGACGCGTTTGATGTCGTCCTGGGCGAGCGCGGCGAGCGCCGAACCGGCCATGGTCACGGCGGCCATGACGGCGAGGACGGTCATGGCGGCCGAGGACGCCTGGAAGACGGGGAGGAGCCGGGCCACGAAGTAGACACCGGCGGCGACCATCGTCGCGGCGTGGATCAGCGCGGACACCGGGGTCGGGCCGGCCATCGCGTCGGGCAGCCAGGTGTGCAGCGGGAACTGCGCGGACTTGCCCGCCACGCCCGCCAGGAGCAGCAGGGCGACCAGCGTGGGGTGGTGCAGGCCGCCGTGCGCGACGGTGGTCAGGACCGTGGTGATCCGGAAGGAATCGGCGTCGGCGGCGAGCGCGAACAGGCCGATGAGGAAGGGGACGTCGCCGAGCTTGGTGACCAGGAAGGCCTTGAGGGAGGCGGCGCGGGCCTCGGGGGTCTCCCAGTAGTGGCCGACCAGGAAGTAGGAGCAGATGCCCATGACCTCCCAGCCGACCAGCAGCACGATCAGGTCGCCGGAGTAGACGACGAGCAGCATCGCGGAGGTGAACAGGGAGACGAGCGCGGCGTAGGACGGGTAGCGGGGGTCCTCGCGCAGATAGCCCGTGGAGTAGATCTGCACACAGGTGGCGACGGTGGCGACGAGGACGGCGACGAGCGCGGCGTAGCCGTCGATGTGCAGGGCCAGTTCGACGGGGACCGAGCCGGTGGGGGTCAGTTCGGTGGCGGCGTCGACGGCCCGGCCGCCGCCCTGGCGGGCCGCGACCAGCACGGCGAGGACGAGGGAGGCGAGGGTCGGCAGGATCGCGAGCGGGCGGACGAAGCCGGGGGCGGTGCGGCCCAGGAGCAGTCCGGCGGCGGCGCCCAGGAACGGCAGGAGGGGGACGAGAACGGCGAGGGTGGTCGTGGTCACGCGGTGGCCTCAGCCTTCCCGGCGGCCTGCGCGGTCGCGGCGGCTTCGCCGTCGGGGCCGTCGTCGAAGTCGTCGCCGGAGTCGTCGTCGGGGTGCTCGGCGGCGTCGCGGAGCCGGTCGATGTCGGAGGTGCCGCGGTTGCGGTACACGGCGAGGACGATCGCCAGGCCGATGCCGATCTCGGCGGCGGCGATGGTGATGGTGAACAGGGTCAGGGCCTGGCCGGAGTGCAGGGTGTCGGCGGCGGCCCTGCTGAGCCAGACGTCGAAGGCGACCAGGTTGAGGTTGACGGCGTTGAGCATCAGCTCGACCGACATGAGGACCAGGATCGCGTTGCGGCGCGCGAGGACGCCGTAGAGCCCGGTGCAGAAGAGGAGGGCGGAGAGGACGGCCGGGTAGACGAGGTGCATCAGCGGGTGCCCTCCTCGGCGGCGGGTCCGGCGGCCGCGTCCGCCTTGGCCTTGCGGGACAGGACGATCGCTCCGACCAGCGCGGCCAGGAGCAGCACGGAGAGGGCCTCGAAGGGCAGGACCCAGTTCTGGAAGAGGCTCTCGCCGGTGGCCCGGGTGGTTCCGGCGGCGGCGCCGTCCAGATCGATCCAGGTGGTGCGGAAGGCGTCGGCGACGACCCAGACGAGGGTCCCGGCGGCGGCGAGGGCCACCGCGAGGGCGGCCCACCGGTTGCCGGAGTCGGCGTCGGCGGAGCGGCCGATGGGGGCCTTGGTGAGCATCAGTCCGAACAGGAGGAGGACGACGACGGAACCGACGTAGATGAGGACCTGCACCCAGGCGATGAACTCGGCGGTGAGCAGGAGGTATTCGACGGCGAGGCCGCCGAGGGCGACCACCAGCCACAGGGCGGCGTGCACCAGTTGCCGGGTGGTGACGGTGAGGAGCGCGGCCCCGGAGGTGGCGATGCCGACGAGCAGGAAGGCGGTCTCGACGCCGGTCGGCGAGAGGAAACCGGGGTGGGCTGCGGCGAGGGTCACGCTTCTCCTTCCTCCTGGGCGGCGGCTTCCTGCTCGGCGGCGGCCTGTTCCTGGGCGGCGAGCTTGTCGGCGCTCTTGCGGGCGGCGGCGATCTCCTTCGGTTCCTCCGCGCCGGGGTCGAGGGCGGGCGGCGCCGGGACGGTCCACATCCACTCGCGGAGCTTGTCGCGCTCGTGGGTGAGGTCGCGGATGTCGGTCTCGGCGTACTCGAACTCCGGTGACCAGAACAGCGCGTCGAAGGGGCAGACCTCGATGCAGATACCGCAGTACATGCACAGGGAGAAGTCGATGGCGAAGCGGTCGAGGACGTTGCGGCTGCGCTCGCGGCCGCCGGGGACCGCGGCGGGCACCGTCTCCTTGTGGGAGTCGATGTAGATGCACCAGTCCGGGCACTCGCGGGCGCACAGCATGCAGACCGTGCAGTTCTCCTCGAACAGGCCGATCACACCGCGGGTGCGCGGCGGCAGGTCGGGCTGGGTGTCCGGGTACTGCTCGGTGACGGTCTTCCTCGTCATCGTGCGCAGGGTGACGGCGAGGCCCTTGGCCAGGCCGGAGCCGGGAAGGGGAGCCACTAGGAGATCACCACCTTGACGATGCCGGTGAGGGCGATCTGGGCGAGGGCGAGGGGCACGAGGAGGGTCCAGGAGAGCTTCTGGAGCTGGTCCTCGCGCAGCCGCGGGTAGGTGACGCGCAGCCAGATCACGACGAAGGCGAGGACGGCGGTCTTCAGCAGCGTCCAGACCCAGCCGAGGCCGTCCGCGCCCCAGGGGCCGTGCCAGCCGCCCAGGAAGAGGACGGTGGTCAGGCCGCACAGGACGACGATCCCGGCGTACTCGGCGAGCAGGAACAGGGCGAACCGCAGCCCGGTGTACTCGGTGTACGCGCCGAAGATGATCTCCGAGTCGGCCACCGGCATGTCGAAGGGCGGGCGTTGCAGTTCGGCGAGACCGGCGACGAAGAAGACGACCGCGCCGACGATCTGCCAGGGCAGCCACCACCAGTGGAACGCGTCCAGGATGCCGGGCAGCGAGACCGTTCCGGCGGCCATCGCCACGGAGGCGGCGGCGAGCAGCATCGGCAGTTCGTAGGCGAGGAGCTGCGCGGCGGTGCGCAGGCCGCCGAGGAGGGAGAACTTGTTGGCGGAGGCCCAGCCGGCCATGAGCGAGCCGAGCACGCCGACGCCCATCACGGCGAGCACGAAGAAGAGGCCCGCGTCCAGCACCTGGCCGACCGCGCCCTCGCCGGGGCCGACCGGCAGCGCGAGCAGCACCAGCAGGTACGGCAGGAGGGCGACGGCCGGGGCGAGCTGGAAGACGCGGCGGTCCGCGCCCGCCGGGACCACGTCCTCCTTCTGCGCGAACTTCACGCCGTCCGCGACGAGCTGGGCCCAGCCGTGGAAACCGCCCGCGTACATCGGGCCGAGGCGGCCCTGCATATGGGCCATCACCTTGTGCTCGGTCTGACCGACGATCAGGGGGAGGACGAGGAAGGCCACGAAGACGATCAGGAGTCGCAGGGCGACGTCGGCCACGTCGTTCACCGCTGGTCTCCTTCCGGGTCGTCGTCGGGGGCGGGCGGGGCGGGGGGCTGCTTCGGCGTCTCCGGGTTCTGCGGGTTCTGCGGGTTCTCCGGGTTCTCCGGGTTCTCCGGGTTCTCCGGGTTCTCCGGGTTCTCCGGTTCGTCGAAGGCCGGGCGGGCGTGGTGCCAGGGCGCGTCCGCGCTGCGCGGGGGCGTGGGTGGCTGCGGCTGCGGCTGCGGTTCCTGGGCGGCGGGGTCGGGGGCGGGTGAGGGCGCCGACTGCTCCGCCCGCTGCGAGGCGGAGCCGCCGCTCGCGCTGCGCGAACGGCGCGGGGCGGACGGCGGGGACGGCGGAGCCGCCGGTTTCTCCGGCTTCGTCGGGATCTCCGGGGTCTCCAGGGTTTTCGGGGTCTCCGGGGTGGCCGGGGCGGCCGGGGTGGCACCGGCGGCTGCCGTCTGGCTCGCCGAGCCCTGGCTCGCGCTCCGCATCCGGCGCGGCCTGGCGGTCGCCCCGCCTGCCGCGCCCGGAGTCACGGGCGGCTCCGCTCCCCCGGCCGCCACCGTGTCCGCACCCGTACTCGTGCCCGTGTCCGTACCCGTGCCCGCGCCGGTGTCCCCGCTCGTCTGGCTCGCCGAGCCTCCGGCGGCCGTGCGGGTGCGGCGTACCGGGCGGTCGCCGGGTGCGCGGGCGGGGCGTTCGGCCGCCGGGCGGGCGGCGCCCCTGGCGGGGCGGGCCGGGGTGGCCGGGAGGGTGCCCTTGAGGGGGCCCCACTCGTTGGGGTCGGGGACGCCCGGCGGCAGCATCTGGCGGCGCTTGGGACCGCCGTGGTCCGACTCGCCCGGCTCCTTCGCACCGGGCCACGCCTTGGCGACCCGGGCGGCCAGGACGAAGTCCTTGCGCAGCGGGTGGCCCTCGAAGGTGTCCGGGAGCAGGAGGTGGTCCAGGGCGGGGTGGCCCGCGAAGTCGACGCCGAACATCTCGTGGGTCTCGCGTTCGTGCCAGGCGGCGCCCGCGTAGACCTCGACGGCGGTGGGCAGGACCGGCCGCTCGTGCGGGACCGTCGTACGGACCAGCAGCCTCCGTACCGGGCCCAGCGCCACGACGTGCGCCGCGATCCGCAGGCCCGTGCCCGGCTCGTCGACCGCGCTCAGCCAGTCGAAGTAGGTGCAGCCCAGCGTGTCGCGGGCGGTCCGCAGGGCGGACACCCAGGAGTCGGCGGGTACGTCGACCGTCAGGACCTCGTAGGACTCCTCGGCCGTCGCCCCGGCGCCGAACAGTTCCCCGGCGGGCGCGGGCAGCCACCCCACCCCGCTCATCGCTCGCTCCCCGCACCCGCACCGGCATCGCCGCCAGCACCCGCACCGGCACCCGGCGGCCGTACCAGCCCGCTCTGGAGTGCCGCCGCCGACGGACGCGCCGTCCCGGTGCCGTACCGCTCCGCGAGCGACTCCCTGGCGATCTTCTCCTGGAGCTTGAGGATCCCCTGGAGCAGCGCCTCGGGGCGCGGCGGGCAGCCGGGGACGTAGACGTCCACGGGAATGATCTGGTCGACGCCCTTGGTGACGGAGTACGAGTCCCAGTACGGGCCGCCGCAGTTGGAGCAGGCGCCGAAGGAGATGACGTACTTCGGCTCGGGCATCTGTTCGTACAGGCGTTTGACGGCGGGTGCCATCTTGTCCGTGACGGTGCCGGAGACCACCATCAGGTCGGCCTGGCGCGGACCGGGGGCGAAGGGGATCACCCCGAGGCGGATGAAGTCGTGGCGGGCCATCGAGGCGGCGATGAACTCGATCGCGCAGCAGGCCAGGCCGAAGTTGAAGACCCACAGCGAGTAGCGGCGGCCCCAGTTCAGGACGACCTTCATCGGCTCGGGGGCCAGCCGGGACAGCGCGCCGAGCCGCTGCGGCGCGGGAAGCGCGACGGGCTCCGGCACGGCCGGATCAGGTACTACAGGCTCGGGTACGGCGGGGTTCACGTCCATGTCAGGACGCCCTTCTTGTATGCGTACAGCAGGCCGATGGCCAGGAAGCCGAGGAAGACGAACATCTCCACCAGCGTCGCCGCGCCGTAGCCGGGGGCGGCGAAGACCGTCGCCCAGGGGAACAGGAAGATCGAGTCGACGGCGAAGATCACGTACAGGAAGGCGTAGACGTAGTAGCGGACCTGGGTGTGGGCCCAGCCCTCGCCGACGGGGTCGACGCCGCACTCGTACGTCAGGAGCTTCTCGGGCGTGGGGACCACCGGGCGCAGCAGCCGGCCCGCGCCGAACGCGACGGCGACGAACAGCACGCCGACGACGGCGAGCAGCCCGACGACCGAGTACGAGTGGAAGTAGTCCGACGCGACGGCGACCTGCCCCCGCGCCGTCTCGTGCGCCGCCCCCCGCACCGTCTGCGTCACCGTCCGTCCCTCGCTCCCTGACCCGTGGTGCCCGGTGGTGTCCGTGCTGCCTGTGCTGCTTGTGCTGCCGATGCTGCTTGTGCTGCCGATGCTGCTTGTGCTGCCGATGCTGCTTGTGCTGCTGATGCTGCCCGTGTCGCCCGTGCGACGGTCTGTACGCACGGGAGTCTAGGCCCTGTTAAAGAGCGGGTAAGCAGCCCGTCGCGCGCTGGGACGCGGGGTGGGGTTTTCCCCCGTCCACCAAGGCGGGGGACCTCATGGCGTCCGCGGCCGTCGCACGGCACGCTAGCCCGTATGAGCGCACCCATCTCCTCCGCCGGCCCGGCGGCGCGCGGCGCCGGGGACGACCGCGACCGGCCGCCGCCGGCTCGTTTCGCCTACGGCCTGCCCACCTGGAAGGAGATCACGCATCTCCTGGTGAACCTGCCCGTGTCCCTGATCGGCTTCGTCTACGTGGTGTCCGTGCTGTCCGTCGGCGCGGCGCTGACCGTCACGGTGGTGGGCCTGCCGCTGCTGGCGTTCGCCCTGGCGGGCGCCCGGCTGCTGGGCCGGCTGGAGCGCAAGCGGGCGCGCGCCCTGCTCGGGGTCCGTGTCGACGAGCCGAGTCCGCTGCCGATGGGCCGTACGACGGGCTGGCTCAACCGGTTCTGGCTGATGCTGAAGGACCCGGTGGGCTGGCGCACGGTGCTCTACGACTTCATCCGGCTGCCCTGGGGTGTCCTCACCTTCTCCGTGACCCTGGTCTCGCTGTTCGTGCTGTGGCCGGTGCTGCCGTTCATCGCGCGGGGCCTGACGAACGTGGACCGGGCGCTGGTGCGGGGTCTGCTGTCGCCCTCCGACGAGCTGGAGCGGCGGATCGCGGAGCTGGAGTCGGACCGGGGTGTCGTGGTGGACACGGCCGCGGCCGACCTGCGGCGCATCGAGCGGGACCTGCACGACGGCGCCCAGGCCCGGCTGGTGAACCTGGCCATGGGTCTCGGTCTGGCCAAGGAGAAGCTGCTGGAGGACCCGGACACGGCGGCCGAGATGGTCGCGGAGGCGCACGGCGAGGTGAAGCTCGCGCTCCAGGAGCTGCGTGACCTGGCCCGGGGCATCCACCCGGCCGTACTGACCGACCGCGGCCTGGACGCGGCCCTCTCCTCGGTCGCCTCGCGCTGCACGGTGCCGGTGAAGGTGACGGCCGATCTGCCCGCGCGCCCGGCGGAGGCCATCGAGGGCATCGCCTACTTCACGGTGTCCGAGCTGCTCCAGAACGTCAGCAAGCACAGCGGGGCGCGCTCCGCCTCGGTGGACGTGTGGCGGGCCGACGACCGGCTGATGCTCCAGGTCGTCGACGACGGGCGCGGCGGCGCCAGTCTGGACGGCGGTACGGGCATGCGGGGGCTCGCGGAGCGGCTGGGCGCCGTCGACGGGCTGTTCGTCGTGGACTCGCCGCCGGGCGGTCCGACGACGGTCACGGCGGAGCTGCCCTGGCGGGACCGTACGCCCGCGCCGGGCGGCGCAGCGGTCCCGCGCGGCCGGAGGTAGGGAAAACCCCCGGACCGAGACGCCGACGCGCTCCATGGTTGCGCGGGCCGCGGTCCAGCACTCTGGAATCACGCCGGGAAGACCGCGGCGGCCTGCGGCCCGGCCGCACCGGGACAGACACCGGAACCGGCACCGGGACGGACGCCGGGACAGGCACCGCGACAGCAACAGCCGACAGCAGCCGCCGACAGCGCAGCACACCAGGGGAACGGACGACGCCGATGACCACCCAGTACGGATCGCAGTACGGACAGGGGTACGGGTCCTACAGCGGGACCGGGTTCCACGACCAGGAGCGCGGTCCGCGCCGGCACCGGCTCCCCGCCGGACTGCGGGCGCCGTTCGAGGCGCGCAGCTGGAAGGAGCTGGCGTACGTCCTGCTCAGCCTGCCGATCAGCATCACGCTCTTCTGCTGGGCCGTCACGATGGTGTCGCTGGGCGCCGGTCTGCTGGTGACCTTCCTGGGCATCCCGGTGCTGGCGGGCGCGCTGGCGGGCTGCCGGGGCTTCGGCGCGCTGGAGCGGGTGCGGGCGCGCGGGCTGCTCGGCCTGGAGGTGGGCGAGCCGGAGCCGCTGGTGATGAAGGGCCGCGGCCCGCTGGCCTGGACCGGCGCGGTGCTGAAGAGCGGCGCCTCCTGGCGGGCGCTGCTCTACGCGGGGCTCCAGTTCCCGTGGGCGGTCTTCTCGTTCGTGGTGGCGATGGTGCTGTGGCCGATGGGCTGGTCGCTGCTGACGTATCCGCTCTGGTACTGGATCTTCCCCACGTGGGCCGGGCAGAGCGGCATCCAGCTCTACGGCGACGAGCACCACCAGATCTTCCTCGACAACCCGTTCGAGATCACGGCGACCGCCCTCGCCGGGCTGGTGATCACCCTGGCCACGCCGTGGATCCTGCGGGCGCTGACCACGGTGGACCGGGTGCTGGTGCACGGGCTGCTCGGCCCGTCGCAGCTGTCGGCGCGCGTGGTGGAGCTGGAGTCCGACCGCGGTGTCGTGGTGGACACGGCCGCGGCCGACCTGCGGCGCATCGAGCGGGACCTGCACGACGGCGCGCAGGCCCGGCTGGTGGCGCTCGCCATGGACCTGGGTCTCGCCAAGGAGAAGCTGACCGAGGACCCGCAGGCGGCGGCCCGGATGGTGGACGAGGCGCACGGCGAGGTGAAGACCGCGCTCCAGGAGCTGCGCGACCTGGCGCGGGGCATCCACCCGGCCGTGCTGACCGACCGCGGCCTGGACGCGGCCCTCTCCTCGGTCGCCTCGCGCTGCACGGTGCCGGTGCAGGTGGACGTGGACCTGGCGGAGCGCCCGGCGGCGGCGATCGAGGGCATCGCGTACTTCACGGTGTGCGAGCTGCTCCAGAACATCAGCAAGCACAGCCGGGCCGGTTCCGCCTCGGTGGACGTGTGGCGGGTCGAGGACCGGCTGATGCTCCAGGTCATGGACGACGGGGTCGGCGGCGCCGATGTGTCCGCCGGGTCGGGCCTGGCGGGGCTGGCCGAGCGGCTGGACGCGGTGGACGGCATCCTCGTCGTCGAC
The DNA here is from genome assembly GCF_000373685.1 of Streptomyces sp. PsTaAH-124. Classification (NCBI taxonomy): domain Bacteria; kingdom Bacillati; phylum Actinomycetota; class Actinomycetes; order Kitasatosporales; family Streptomycetaceae; genus Streptomyces; species Streptomyces sp. PsTaAH-124. The sequence goes on along the minus strand of NZ_KB892158.1, from coordinate 3,243 downwards.
TCGCCGGCCGGCGGTCCCACCCGGGTGACGGCGGAACTGCCCTGGCGGCGCTGAGCACGCGGGCACGACCGGCGGAACCGGACGCGCGGCGGCCTGCCGCCCACGGCCTCTCCCGGCCGCGGGCGGCAGGCCGCGCGGCATGGCCATGCCCCGTCCGGAAGATGTGCACAAACATCACATACCCCCCTCCCCCTTCCCCCGGAGCACCCCGGGACGCCCCCGGACGCCCCCGGACACTCCGGGATTCGCGCGGTTTCCCCCTGGGCCCCGGCGCGTCAGGGCCCGGATCCTGGAATGCTGGGCCGTGTCGTACCCAGTCGCACGGACTGGGGCGTACGGAGTCGCATGGACTGCCGGAAATGGGCTGTGGGGGGCCGAAGATCGTGGAGGACAGGGTGCGGGTGATCATCGCCGAGGATTCAGTGCTGCTCAGGGAGGGCCTGACCCGGCTGCTGACCGACCGCGGGCACGACGTCGTGGCCGGTGTCGGTGACGCCGAGGCGCTGATCAAGACCATCACCGATCTGCACGGCCGGGGCGAGCTGCCCGACGTGGTCGTGGCCGATGTGCGGATGCCGCCGACCCACACCGACGAGGGGGTGCGGGCGGCGGTCCGGCTGCGCAAGGCGCATCCCGGGCTCGGGGTGCTGGTCCTGTCCCAGTACGTGGAGGAGCGGTACGCCACCGAGCTGCTGGCGGGCTCCAGCCGCGGGGTCGGCTATCTGCTCAAGGACCGGGTGGCCGAGGTGCGCGAGTTCGTGGACGCGGTGGTCCGGGTGGCCCAGGGCGGCACGGCCCTCGACCCGGAGGTGGTCGCCCAGCTGCTCGGGCGCAGCCGCAAACAGGACGTGCTGGCGGGGCTCACCCCGCGCGAGCGCGAGGTGCTGGGCCTCATGGCCGAGGGGCGGACGAACTCGGCGATCGCCCGCCAGCTCGTGGTCAGCGACGGCGCGGTCGAGAAGCACGTGAGCAACATCTTCCTCAAGCTCGGCCTGTCCCCGAGTGACGGGGATCACCGGCGCGTTCTCGCCGTCCTCACCTATCTGAACTCCTGAGCGGCCGACACTGAACTCCTGAGCGGCCGACACGGAGCGGGGCGGGGGCCCGCCACGGGCCCCGGGGGTACGCCGGACGGGCGACTGTGGCGCAACGTCCTTGAAGGAGGTCCACGAGGCCGCAACGGCGTGACAGAACAGGGCACAGGACCGTCGCGCGGGCCCGTCCAGCATGCGACAGCCGCCGGGAGGGCAGAGCTGACGGTCGTAGGGTTGACATCGGGAAGGTCTTCGCCAGGACTTTCGGGAAGGCCGTTCACCACAGCCGCCTCGGAGGAGGTCCAGTTCAGTGACCAGCCAGGTCAGCAGTCCAGCGGAACAGGCCGACGGAACCGTCGTAGGGGAACAGCGCAGGGCGGCCGGAGCGAAGGACGTCCGCCGTGTGGATCGGGTGGTGATCCGGTTCGCGGGTGACTCGGGTGACGGGATGCAGCTCACGGGGGACCGGTTCACGTCGGAGACGGCGTCGTTCGGGAACGATCTGTCGACGCTGCCGAACTTCCCGGCGGAGATCCGGGCGCCCGCGGGGACGCTGCCGGGGGTGTCGTCGTTCCAGCTGCATTTCGCCGACCACGACATCCTCACCCCGGGTGATTCCCCCGACGTGCTGGTCGCGATGAACCCCGCCGCGCTGAAAGCGAACCTGGGCGACCTGCCGCGGGGCGCGGAGATCATCGTGAACACGGACGAGTTCACGAAACGGGCGTTGCAGAAGGTCGGCTACGCGGCCTCCCCGGTGGATGACGGGTCGCTGGACGGTTTCCGGGTCCACGCGGTGCCGCTGACGTCGCTGACGGTGCAGGCGCTGGCGGACTTCGACCTGTCGCGCAAGGAGGCCGAGCGCAGCAAGAACATGTTCGCGCTGGGACTGCTGTCGTGGATGTACCACCGGCCGACCGAGGGCACGGAGCGGTTCCTGAAGGCGAAGTTCGCACGGCGCCCGCAGATCGCGGCGGCGAACGTGGCGGCGTTCCGGGCGGGCTGGAACTTCGGGGAGACCACGGAGGACTTCGCCGTCTCCTACGAGGTGGCCCCGGCGGCGCGGGCCTTCACCCCGGGCGTGTACCGCAACATCTCGGGAAACCTGGCACTGGCCTACGGGCTGATCGCGGCCTCCCGGCAGGCGCGTCTGCCGCTGTTCCTGGGCTCCTACCCGATCACCCCCGCCTCCGACATCCTGCACGAACTCTCACGCCACAAGGCGTTCGGGGTACGCACCTTCCAGGCGGAGGACGAGATCGCGGGGATCGGAGCGGCACTGGGCGCGGCGTTCGGCGGCTCGCTGGCCGTGACGACGACCTCCGGACCCGGCGTGGCACTGAAATCGGAGACGATCGGCCTCGCGGTCTCCCTCGAACTGCCGCTGCTCGTCGTCGACATCCAGCGCGGCGGCCCCTCCACCGGCCTGCCCACCAAGACCGAGCAGGCGGACCTGCTCCAGGCCATGTACGGCCGCAACGGCGAAGCCCCCGTCCCCGTCCTCGCACCCCGCACCGCCGGAGACTGCTTCGACACCGCACTGGAAGCAGCCCGCATCGCCCTCACCCACCGCACCCCCGTCTTCCTCCTCTCCGACGGCTACCTCGCCAACGGCTCCGAACCCTGGCGCATCCCCGACACCGACGAACTCCCCGACCTCCACGTCCCCTTCGCCACCGGACCCAACCACACCCTGCCCGACGGCACCGACGTCTTCTGGCCCTACAAACGCGACCCCCACACCCTGGCACGCCCCTGGGCCGTGCCCGGCACCCCCGGCCTGGAACACCGCATCGGCGGCATCGAGAAACAGGACGGCACCGGCAACATCTCCTACGACCCCGCCAACCACGACTTCATGGTCCGCACCCGCCAGGCCAAGATCGACAGCATCGAAGTGCCCGACATCCGGGCAGACGACCCCGACCACGCCCGCACCCTCGTCCTGGGCTGGGGCTCCACCTACGGCCCCGTCACCGCCGCCGTACGACGCCTGCGCGCCGAGGGCGTCCCCATCGCCCAGGCACACCTGCGCCACCTCAACCCCTTCCCACGCAACCTCGGCACCCTCCTGGCCGGCTACGACAAGATCGTGATCCCCGAGATGAACCTCGGCCAGCTCGCCACCCTCATCCGCGCCAGATACCTCGTCGACGCCCACTCCTACAACCAGGTCAACGGCATGCCCTTCAAAGCCGAACAACTCGCC